>CAZCDM010000001.1:0-61485 GCA_964497475.1 uncultured Planctomycetaceae bacterium
ATTTCGAGTCGTGTTTTGTGAATCCTTAACCAAAGGCGAACAATTGCGTTTTTATGGAGTTCTAATCCAATGCTTGTTCAATGTGAATATGAGTTGCGCATAGTGTCTCTCGCTGAGCATGGTCAACTGAGATATCCTGCCATGCGTTCAATCAGAACTGTGGCCGCAGCGCGTGTTGTGGCAACCCAATTCGAACCCGTTGGAAAGCCTTGAAAGGAAACACCATGAGTGACACGATGGAAGAAAATGCAGTGAACCAGGACGTAGTAGAAAACCAGGCCCGCGAGCAGACCGGCCAGCAGCAGGTCCGTCTTCGCATGGATGAGCGGGATATGACCACCAGCTACGCCAACGCGTTCCGCACGAACGGCACGGCTGAAGAAGTCATGCTGGACTTCGGGCTGAACCTGGTGTCCCCGGCCGCCGGTCAGCAGGACCGCCCGGAGATTCTTTTCCAGGTCAAGAATCGCATCGTCATGAACTACTACTCGGCAAAGCGCCTGGCCATTACGCTCGGCCAGCTGATCCGTCGTCACGAAGAGCAGTTCGGCGAGCTGGAACTGGACATGCGGAAGCGTCAACAGGCCGGCGAATAAGCATCTCATTCCATGATGCAGATTGACTTCGGGTCAGGTCCTCGCGGGCTTGGCCCGTTTTTTCTCCCTTCGTGCGATACGTCACACGACTCATCTTAGCATGATCTTAACCTCGCATTAGCACCTAAATTGCAAAAGCGATTTATGATGGTTGTCCGCGACTGGCCGAGCTGAGCAAAGAGAATTTTCGCTTGATCGTCCGGAAGCACCCCCCACCCCCCACGCCGCAGGCTGAGAGAACGATGCAAGAAACAAGCTACATCTCGTCGTCCCCTGGTTTGAAGTCTGCCCCGTCGGCCTCGAAGCCGGGCGCATTGATCCGCCGGCTGATTCAGTTCGAGGGCTCGGCCGAGTCATATGTGCCTGTCTGGCTGGAAGCGCAGTGCTCCTTTGCCGGCGCGTCTGCCGGTGCGCTGCTCAGCAGCGATGGCAGTGGTCAACTCGTGCCCCTTGCAATGCACCCGGCGCCGCAGGGGGAGAATCCTTCGCTGCCGGAGTGGCTGGCCCGCGGGGCGGCCGTGGCTTTGCAGGCGGCCCATACCGGCCAGGCTCGGCGGATTCCGCTGCCCGGGCGTGACGAGGATTTCTATGCCCAGGCCGGCCAGCGCTGTGCTATCATCGTGCCGATCTATTCCGAGCTGGGCGCATCTGGCGCGGGCGTTTACGACGTTACCGCCGCCGGGCCCGAGGAACTCAATCTCGCACAAGAACGACTCGAACTGACCAGCACGTTTCCCTCGCGGCATGCGATGCGGTTGAAGCTTGACCGCCGCCAGCAGGACCTCGAAGCCCTCCAGGCCGCGATGGAAACTCTCACCGCCCTGAACTCCTGCAAGCGGTTCCAGGCTGCCGCGATGGCCCTTTGCAATGAGCTGACTGCCCGGTTCCACAGCGAGCATGTCGGCCTGGGGATGCTTCGCGGGCGGTACGTGCATCTCAAAACGCTTAGCCATACTGAAGAATTCAGCCGCAAGATGAAAATCGTCCAGCACATGGAAGCGGCGATGGAGGAGTGCTTCGACCAGGACCTTGAAATCGTTTATCCCCCGGACGACGAGGCGACCTACACCAGCCGGGCCACGCGAGACCTCTCGAAGAAAGAAGGTCCGTCCTCGATTCTTTCATTGCCTATCCGCTACGAGAAGGAGGTGGTCGGCGTATTGACGCTTACGCGTTCGGCCGAGGATCCCTGGCAGCATAACGAGATGGAAACCCTCCGGCTAACCTGCGACCTGATGGCCGCCCGGTTGGTCGAAATATATCAGCGTGACCGCTGGTTTGGCGCCCGCCTGGCCAACTGGATAAAAAAGGGCCTTGCGATGGTGCTCAGCCCTCGCCATACCTGGGCGAAGCTTGCCGCCATTGGGATTGTGGGGTTTGTACTGTTTGCATTGTTGGTGAAAGGGGAGGATTATGTCCAGTCATCATTCTCGCTGGATGCGACGCAGCGGCAAGTGGTAGCGGCCGGGCTGAACACCCGGCTGGACAGTATCCGCGCGGAGGTCGGCCAAGAGGTCAAGGCAGGGCAGACCCTGGCCACGCTGGACGTGATCGATCTTGAACTCGAGCGGGGCCGACTCCAAGCCGAGCGGCTTGGCTACCTCACCGAGGCCGCCATTGCCCGCAAGGAGGGCGAGCACGCCAAGGCAGACATCGCCAACGCCAAGGCTGCCCAAGCCCAGGCTGAGCTGAAGCAGATCGCATACAAAATTTCCCTTGGCAAGTTACAAGCTCCGCTTGACGGAACGATCGTCACGGGCGACCTGCATCGCAGGCTTAACTCCGATGTGCAACGGGGGGATGTTCTTTACGAGATCGCGCCACTGCAGTCGCTTCGGGCGGATTTGCTCGTGCCAGAGGATCGCATTGTGGATGTCCGCCTTGGGATGAAGGGCGAGCTGGCAACGGCCTCGTATCCGGATCGCAAGGTCGGCTTCACCGTCGAGCGGATCAATCCCGAAGCCGAGGCCATCAATCAGGACAACGTCTTCCGCGTGCGTGTTCGCCTGGATTTGATCCAGCCCTGGATGCGGCCTGGCATGGAGGGCGTGGCGCGGATTCATGTCGGTCGCAGCCCCTATGCCTGGCTGTGGACACGCCGGCTGGTCAACTGGGTTCGCATGAAGCTCTGGATTTGATCGATCATGGTTGATCGCCCGACATTCAGCGAGTCGTGGTATCGCGTGGCGCATCTACGCCCTCGGCTTCGACCGACGGTGCATTTTTATCGGCAGCATTATCGCGGGCGAATGTGGCATGTGCTGGAGGATCGCTCCTCCCATCGCTATCTTCGACTGGACTGGCCGGCCTATCGATTCGTCTCGCTGTTGGACGGGCAGCGAACCCTCGAACAGGCCTGGCAGCTCTGCATCGAAGAACTCGGCGACGAGGCCAACACGCAGGGCGAAGTCATCCAGCAGCTCGGCCAGCTCTACGCATACAACCTCCTGCAGAGCGATACCGTGCCCGATATCGACGGCATGTTCAAACGCCGCCAGAAACGTGTCCATCGCGAGGTACGCAGCCAGCTTGCCAGCCTGATGTTCTTCCGCCTGCCCCTGTGGGATCCCGATGCCTTTCTCGACGCGATTCTTCCGCTGTTCGGCTGGCTGTGGTCGTGGCTTGGGCTTGTGCTCTGGCTGGGGCTTGTCTCGACCGGGCTGTACTACGTCATCGACCAGTGGGGCCACCTGTCAGACAAAACACAGTCCATTCTCGATCCGGAGAACATTCCTCTGCTGTATCTGTCTTTCGCGATCGTCAAGGTGTTGCACGAGTTCGGCCATGCCTTGTCCTGCAAAAAATTCGGTCAGCAGGAAGGCTCCGGCGGCGAGGTACACACCATGGGCGTGATGCTTCTGGTTCTCACTCCCATGCCCTATGTCGATACATCCAGTGCCTGGGCGCTGCGAAACAAGTGGCATCGCCTGACGATCGGTGCTAGCGGCATGCTCGTTGAGTTGGGCGTAGCGGCCGTTGCGGCCATCATCTGGGCGCACACCTCTCAGTTCACCGTGGTGCGGGGCATTTGCTATAACGTCATGTTCATCGCCAGTGTCTCGACTCTGCTGTTCAACGCCAACCCGCTGCTTCGCTATGACGGGTACTACGTCATCTCTGATCTGCTGGAGATTCCCAACTTTGCCCAGCGCAGTCGGGAGTACGTCATTTACCGCGTCAAGCGATATGCATGGGGTCTCAAACGCCTGGCCTGCCCGGCTCACTCCTTCGGCGAGCGGGTCTGGATGAGTTTCTACGGCCCGGCGTCGGTGGTCTATCGCGTGGTGATCCTCGTTACGATTCTGCTGTTTCTCACCGACCGGCTGCCCAAGCCGCTGCTGGTCATCGGTATCCTGATGATGTTTGTCAGCATGTTCATGTGGCTTTGCATGCCCCTGCTGAAATTCCTCAAATACCTCTTCACCAGCCCCGAGCTGGCACGCGTTCGAACTCGGGCGATGCTCTCGACTGGTCTGTTTGCCAGTGGAGTGATCTACCTGATCGCCGGGGTCGAATTGCCCAACCGGACACGCCTGGCGGGCATTACTGAGCCGGTGGAGTCCACCGTGATCTATGCAGCCGAGGACGGCTTCCTCGACGACTGCCTCCCGCATGGCCAGATCGTCGACCAGCCGGGATCGGTTCTGGTGGATTGCCGCAACCAGGAACTCGCCTTGCAGGCTCAGCAGATTCAGCTGCAGCAGGAGATGGTTGACTGCCAGATTCGCCTCCACCGAGAGCAACGCAAACCGGCCCTGGTCCAGGCCTTCCTCCATCAGAAGCAGGTTCTCGACCGGCAACGAAACAGGCTGAACGAACGAACTGAGCGCCTGGACCGCCGGGCGGACCATGAAGGCATTTGGCTGGCACGCAAGCTTGATGCATCACGCGGCGCACTGCTGCCTCGCGGCGCGGAACTCGGTCAGTTGATCCGCCTCGAGAATATCCGAGTGCGCGTAGCGGCCTCCCAGGACGTCGCTGCGCAGCTCGTCGCCCAGGCCCGGCCCGACGTGGCAATCCGTCTCAAGGGGCGACCCGACGTTGAATTCGCCGGGCGGATTGAGAAGATTCTTCCCGCCGGGCACAAGCAGCTGCCCGCCCAGGCCTTGTCCTATGGAGCCGGCGGATCGATTCGAACCAACCCCCAGAAGCCCGAAGAGGCAGCCGAGAACCTCTTCGAGGTCTGGATTACCGTGACCGCCCCACCGGCCGAACACCTGCTCAGCAAGCAGCGGGTCATCGTCCGGTTCGATCTTGGTGATCAGTCGCTTACGAGGCAGATGTGGCTGAAGGCGAGACGGATTTTCCAGCGACGGTTCGGGGTGTAAGATGGCATCCTCCGCCAGCGCCATTTGGAGAACCCTCAGCTACGACACTCGGCAGGAACCGCTGCCCAAGGGCATTGATGCGATCTGGGATCGACTGGATGGCTTGGCACGGAGGTTGATCCGCAGGCGGCAGAGCTGTCTGGTCCGGGCCGATAAGGTCCTCCGGCTGGAAAAGGAGTTCACCGAACTCACCGATGCACGTCTACACGAGGTCTGCGAGGATCTGCGTGATCGGTTCCTCCGGGGCCGGGAGACCGCCGGCGATATGATCCGCGCCTTCGCGATGATTCGTGAGGTGGCCTTCCGGCAGTTGGGGATGCGACATTACCGGGTGCAGCTGGCAGGGGGGTTCTCCCTGGTCGATGGCTGCATTACGGAGATGGCCACCGGGGAGGGCAAGACCCTCACGGCTACGCTGGCTGCGGTTGTGGCTGGCTGGCGAGGTCGGGGCTGTCACGTCATGACCGTCAACGATTACCTGGCCGAACGCGACGCGGAGGACATGTCGCCAGTCTACAAGGCCTGCGGGTTGAGTGTGGCTTTCATCGGCGGCGAAACGCCTCAGCCCCAACGTCGCGAAGGATATCTCGCCGATGTGACCTACCTGACGAACAAGGAGGTTGCCGCCGACTTTCTTCGCGATCGACTGGCGCTGGGCTCGATGCGTTCGCTCTCCTCGGCCTTGCTGGCCAAGCGGGTCCACGGCAGGGGCTCGGGCACGGACAAACTTGTCCAGCGCGGGCTGCACTATGCGATTGTCGACGAGGCCGACTCCGTCCTTATCGACGAGGCCGTCACCCCCTTGATCATCTCAGGGCAGGCATCCAACCCCGTCCAAGTCGAAGCATTTGAGCAGGCCGCCCATTGGGCGACCCGGCTGGATCCCGGGCGACACTATCGGGTCAACCGAAAATATCACGAGGTGACGCTCACCTCGGCTGGACAGGAAGTCCTCCGCCGCTGGGGCCAGGCCGCCGGGGGCATCTGGACCGGGTCTCGCCGGCGCGAAGAACTGATGATCCAGGCCATCACCGCCCGCGAGCTGTACGTCCGAGGCCAGCAGTACATCGTTCAGGACGACGCGGTGGTGATCGTGGATGAATTTACCGGCCGACTCATGCCCGACCGTGAATGGCGCGACGGTCTCCACCAGGCCGTCAGCGCCAAGGAAGGCCTGGAAATCGAACCACCCAAGGCGACTTATGCCCGCATCAGCTTCCAGCGGTTTTTCCGCATGTACCGCCAACTCAGCGGAATGACGGGAACCGGTCGGGAAGCCATAAGCGAATTTTGGCAGATTTACCATCTGCCCATCGTGGAAATTCCCACCAACCGCCCATGCCTCCGGAAACATCTGCCAGACAGAGTCTTCCCGACCCAGCGGGCAAAGTACCAGGCCATTGCCGAGGAAATTCAGACGGTTCACCAGACGCAGCGGCCGATTCTGGTCGGTACCCGAAACGTCAAGGATAGTGAATATCTCAGCAACCTGTTGCATGAAAAAGGTCTCGAACATGAAGTGCTCAATGCGGTTTACCACAAAGAAGAGGCACAGATCGTCTCCCGGGCGGGGCAACCTGGGGCGGTCACCGTGGCGACCAACATGGCCGGGCGGGGGACTGACATCAAGCTTGGGCGGGGCATCAAAGATATAGGCGGCCTGCACGTAGTTGCGTGCGAACGGCACGAGTCACCTCGCGTCGACCGGCAGCTCTACGGCCGGGCCGGGCGGCAGGGTGATCCTGGGAGCTGTCAGGCCTGGGTCAGCCTCGAGGACGATCTCGTTCAGCGACATGCCGCGAAGCAGGTTCGCATGATGCAGCAATTCCATCGTGGCGGAGAAAAGTCCATCGCATCAGCCGTTACGAGGCAGTTGTGGGATCAGGCGCAGTCCAGAGCGACCCGGATGGCATTGCGACAACGAAAGTCTGTTCTGGAAACCGATAACTGGCTTGACGAATATCTCGGTTTTGCCGGTATGGAATAATCAGCATTGGAAAGGACGTTATCAAAATGAAATATCTGGTATGGGCGATACTGGTACTTTTTTTTATGCAGTATGCATCTGTTCGAGCGGATTCGAGAGAGGCTGCGTATACCGGCCTGACCCAGCCATCGAAGGAGGTCATGATTGGGTTTCTTCAGCCTGGCCGAGTAAAACAGGTTCTTGTCAAGGAAGGGCAGAGGGTCAAGGAAAAACAGGAACTGATTCATCTCGATGATTCGGTAGATCGTGTGATGCTTAAGCAATTGGAGATGCGAGCAGCCAATAATACGCGCATTGAAGCCGCCCAAGCGGAGCTCAATCAGAAAATGGTGGATCTCAATCGTGTCGAGATGCTTCGTAAGCGGGGGGTAGCGACCGTCACGGAATTGGAGCATGCCAAGCTCAATAGAACGGTCGCTTCCTTGTCAGTCGATCTGGCAAAGTTCGAACAGAAACAGGCAGAACTGAAGCACGAGGAACTTAAGACACAATTGGAGCAGATGGTTTTGGTCAGCCCGATTAACGGGGTTGTCGAAGCCATAGCCGTAGACAAAGGCGAACCAGTTGACCGGCTGGAAAAAGTTGTCCATATCGTGGAGATTGATCCGTTGTGGATCAGTGTTCGGATCCCGCTTGCTGAGGCGCAGAAAATCCCTCTCGGCCGAAAGGTCGATGTTCGGTTTCCAGGCTTGGGACATAAGCAGATTCAAGGCAAGGTAGTTCATAAGCCCGCTGTCGGTGACTCAGCTAGTGGTACTCTTGAACTCCGCATCGAGGTCGCGAATCCTGATGACAGGCCAGCCGGTCAGGAGGTCTGGGTGAGCATTCCCGATCTCAAGCCGTCGGCCCCTGCTCGCAATGTGCCAGTCAAAGCCCAAGAAGATACGCAGATGGAGAATGAGAAGGAGCAGGGGAGTCTTACTGAGGATCGGGATGAGTCCGACACGCCTGGCTTGTCCGAAATGCGCCAAGCACAGCCATGCGTTCAAGGGAAAGTGCGGGCTATTGACGAGAGTTCAAGTGCCAGCAGTTGATGTTCTATGTGAATCGCACATGGGGTTCTCAGAGTGGTGAACAGGGGGAGGTAGTTCATCATATCCGAGGATCAGATCAGAATCAGCTTCTGGAATCTTGCGAATTTTTTCTGCGTTAGCGCATTCTTTATCTGGCTGTCCGATTAATGCAGCAGCGGGAAAAAACGGGGAATCGCCCTTCTGGGAAGGGACAAAATGAAATGTCCCTGTGCATTAAATTTGAGTTTTGTAAGAGATGCGTTCAGGTCGCGCAAAGGCGAAATGCTAACGGGTCTTAACTTGAAAGCGGCTGGTATTCACTCCAGAATGTGCGCGTAGAGTACGTCTCTGGGCTTGTCATTCGGAGCCGAGCCACCGTCAGTGACGCATTCGTAATGAAATGGAATTCGGAATAGAGCGCAGTATGCCGCTGAACTCTCCAATAAATCTTGGTCTCGTGTTTATCGCCTTTTTCGGGGCACCTTTCAGGTATGCCCTTTCCTTATTGCGCAGATCGAACGGACTGGACAGGTCTTCATCTGCGTTCATTCCACGAGGAGTGAAATCATGTCTTTGACCTCGAAAGCGTACCAACGTCTTTGCCACATGTATCGCGTTGTTCTGATGAAGATGCGTGTGAAGAACTTCATGCAGTTTGCGTATCACTCGCCATTGGCGGGCAAACGCAAGGGCAGGGGCGGTCTGCGCCGACGGCGAGGTGGCGAGGACGGGGCCACTGCGCGCGGAGGGGGTGTTGCGCCATCCAAGCGTATCGAGATGCTCGAGCCGCGCGTCATGCTTTCCGGTACCCCGCTGGGTGATCCGGACGATGAGGAAGGTTTTTCCCAGCAGGCCCATCAGCAGATTGACGAGGGGCTTGGCAAGCTGGCTGCTCTGGGCGAGATGATTGACACTTCGACGGACTTCGCCCAGGACATCATGGTGTTTCAGGGGGCAGAGGGCCTTGGCGAGCTGTTCGATCTTGGCGATGTGGTGGCCGAGCAGTTGCGTGCTCCGCTGGCGAGTTTCAATTCGATTTCCGATATTGACGGCGATGGGCTGGACGTGGGCGATTACATCTCGGCCCTGGAGGCCTTGGCAACGCCGGCCGACTACAGCGATGATACCGGGCCGCTTGGCTTTGCGGTGGATGTTCTGGCTGGCGGATACTACGCCGACAGCGACCAGCTCGATTTTGAAATATCGATCAATGCCGAACGGCTTAGTGAGATTACTCTGGCCATGGGCGATGAACTATCGGCCTTTGGCATTACGGCCGGCGCGGGCGAGGCGTTCGAGTTGGCCACTCAGTTGGAGTTCAATTTCGCCTTCGGCCTGATGAATGTCAATTCCACCCCGAGCTTCTACATCCGTCAGATGGGGTTGGCCTTTTCGATGGATGCCACCTCGCCGGAGATTTCCCAGCAGGTTCAGATCGCGCACCCCTCCGGTGGCGTGGCCCTGGCGACGACAGCCACGGGACAGGTCAGCCTGCTCGATGCGGGGGCGACGGTCGCCTTTGCCGATTCGCTCCTGGCCGATGGCATGGTGGACTCGGCGGAGCTGGACTCCATGGGGGCCAGCGACCTGCTGATTGAGATGACCGGTTCCCTGGAGGCTTCGCTGGACGTATCGGCCACCGTGCCGGGCTTCAGCGACCTGGGTGGCGGGACGCTTCGTCTCCGTAGCGATTCGCTCTTTGGCGGCGAGGCATCGGAGGTGAATTTCGACGTGGCCGTCAGTGACGAACTGGCCGGCCATCTTGTCGACGTGTTCTCGCAGATTCACGGCCTGGGCACGACGCTGGCCGGTGATGCAGACCTGACGGCTGCGATTCCAGGCGTGGGGATCAGCCTCAATGAGTTGCTTGGCGAAGGTGGTATTGATGGGCTGCTGGGGCGGGTCTCTGACGCGGCAGGACAGTACCTGGCAGGGGCTGAGGACATCAGCATCTCCGAGTTGGTGGAGTATATCGAGGATCAGTTCAATGCCGCCGAGTTTGACGTTGACCTTGGCGGGCTGGACGTTCAGGGCGGCTACGATAACAGTCAGCAGACGTTGTTCATTGACCTGTCGATGGCGCCGCAGTACACCGAGGCGTTCCAGTTGGACTTCGCCTCGATTGCCGACTCGATCGCCGCTTCGCTGCGGACCGATGCCACCGTCGATGTGACCGTCACCGGCGCGATGGACCTGCGGATCAATGTGGACCTCAGTGATCCCTACGTCACGGCCGAGGATGTGTGGTTCGCTGCAGGCCAGGGCAATGATATTCTGGACCTCTCGGCGGTGATCGAGAGTTACGATCTGCTGTTTGACGCGAGTTTTGCGGGCCTGGGAGTGACGGCTGGCACGGCGGCCAATCCGGCTTCGATGGTGGCGACGATGTCCTTGGCGGCGGGGCTGATCGACAATGATGAAGATGATCGCGTGAGCCTGGCCGAGCTGCTTTCGGGCGGTTCGGGCATTGCAGCCAGTCCGTCCGGAAGTGTCGATGTGACCCTGCCGTTTGGCGTTACGCTTGGCGGGTATGATTTCACCGACGGCGGAACGGTCCTGCCGGTGATTGAAATTTCCGACTCGGCTCTGTTTGACGGCACGGCTGCGACGATTACGACCAGCAACCTCGATGCGATGGTACTGGCGATCGTCGACGACCTGGCCAGCCCGGCCACGACGGCCCTGCAGCAGTTGGATACGCTGGCCGGTCGGCTGGAGTCGATGCTTTCTCAGGCAGGTCTGAGCGACGCGCTGACGGCGGTGATTCCGGGCGTGGGGCTCTCGCTCAACGACCTCTTCGGCCAGGGCGAAACCGGCCTGAGCGACTTCCTGGATATCGGCCAGCATATTCGCGATTACCTGGCTGGATTCGACGCGGGAAGTTGGCAGATCGGCGATGCGCTGCCGACTCTGCCGGAACTGGTCGAGTACCTCAACCTCAACTGGATGACCACGCTGCCGGGCGAGGGCCATAGCCTGTCCTGGGAGCTTACGGCAACGGGGTTGGCGGTGAATTTCGTGTCGCAGTCGAATTTCAGCCGACAGGTGGCGTTTGATCTTGGCGCCGAGGCCGAGGCGCTGGGCCTGACGGCCGAGGGAGAACTGGGTTTCGATTTCCAGACCGATATTGACTTGGGCTTGGCGATTGACTGGTCGACCGGTGCGGTGACGGTCGACGTCAATACCTTCGACTTTGACGCATCGGCCGACATGGCGAACTTCCTGGCTGGCGGCCGGGTTGGCCCGCTGGCGATTTCTCTGGGGCGCGACGGCCAGTACGGCTCGGCGCGGATTGACATTGCAGGGGCGGTTACCTGGGATGACACCAACGAGACCCTCGCGGTGGTGATGGACACGGCCAGCGAGGCCAATCGGGTTGACGTAACGCTGCCGGTTTTCGCTACGCTGAGCGGCACGTCGCTGGCCGATGAGGCCAATCCGCCGGCGATCACGCTGGCCGGCGAGCTGTTTCCGGCCGTGCCCGAAGACGGCGTGAGCCTAGACGTGAGCGGGCTTGGCGACTTGCTGGACTTCGGCGAGTTGAGCTTCAGCGATGTGGCTCGGGCCCTGAATGAGGGCGTGGATTTTCTTCAGAACGCCATCGAGCGGATGCCGTTCTACCGCGAGGTTCTTCCGCTGATCAACCAGAGCCCGGCCGAGATTTTCACATTCATTGATTCGCTGCAGGACGCGGTAGACGATGCCCTGGCCGATCCGCAGGCCACGTTGCAGTCGATCGAGTCGGCCATTGAGTCGGCCCTGGGGATCGTGGATGACAACACCGCCGCGGCCGGGGAGCAGTTCTTCAAGCTTTCGCTGGATAGCGATATTTTGCAGATACACTTCGGCCTCGACGAGACGATTCAGCAGAGTGTGCCTCTGCTGCTGGACGTGTCAGCCTTTAAGGAGATGGTCGGCGGGGTCAGCGAACTGCTGGGCATTGACCAGTTGGCTGCATCGGCCGGTGGGCAGATCGCCATCGACGCCTTCCTGGACGGCGATATCGAGTTGGGCGTGGACCTCGGTGATGTTGCATCGGGCGCGCCGGCGGTTTTCCTGTACGACCAGAACAACACCGCCAGCCTTGGCGGGGCGGGGACCCATCTCACGGCCGGGTTCAAGGTTCTCGGCAGCGGTTCGGGCCAGGCCGAAGCCCTTACCTTTACCGCCGGCGGATTGACCGTCGAGGCCGTTGACTGGGCGGTGACCCTGGACGCCGACAGCGATGCGGGCACGAATCCCGAGTTGCTCACTGCCGGCGATCGCAGCGATTACGTGACACTCTCACTGGGCCTGGCCGAGCCGGCCGGCGGCAGTGCTGACGGACGATTCTACGTCGGGGAGACGCTCAGCGACGCGGTGGACTTCACGGTTACCGGCGGCATGGAGGTGGTTCTGCCGCTGCGTGTCACTGCTGGCGGGCTGGAGCTGGACTTCACGCAGACGCCGCTTAGGATTTCGGGCAATACCACGGACTATCCCGACGGCGGAGTACTGACGGAAATCGTCAACCGCCTGACGGGGCAGTCTAGCGGCGGGGCTCTGCCGATCACCTTCGATCATCCTGACATGGCGGCGGTGATGGGGCAGGTTTCGGGGCAGCTTATGGCCGATGCCCTCGATGCCCTGGCCGTCCGGCTGGAAGGACTCAAGCAGCAGCTGATGGACAACGTCCGCGACACGCTCTCGGCGACGATTCCCGGCACACATTACAGTATTAACGACCTGCTGGACCTCGAGCGCGACGAGGCGTCGATTCCTGAAGAGATCACGGCCGACACGTCGCGGGGCATGGAGCTCTACCTCACAGCGGGCGATCATCTGGCGACGTATCTGCAGACCCTCAGCCTCGACGGGCCCGTCAACGCGATGACCATCGCGGCCGGCGCGATGGACTACCTCAACACCCACTGGATTCCGACACTGCCGGGCTACGATGCCGAAAGCGGCACGAGCCCGCTGAGCCTGACGATGCAGAGCGATCTGACCAGCGGTGAGATCGTCGGGTTTACGGTGGCCTTCGACGGAACGACGAGTTTCACCCGCAGCGTGGACATGAACCTCGGGGACGAGGCCGACGATCTGCATATGAAGTTCTCCGCCGATGCCCAACTCGATCTGACGATCGATGCCAACGCGGCCTTCAGTTTCGGCGTGGACCTCACCGGCGGGGTGCCGGATTTCAATTTTGACGTCTCGAACCTCAGCGTGGCCGTCAGTGGCGGTGCCAGCGATATCGTCGCCGGTGTGGAGGTCGGGCCGGTTTCGGCGACGATCGGTACGGACGCTGTCGGCGGAAGCAAGGGCCAGGCCACCCTCACCAATGTCGGCGTGGCCCTGACGATTCCCGCCGGAAGCGATTTGACCTTCGACGCGACCGGGCAGGTGGATATCGTCCTGCCGTTCTACGCCCAGCTGGGGGATTACGACTTCAACGCCAATGACATCGTCCCGACCTTGAGCTACCAGGGGTATCTCTTCCCCGAGGCCGGCCAGGATGCCGCCGCCTTCAGCCACAGTAACTTCGAGGAGTTCTTCAATCTCAGCCGCTTCAGTGTTGACGACATTCTGGCGATGCTCGAAGAGGTTCGCGACTGGTCGGCGACGCTGGGCGAGAACGACTGGTTCGCCGCGAACATTCCCTTCGTCGATATCACCCTGGGCGATACGCTGGACTTCGCCGAGGGGTTCAATGAGGAAATCCTCAGCCGGATCGATTTTACCGCCATTGAGTCGCTGCAGGATTTTATTGTTGAATTTGCCAATGCCGGCCTGCTGCCCCAGGGCGTGAGCCTGGAATACGACCCGGCCGAAAACGCATTCATCGTGCCGGTGGCGTTCGACGTGAACCTGCTGGACCTGGAAGGTTTGGCCCTGGATTTCGGGATGGACCTTGGCGATGAACTGCTGGCCCTGGAGACCAGCTCGACGGCCGACGTGGGAGCGTCGGTGAATACCTCCTTCGATCTGATTATCGACCTGGACGATGACACGTCGGGCAGTGTCCTGCCGACGTGGTATCTGGATGATTTTACCCTGGGCGGCACGGCCGGGTTCAATGTCGACAACCTGGAAGTCGCGGCCCGGCTGGGATTCCTGGGCGTGACGCTTGGTGGCGATGCCGCCTCGGGTATCGATTTCGATGCAACGGCGACGGTGACTCTCGGCGATGAGACCAACTCGCGATTCGCCCTGGCGGAGTTGCTCAACGGCACGCTGCTGGACAACCTGCACTTTGACGTTACAGGCAGTGGCATTGCTTCGCTGCATGGCCTGGCCGTCGGGGGCGATTACGGCTCGGTGCTCGCGGCGCCGGATGCAACCCTGGGCATTCATGTTCAGGACATTACCGATATCGGTTCGACGGTGACGCTGAATCCGGCGTCCGGCGAGACGGTGGACCTTGCCGCGATGGTCGCCTCCGGCGAACTCAATGCCAATGATCTGGTGGTCATCGTTCCCGAGCTTGGCGATGTCTTCAACGTGCGGAACCTGGATTTTGGCGCAATCATCGGTGCGCTCAACGAGGGGCTGGAGGTACTCGAACAGTCCCTGGCCGATACGGCCTTTTACAACGAGACGATTCCAGTCATCAATCGTTCCCTGAGCGACGTGTTTGATTTTGCGACAACGTTCGCCGATCGCGTGGCCGATGCGGCGGCCAACCCCGTCGCCACGCTGCAGCAAGTCGAATCAGCTCTCGAATCGGCATTGGGAATCGAGGATGACAACACCCTCGCAGCCGAGAATCAGGCCCTGGCCCTGACGTTGGCCGATACCGTCCTCACGTTGCATGTGCAGTGGGATGCCGTCTTCAGCGACATGCTCGCGTTCAATCTCAACCTCGCCGAGCTCAAAGCCTTGGCCGGCAGCGATGCGGGCGTCGGGCTGGAGGGCATTGATACCCTGGCCGACACCCTCAACCTCACCGCTGGCGGGAACCTGCTGATGGAAGCCTTCGCCGAGGCGGTCATGGATGTCGGCATCGACTTTGCCCCGGTGGTCGACTCGGCCTCGCTGCCGGAGATCATCGTCTACGGCTATGACGAAGCCAGTGACACCGGCACGCACGTCGAGGTTGGCACGCGTGTCACCGGGCAGGACCTCGAGCTGGGATTCTCCGTCGGCCCGATGGATCTGGGCGTCATCGGCGGATCGGTTCTGCTGGATGGCGATGGGCAGTTCTCCACGACCGACGATTTTGCGACCTTCCAGGCCTCGCTGAACCAGGACTACACGGTCGGCGACGCGTTCAGCCTGAGCCTCATCGACTGGGATCTCACCGGCGCCTTCGCCGTGGACCTGCCGATCGAACTGGGCATTGCTGACGTACCCCTGGAACTCGGCTCCCTGACGATCACCACCAACGAAGCCTACGGCGACGGGGGGCTCGAAGAACTCTTCAAGAGTCTCGCTGGTGATGCGACCGCCCAGGGCCAGCCTATTTCCATTACCGCACCGAATATCGTGGGCATGTTCCAGCAGTTCGGTGGCGAATTCAGCCTGCTTGCGATTCTCAACGACCCGTCCTATATCCTTGACGGAGTGGATATGGGCCTTGGCGTCGTGCAGGATATCCTTGGCGATAATGCGGCGATATCCCTGCCGCTGATCGGCGATAAGCTCGATAACGTCGCGACCTTCATACGCGACATGCGGCAGGGGTTCCTGGGCGATCTTCGCCAGCGCCTCAACGATCAGCAGCCCGTCGAGATGCTCCAGGAGTCGATGTGGACCATTTTCGGGCCTTCGGCGCTGAATATCCTCCAGGACACCGATGGCGACGGCACGATTACGATCGACGATATTCAGGTCGGCTGGTATGACATCGACGGTAACCTTCTGGAACTCTGGCAGCCGGGTACAACCGTGCCCGTCGAGGCCGACGCTCTGGAACTCAACGTTTCGCTGGGCGGTACGGCCCTGAGCACGGGGATCGATATCCCGCTGGATTTCGATATTCCGGGCCTGAGCATGGAAATCAATGGCGGGGTCGGCCTGGAACTGAACTGGAGTTATGACTTCGGGCTGGGGCTCAGCGCGACGGACGGGTTCTACCTTGTGACCAACGCCGATGAAGAAGACGAAGAAATTGAAGTGACCATCGAGGCGTTCCTCGATGGTACGCCGCTGAACCCTGCCAGCCGGACCTACTTTACGGCCAGCGGACAGTTGCTGTTTTTCGATGCACTGGTGTCCGACAACACTACCGGCTCGGAGTTGACGGGCACGTTGAGCATCGACCTGGATGGTGGAGTCGACGGGCGACTGACGTTGGATGAGCTTCTGGCTGGTGATCCGGATGATATCTTCGATGCGGACCTGGCGGTCGATGCCAATGTCAATCTCGGCGTGACCCTGCAGATGGCTGGTTTCCAGGGCCTGCCAACCCTCGGCGGCGATTTCGTGCTGGACTGGCATTGGGATCTCGAGAACGGTTCGAGCACGCCGAACATTTCGCTGATGAATCTCAGCATCGACGTCGGCACGCTGGTAGCCGACTTCCTCCATCCGATTGTCGAGCGAGTCAACAGCGCTCTCGAACCGGTCGCACCGATCATCGAAGCGCTGACAGCCCCGCTGCCCGGGCTGGATCGATTCTTTGACGAGCCGAATATGCTCGGCATGATCAATATCATCCAGGAGCTGCGAGGCAAAGATCCGATCGACTGGAGCTTTGTCTACGCTGCTCGTGACATCCTCGGTACGGACACGCAGCCGGGCCTGCTCGACCAGGTCGAAGACATGCTCGACATGGGGGGGGAGATCGTTCTGGGGCACATCTATGGCTTGGGAACCGACGACGTCAGCTGGTCGTCAACACTGAGCACGGGCGATAGTGACTACGCGGCCTTGGAAATCAAGGAAAGCGGCTTCAAGCAACTCGGTGCCGGTGGCAGCGCTACGGCCACCCAACGGGCCGGGTTTGAATTCCTGCCCTACATCACGGATATCGGCAACTGGGCTCAGTTGCTGACTGGCGGGGATGCGACGCTCTTCACCTACCAGATGCCGCTGCTGACGGCCGACTTTGATTTCCGCGTATTGCTGGGCAAGATTCCCCTGCTGCCCACGCCGGTGAGCATTAACATCTACGCCAAGGGTGGGGTCGACTTCACTGCCGACCTGACGTTCGGATACGACACGTACGGCATTCGCAAGGCCATCGAGCAGAAGAATCCGTGGATGGCTTTCGATGGGTTCTATATCAGCGACAATATCGTCGGCAATATCGATAATCCCGAATTCGAGTTCGACGCAAACATCGGGCTGGAGGTCTCTCTCGATGCCCTCATCGCCGAGGTCGGCTTCAGTGGCGAGGTGGTTCTGGAGACCGATATCGACCTCAACGACGTGGTGCATGACAACAAGATTCGCGGCAGCGAAATGGTCACGATGTGGACCTACGAGCCGCCCGACGCCGACGAAACGGGTACGGGGACAGGCGATGGCGAGGAGACGCCGGCCTTTGATCTCTCGACCATCGGCGGGCCCTTGAACCTCGTCAATATCGACGCCCGGCTGGGTGCGGTCATCGGTTTCTTTGTCGAGGCGGGCATCGGACCGTTCTCCAAGCGGTGGGATATCGAGATTGCCGACTTTACGCTGATGGAATTCCAGGCCCGAGGTCCGCAGGTCGAGCCTCACCTGGCTCATCGCAGCGGCAGCACGCTCTACCTGCACACCGGCAGCCGGACCGCTGAGCGGAAATACTTCCTGGCAGAGGATGAAAACGGCGTGGTCGACCTGGCCGATAACTATCGGCTTAGTGGCGCCGGCGGGGCGGTCACTGTCGAGTACGACGAGTGGACTCAGACGTATTACGGCATTACGAAAATCGTCGCCGATGGTGGCGAAGGCGATGACGTCTTTGACGCCTCGGGCCTGCGGGATGTTCGCCTGGAGATCGATGGCGGGGCGGGCAACGACCGGATCATCGCCGGTGCGGCGGCCTCGGCCGTTCTGACCGGCGGCGCCGGAGATGACGTCCTGGACGCCTCACGGTCCTGGTATGCCTATCTCCACGGTGGCTCGGGCAGAGATACCCTTATCGGTGGCTATGGGAATGACGACCTGATCGGAGGGACGGGTGACGATTCGATCACCGGCAATGCCGGCGACGATCGCATCACCGGTGGCGCCGGGGCCGATACCATCGCCGGCGGCCAGGGCGATGACACCTACCTCTTCGGCGATGCCTGGGGTAGTGATCGCTACCGCGACACCGAAGGCACGAGCACGCTGGACTACTCGGGCGTCACGGGCGACCTGACGATCACGCTCAACCAGCGTGGGGCGGAAATCATCCATGGCGAGTCGCGTGAGGTGGTTACCCCGGCCGGTGATGTGCAGGACATGATCACCGATGCTTTGCTGACACCCAACCCGTACAGCCGCCCGCAGATTCCCATGCAGGAAGTCCAGGGCCTGGTGATTCACTATGTGGGGAATCCCGGCTCCAGCGCGATGGACAACCGCAACTACTTCGAGTCGCTGAAAAACGGCGCCGGGTATGCCTCCAGTCAGTACATCGTCGGGCTTGAGGGCGAAATCATCCGCTGTGTACCGGAAGACGAAGTGGCCTATCACGCCGGAGGGGCAAACTATACCGACCTGGCACGCGATCGGTTCTGGGATGCCAATCGCGGGCGGATTTATCCGCACGACAAGGTCATCGGCATCGAGACCTGCCACCCCGATTCGACGGGACAGTTCACGCAGGTTACGGAAGATGCTCTCGTGGCGCTGTCGGCCGATATCGTCCGCCGCTACGGGCTGAGCCGCGATGAGGTCCTGCGGCATCATGATGTGACCGGCAAGGACTGCCCCAAGTATCACGTCGATCATCCCGAAGCCTGGGAAGCGCTGGTCGACCGGATCATGGCTGCTGCGGCCCAGACGCCGGTCGAATCGGGCAGCGAGACCGTTGTGACCACGCAGCTCGGTGCGGTGCAGACCGGCCGCGGCGACGTTGGAAATATTATCACCCGCTTCGGCGATTTTGATCTGAACATCGGTCGTCCGGTCAGTGCCTTCGGTGCCGATGAAACGACCCAGCGGCTGGCCGAGGGGCTCGAAGAACTCAGCCAGTATGCACGCGACATGAAGGACTCGCTGCTGGAAGACATCGCCGGTCAGATCGGCCAGCAGATTCCCGGCACGGGCCTGAGCGTCGATGAACTGCTCGACATGCGGGCGTATCTCGGCCTGGGCGATTACATCCAGGCCTACCTGTGGGGCTATACCCACCCCAGCGAGCCGCTGCCCGACAGCGAACTGGACATCCCCATCGGTACCGATGCCGAGCCGACGGTTGGCGGGTTGGTCGACTACCTCGAGAGTTACTGGTTCCCGGCCCTGCTGGGAGGCCAGGCCCAGGGAAGCCCGATGACCCTTTCGTTCTCCAAGACCGACGGCGTGGTGACCGGGCTGGCGATGGATTTTGACGGCGAGGCCACCTACACACGCGACATTCTGGTTTCGCTTGGCTCCGACGCCGAAGCGCTGGGGCTGCAGTTGGCTGCCGACCAGACCGCCACCGTCGAAATCACCGCCGGGCTGGACTTCTCGATGAGCCTGGACTGGTCCAGCGAGACACCCGCCTGGAGCTATCAGGTCGACGAGTTGACCTTCGACGCACAGGCCGACCTAGACGGTGTGATCCTGGACGGAAGGGTCCACGATCTGGCGGTCACGACCGGCCGCGCCGGGGCCTCGGCCGGTACGTTCGACCTGACGCTTGATGCGGATATCACCCATGCCGCCGATTCGCTGAGCCTGACTCACAGCGGCACGGTGGCCCTGATCATGCCGATCTACGCCGAAATCGCCGGCACGCATGTCAACACCGCCCCGGCGAGCCTCTCGATTACAGGCGATATCGACGCCGGGACGAGCAGCTTCAACGCCATGAACTTTGAAACCTTCGACGCTTTTGCCGACGTCGAGGTCGAGACGATCATCCAGCGTCTCGAAACGCTGGGCCGATGGGTCGAGGGCCTGGCTGGGCCCGACATGGGCGCGGTGGAAATCCCCTCGCTGGGCCTGACCGTGGGTGAACTCTTCCAGCTTGAAGACAGCTGGGCCGCAGCCTATTCGCAACTGGACCTCAGTGGCGCGACAACCATTCAGGATGTCCTGGCTGCGATCGAATCGGCCGGGCTCGTTGCCAATGGCCAGGCCATCAGCTATGACGCCATCGAGCGAACCATTACCGTTCCGATGAGCTTCGACCTGAGCCTCGCAGACGTCCAGGAATTGCTGGTTAATACCGGCGGTCACTACGACGCAGAGTTCGAGGCGATGCTGCTCGATGCAATCGCCGCTCTGGCCGGCTCGGCCCGTGCGGAGGTCACCTTCGTTATCGATGCTGACGGCCCCGGCGCGACCGAAGGCTTTACCACCTCGGCTCAGATGCACATTACCGCTTCGGCCTCGGACATCCACTTCCCAGCCCGACTGGGCGACCTGGAAGTCAGCGTCGGCACCGAAGCATCCGGCACGGCTGAGATCGATCTGACGATGACCGCTTCGATGATCGAAGCGAGTGAAACCTTCGACCTGACCACCGGCGGAACGATGAATGTCTACCTGCCTGTCTATGCGACCCTGGCCGGGACGAACATCAATCCGACACACACGGCAGGGCTGAGGCTGACGGGAACGGCCTTCGGCGCCGGTGGCATGGCCGTGACGACCGAGAATTTCGACAACCTCGTGGCCTTCGAGACGCTGACAGCCCAGCAGTGGCTCGACCGCATCGAACAGGCGGCCCGCTGGCGGAGCAACGACCTGGCTGCGACGGTGATTCCCTCGCTGGGGATGACTCTCGGCGATCTTGTCGATTTCGAGGCGATCTACACCGCTCTGATCGGTGGCGTCGACACCGCTGGCGTCGAGACGTTGCAGGATCTCGTCGCGGCCCTTTCCGCCGCCGGCGTGGTCGCCCCCGGGCAGAGCATAACATACGACGCGGCCGGGCGACGGATTTCCCTGCCGATGCACTTCGCTCTGGACGTCACTCCCATTTTCGAGCTGACGGCCGAGCTGGGGAGCAGCTATACCGCCGAACTCGAAGCCCTGCTGATCGAGACCATCGAGGCCATGGGCGATTCGATTACGGCCGATCTGGTTGTGTCGGTTGACCTGGACGGCGCGGACGGTTTGACGGATCTGACCTGGCTGAGCGACCTGTCGGTGACGGCTTCGACCACTCGCCCGCAGCAGGATACGCTGTTGGGCGATCTGGAAGTGACCCTCGGCGACGGAACCACCAACCCGACGGCTTCGATGAACATTACCGCCTCGTCGAGTCTCCGCGAGGCCACGGGCGATTTCACCATTTCCACCGCCGGTGACGTCGATGTCTACCTACCGTTCTTTGCCACCCTCGCCGGCGCTGACGTAACCCCCAGCGGCATTGCCGGCGTGCACTACCAAGGCGATATCCTGCCTGGCGATTCGACCAACGCCGTTGCACTGACCGCAGAAAATTGGGAAAACCTCGCCGAGTTCGAAGCCCTGACCGTCGAGGATATGATGACCCGGCTCGATGGCATTGCCTCCTGGCTGGATACGCTGGGAGCCAGTGATCTCTTCGGTCAGCAACTGCCGTTCCTGGCCGAACGGCTTGGCGATGTGCTGGACTTCGGCACGGCCTTCCGGCAGGAAATTCTCGGGCAGGTCGACTGGGCTTCGGTCACCACGCTGCAGCAGTTCGTGGAGGCCTTCGAGTTGGCGGGCGTTCTGCCCGTTGGCGAGTCGATCATCTACGATCCGTCCAGCCAGACCATCCGCCTTCCGAATGTGTTTGACCTGTCGCTGAGTACGTTCGACATGGAAGATCTCGACGCGCTGGGTCTGGTCGATACGGATTATCTCATCGGCCTGGGGCTGCTGGACGTGGACGATCTTGACGGGCTGGATACGACGGGCTGGGGTCTCGACGATGTACTCGGTGCGGGGCTGCTCAGTCGGGCCGATCTGTTCGGCACGCTGGAGACCATCGCCGCGGCCGATCTGGTCAGCCACTCGCTGGTCTCGGCCCAGGAGATCACCGATGCGGGCTTCGACCCGGCCGGGATGATCGGCCTGGCCGAGCTGCTGGAAAGCGGCCTGACGAGCCTGGATCAGCTGGTGGCGGAAAACCTCGTCGCCCGGCAGCATCTCGACGACCTGGGGCTAATCGATATCGATCGGCTGAACCTCGAACCTGGTTCGCTGAATGAAATCTACGACCGCAATGTCCTGGTAGATTCCGTCTACGGTGAAAGCGTCGATCTGGACTGGATTCTCGACGAGGACTACATGGGCCTGGCCGAGCTGGTCTCGCTGGGGCTCATTGATAGCGGCGATCTGGACGGGTACGACTTTGACTATTTCGGCCTGGATGACCTGACCCTGGAGCTGGGCGAGAACTATGGCTTGGACCTGGTGGGCCTCGAGGCCGAGCTGGCTGTCGACCTGCAGGCCAGTGTTGCCGCCGCGTTTGATATCGTTATCGACCTCGATGCCGCCGACGATGCCGGCGAGCTGACCTGGTACGTCGACGAGCCTACCTTCACTGGTTCGGCGAGCTTCGATATCAACAACACCGCCTCGCGTGGTCGGCTGGGCTTTATCGGCGTGACGATGGGTGATGTCGGCGGGCTCGACAGCCGCGTCGTGATGAACGTTGCCGGCACGGCGAGTCTGGATACATCCTCGACCCTGGCCGATCTCGATGAACTCCTGGCGGGTAACCTGTATGAGGATTTCACGGTCGACTACGGAGCGGGATCAATCGACCAGGCCGACCCCGAAGCGACGGGTGAGGCCTACGCGGTCTTCCGCGGGATCAAGATCCGCACCGGCATTGGCGGTATCCCGGCGGCCCATGATGCGGAAATCTGGCTTAACGTCGCCGATGTCACCGACGGAACGATCAGTCTGGACATGCAGGACGTGCCGTGGGATTTCTATAAGCATCTGCGCATCGAGGATGTCCTTGAACTTCTGCACCGGGCCAGTGAGTATGTCCACGACGGGCTTGAGCAGTTGCCGTTCTTCCAGGCCGATGCGACTCTGCCGGATGGTACGCCCAATCCGTTTTATGACATGAAGTTGCCCGGCCTGGACATCAGCCCGCGGGAGATCCTTGGGCTGGTGGACGATTTTGACGCGGCGGTCGAGCAGTTTGAGCAGGAAATCTACAAGCCCGAGAACGATCTTCAGGCGGCCCTGGCGTACCTCAAGGAGCGGCTGGGGATCAACCTGGAAAGCCCCGACTGCCTGACAGTCTACATGCAGGGCAACTTCATGCGGTTCGATTTCGATCTGCAGTTCCTCACGCGGCAGGCCTTCGGGTTCGATCTGAATATCGGGCAGTTCAAGGAGTTTGCCACCGGCGGGGCCGACAGCGGCTGGGATGATCTTGACCAGATGACTGCCGGAGCTGGGGCAAGTGGCGCGGCGTATCTGGCGGCCTTTGCGCATGTGGTCATCGAGGCTGGCATCGACCTCGGCCCGGACAACACCGGCGACGTGTTCCTCTACGAGTACAACGAGACGGTCGATTCGCAGACCAACGAAACCATCATCAGCGGCACACGGCTCGAAGCGGGGCTCAAGGCGTTGGGCGAAAATCTCACGATGGCCTTCTCGACCGGTCCGCTGACCATCGGCGTCGATGGCGGGGCGATCACGATCGACGGCGACGGCGATGCGACGACCAACGTTGAAAATCTCCAGGACGAAGCAACGTTCGACCCGGCCAATCACAGCGACTACGCGACGGTGAGCTTCCGCCTCGACGATGGCGACGACGCCGACGATGGCGTATGGACCTTCGGTGATACCTTCGACCTCAGCGGCAATGTGGATGTCGTCGTCACCGGCGACTTCCAGGTCGACTTGCCGATTACGCTGGAGGCCTTCGGCATTGACGTGCCGCTGGGCAATCTGACGATCGAGACCGTGGACGACGATGGCACGGGCTTGGCCGACCTGTTTGATTATCTCCGCGGCGAGACGACGACCCATCCGGTTATCGTCAACCTGCCGAATATATCTGAGAACGTCGGCGATCCGCTGAGCAACCCGCAACTGTGGATTGGCCAGCCGCTCGAACTGCTCTTGCCGACCGTGGGGCAGCTCAAACAGCAGTTGCTCGATACCCTTGCCGTCGATCCCGACGACACCATCGCAGGGACAAGCATCACCTACAGCGACCTGTTCGGGCCGCAGGGCCTGGAAGGGCTGCTTGACGTAGACACCCAGGTCCAGGCCTACCTCGATCATATTGAGGCGAACAACCTCTGGACCGGGCTGAGCACGAAGATGTTCGCGGCCGGGCTGATTCACTGGCTCAACGAGAACTGGCTCAGCCAACTGCCGGGCTTCGATCCCGAAGACGGGCCCTTTACCCTGCAGATCAATGAAGCGGCCACGCAGTTTACGATTCTTTTTGACGGGGCGATGGCCTTTGGTCATCTCCAGAGTGTCGACTTGGGCGGGGCTCTGGCCGATGCGGGCGTCGATGTTGTCGAAGGTACCTTCGACCTGGCCATTGAAGCTTCGGCGAGCCTGAGCTTCGAGTTCTCCGTGGATTTCACTGACACGGCCAATATCGATTCCGACTTCACCTTCCATTCCCTGGGCTTTGACATCGCGGCCTCGGCCGATGATATCGCCATGGAGGCTGACTGGGGCGTGATGGAAGCGGCCATTGGCAACGTCGAGGACCAGCTCGGCAGCATCGCCCTGCACTTTGGCGGGACGGTTACCTGGGACGAGACGACGGGTTTCGGCTTTGACGCTACGGGCCATACCAACAGCCTGGCTATCGACCTGCCCCTCTACGCCCGCCTGGGCGAGGCGGTCTTTGGTGGCACGGCCGGCCCGCTGGCAGGTATTTCTCTGATCGACAGCGACCTGCTTGACAACAATGCGCCGGGCTTCACGCTGACCAACACGGAAAACCTGGGGCGGAACCTTATCGGTGCCCTTGGCGGATATGTCGAGCAGTTGGCTGGGCAGGTCGCTGCACTGAGCGACCAGGTGGCCGGGTGGGGCGTGATGACCTCGACCCTTGGCGGCACGGACGTGTCTCTCGGCGACCTGCTGAATCTCGAAGCACTCTTCGCCGTCGGCGAGTATATCCAGCATTACCTCCACCCGATGCTGCATCCGGGACAGACCCTGCCGGCCGGCGATACGATCCCGGTGGGCGACTACTCAGCCACCGGCGACCTGCCGACCATCGAAGGGTTGCTGGACTACCTCAACACCCACTGGGCGCCCACCCTGGGCGGCGGGGCTGACGGGCTCAGTTGGAGTCTCGACGAAACCGGGCTGCACATCGCCTTCGCCGATCAGCTTGCTGCATCGCACACCATGACCATCAACCTCGGCGACGATGCCACAGAGTATGGCCTGGGTGTAGACGGAGAGATGAACGTCGACGCGGCAGTGACTACAGATGTGGCCCTGGGGCTGGATATCAACCTGCAGACTGGCGAGATGAACTTCCACCTCGACCAGCTCGATATCGCCATCGCCGGCAGTGTCAGTGACCTGATTCTCGCCGGACACCTCGGCCCGGTCGATCTGGCCATCGGCAAGGCCGACGGGGACAAGGGACAGATATCCCTCGACCTGGCCGCCGGGATCAGCTATGTCGACGGCGCCTTCGCGTTCCAGGCGACCAACGATCAATTCAACGTCACGCTGCCGATCTACGCGGCCGTGGGCGGGGAGAGCCTCACCGACGAGTCGGCCACCCCGCAGGTGACCCTTGCCGGTGGGATGTTTGGCGGCTCGCCGCTGATCTTCAACGCCAGCGACCTCGATGACCTGGTGAGTTTCCAGAACTTTGATCTCGACTCGGCCATCGCGATGGTTCCGGCACTGCTGGACTGGCTGACGGATTACGCCGAGGACAGCCCGGCCCTGCGGACTGAACTGCCGCTGCTGGGGGGCAAGACTCTCGGCGAGGTCATCGATGTCGTGACCGTCTTCACCGAGCAGGTCTCCGACAAGCTGGACTTCTCTGAGACGGTGACGATCGGCGATTTTGTCGGCGTGATTGTCGACAGCGGCATCGTGCCTGACGGCATGGACGTGACTTACGATGCGGCGACGGCATCACTGACCATTCCGGTGAGCTTCGACGTGATCTTCGATGTCCTGGAAGACCAGGCGATTGACCTGGGGCTGGACTTCGGCGACTCGCCTTTGGCGCAGATCAGCACCGAAGCCCTGGCCGATCTGGCCGCCGAACTGCATGGCCGGATCGACCTGGTGATGGATTTTGACGGTCCCAATGGCACGGAGGGCATGAGTTTCTTCATGGACAATGTCGAGATCACCGGGCAGGTCGGTTTTGACGTGTCTGACATGGAAGCCGCGGCCCGGCTGGGGATTCTTGGCTTCACGGCCGGCGGGCCCGACAGCCGCATTCTTCTTGACGCCACTGCTTCGATAACGGTCGAAGACCCCGACGACGAGCGAACGCGCTTCAGCTTCCAGGAACTCATCGGCGGCATCGTGACTAAGGCGGTCCAGTTCGATCTGACGGGGGATGCATCCGTCCGGCTGACCGACCTGGCGGTGGAAGGGTTTGATTCCCTGAGCTTCGGCGAGAACGATGAATTCTTCGTGCGGGTCAATGACCTGGCCGACCTGACGACGACCGAGATCGTCGCCATGCCGGACCTCAGCGGCTTTGATATCAGCAACCTCTCGAAGGACGACCTGCTGGCGGCCCTGGACCAGGCGGTTATGGTTCTGCGCGATTCGCTACGCTCCATGCCGATGTACCGCCAGACCATTCCGGTCATCAACCAGACGCCTGAGGAGTTGTTCACCATTGTCGAGGAATTTGGCGATGCCGTGGACGCACTCCGCAACGACCCGGCCGGGGCGGTCCAGCAGCTCGAAGCTCGGCTGGAACAGGCCCTGGGCATTGTCGATCCGGACGATACGATTCTCAACTTCACCCTCGACGGCCAGGTCCTCCGCATGATGCTGAACCTGGAGTATGTCCTGGCCAAGTCCCTGGGCTTCGATATGGACCTCGCGGCGGTCAAATCCCTGGCCGGTGTCGATGCCGGAGCTCTGGAAGGAGCCGATTCGCTTACCAGCGCCGACGCCACGGGCGAGCTGCTTCTCAAAGCCTTCGCCGATGCCCGCATCGAGCTGGGGATGGACTTCTCGGCCATGACCGATGACGATGGCAACCGCACCGGTGAGCCGGCGGACATCTTCCTGTACGACTGGGACGAAGCGACCCAGACCGGCACGAAGATTGAGGCTGGGTTCAAGGTTCTCGGCCGGGAACTGTTCCTCGGCGCCGAGATGGGCCCGCTCGAGCTGGAGGTGATCAACGGCGCGGTCACGGTCGATACCGATGGGGACCCGACGACCAACCCCGAACTGCTCGACCCGGCCGACCGCAGCGACTTTGTGACCTTCACGGTCACGCTGGATCAGTTGCCCGAGGCCCAGGTCAGCGACGACGGGCGGTTCCGATGGTTCGGCGAGAGCCTCCTGAACAGCCTGGACTTCGATTTCGGTGGAGCCTTCTACGTCAATCTCCCGGCCCGACTCAACGCGTTCGGCGAGGTCTTCTACCTCACCGATACGCCGCTGCGGATCAGTGGCAATATGAGCCTTGATGGCTTCAGCGATGTGGAGTTCCAGTATCCGGATCTCAACGCACTGCTGGGGCAGATGACTTTCGATACCGGCCTGCGCATTGCCCTGGAAGAAGTTGGTCAGCTCATCGGCCAGCTCAAGGGCGACCTGCTGTCCAGCGTGAACCTCGACCGTGAGATTCCGGGTCTGGGTGTGACGTTTAACGAACTCTTCGGCAGCGGCGGGCTGGAAGCCTGGCTCGATGTCGATACCCACATTCTCCAGTACGTGACCGATTACGACTGGTCCGGCGGATGGAACCGCATCGCCTTTACTTCCGGACTGCTGAGCTACCTGCAGGACAACTGGATTTCCACCCTTGGCGGGTACGAGGATGGCACGGAAAGCCCGCTGAGCCTGAACCTCGGCGACAACGGCTTCGAGGTGGTCTTTAATGGCAATGCCGGCTTCGTTCTGGACGACCTGCCGGTCGACCTGGCCGGCGAACTGGCCGACAGCGGCCTGGTCGTCACCGGCGATGCCGCCCTCGACGTTGAAGTCGACACCGAAATGAAGTTCGCCTTCGAGGTCGGCTTCGATGGCAGTTTCGATTTCGACTTCGATTACTTCCGCTTCGACACCTCAGCTGACGCAGAAAATCTAATTTTCGGTGTCGAGTACGGCCCGCTGGAAGCCAGTGTCGGCCATGCCGACTACGACAAGGGCCAGCTCCATCTTGACTTGGGCGGCGAGATTCTCCAGCGCGACGGAAGCTGGCAGATGACACCCTCCGGCGGGGTGGATGTTTACCTGCCGCTGTACGGCGCGATCAACGGTGTGGCTGTTGGCGGGGCCGACGGGCCGCTGGCCGGCTTTGTGCTGACCGACAGCGCCTTGTTCGACGAGCAGTTGCCAAGCTATATCGCCCCAGACCAGTACGATGGGCAGGATCCGGCCTTTACCGTGACCGGCCTGGAAAATCTGGGCAGGAACCTCAGCGGCCTGGCCGCGGGGTATCTCCAGGAACTCGGCGAGTACATCGAAGATCTTCGCGTCGACCTGACTGGGAGCAACGGCAGTCTTGCCCAGTCGATCGTCGGAACCGATACCACCATTGCTGAGATGCTCGGCATGGACTCGCTTCTGAGCCTCGGGCAGTACATCCAGCACTATCTCCATCCGTTTGTCAGCGGCGATGCCGAACCGCCCTTTGGTGAGGACATCGCCCTGGGCACCTACGCGGAGGGATATCCGACCGTCAGTGGCCTGGTGGAGTACCTCAACACCAACTGGGTGCCGACCTTGGCTGATGATGACATGGGCTTGCGCTTCGCCATGGACGCCAACGGGCTGACCGTCAGCTTTGATGGAGCGTGGAATGCGGGGACCACGGTCGGCTTTGACCTGGGCGACTGGGCGGAGACGGCCGGCGTGGAACTCACCGGCAGCGGCGATGTGAACCTGACGGTCGCGGCCGATCTGGATATGGCCTTTGCCCTGGACTGGACGACGGGCAGCTTCGACTTTGACCTCAATGAACTGATTTTCCAGGCCTCGGCCGATACCCGCAATCTTGTGCTGGGCGCAGCGGTCGGTCCGCTGGATGTCAGCATCGGCCGACTCGGCGGGCAACTTGGCGAGATGGCCCTGAGCCTTGGCGGAACGGTTTTCACCGACGAGACGACCGGCGCGTTGCGCTTCACGGGTGGCGGGAACAACACCATCGACATCGACCTTCCGCTCTATGCCACCCTCGCCGGTGAGGACATGACCGACCCGGCCGCTTTGCCCCGGCTGCAGCTCAGTGGCGATCTGTTCGCGCCTGTTCTGGCCACGCCCAACTTCGACCAGCTCATGGATCAGGTCGCCTCGATGGACTTCCAGACCGTCCTGGCGATGATTCCCGATCTGCTGACCTGGCTGGGCGACCTGGCGGGCGAATCGGCCTTCATGCAGACGACCCTGCCGTTTACCGATGGCGTGACTCTCGGCGAGTCGCTGGACTTCGTGACCAGCTTCGCCGACGAAATCCAGCAGAAGATCGACTTCAGCCAGGTCGATACCCTGGGCGAATTCGTCTCGGCGTTCAACGACGCTGGCGTGCTGCCCGAGGGCGAACTGATTACCTATGATGCCGTCGCCCAGGCTCTGCGCGTACCGCTGGCCTTTGCCAGTGACCTGGCCGTCATGGAAGACCTCGCTCTGGATCTGGGTATGGATCTGGGCGATTCGTCCCTGGCCGAACTCTACACCGAAGCCCTGGCCAACATGAACGCCTCCGTGGCCGGGCAGGTCGATCTGGTGATCGACTTCAGCGGGTCGGAGGTGAGCCTGGCCGTGGAAGATCTCGAACTGTCCGGCTCGGCCGAGCTGGACGTCACTGACTTCGAGGCCGGGCTGGTCGTTGGCCCGCTGGCGATGACTGCCGGTGGCGCGTCGACGGGCAGCGGTCTGCACTTCGCCGTCCAGGCCGACTTGGCCTTGGATCGCGATCCGGCCGCGGTCGTTGCGGGCGATACTCGCTTTACCCTCGGCGAATTACTCGATGGCTCGGCCCTGAGTCACCTTGTCGCCAGCATCGACGGCGATGCCTGGGCCAAGCTCCAGGGGCTGGCCCTGGAAAGTGGAACGGGCGCGTTCGATGTGCCCATCGCCTCCGATGCACAGGTCTCCATCTGGCTGCCTGATCTGGGCGGCGATAATGCTCCGGCCCAGCTGGCCGATTTCCTGGCCAGCAAGACCCTCCAAGGGCATGTCGTCACAGAGGTCGGCTCGCCCGGCGATCCGGGCTACATGATCGTCGTCTATCCCGACCTCGGCGATGCGCTGTCGCTGGGCAACCTCACCCGCGGCGACCTGATCAACGCGCTGTTCGAAGGCCTCGATCTGCTCGACGGACTTCTCAGCGACATGAGCTTCTACAACCAGGACCTGCCGCTGGTCAACCAGTCCCCGGCCGACCTGTTCGACTTCCTCTCGCGGATGCGCGTGGCCATCCAGTCGATCGATATCAACTGGGATGGCTTTGACTGGGGCACGCTGGACTTCGGCCACTTCGACTGGAGCGGCCTGAACTGGGGCGGGATCGACTTTGGCGCGTTGAACTTCGGAACCTTCGGCTGGGCATCGGGTGGCGGAGCCACCGACGGGTTGAACCTCGGCTCGTTGGATATCAGCGGCCTGGACTTCGGGGCCTTCGACTGGCGGCGGTTCGACTGGACGGCCCTGACCGGCGGGGCTCTGTCGACCAGCGGTGCGAACTGGGCAGCGATGGACTGGAGCCCGTTGAACCTTGGTTCCCTGAATCTCGGTCAGCTGGACCTCAGTGGACTGGACTTTGGCCAACTCGACTGGAGCGGATTCGACTGGGCGGGTCTGTTCGGGCAACTCGATCTCGGCCAGCTCGACTGGAGCCGTCTCGATGTAAGCGGAATGGACTTCGGGGGCATTGATCTCAGCAGCTTCGACCGCAATGCCGATCCGTCCACGTGGAATTGGGCCAGCGTCGATTTCAGCGGGTTCGACTGGGCGGGCCTGAACTGGGGCGAGCTGAACTGGGGCGAGCTGAACTGGGATGCCGTGGACTTCAGCCAGCTTGACTGGTCGAACATGAACTGGCCCAGCGGCCTGTTCGAGGGCCTCAACTGGGGCGATCTGAACTGGGGCGATCTGGACTGGGCTGCCGTGGACTACAGTCCGATTGATTCCTCCTTCGATCCGGCGGGCATTGACTGGGCCTCGATTGATTTCAGCGGCTTGGATTTCGGCTCGATCGACTTCAGCAAACTCAACTGGGCCAGCCTCGACTGGGCGAATTTCGACTGGGGCGGCCTGGACTTCGCCGGGCTGGACTTCAGCGGCTTTGATTTCGGCTCGCTCGACTGGAATGCCCCGAATCTGGGCGCCCTGGACTGGTCGGGCCTGAACTGGGGCGAGCTGAACTTCGCCGGCATCGATATCGGCGGCGGGATCCAGTCGTTGGAGACCAGCATTGAAAAGGCCCTCGGCATCGCGGAAGACAATTCCCTCGATCCGATGGATCAGATATTCTCGCTGTGGATGGACGGCCAGAGCTTGCGGGTTCATCTGGACACGGACATGTTCTACCACGAGCAGATCACCTTCAACCTCGAACTGGCAGAGTTGCTGGCCGACGCCGGTGTCGATCCGGAGGTGATGGACATCCTCAGCCAGCTCGTCGCCGCCGATGGCAGCGGCACGCTGGACCTGGCCGCCTTTGCCGAGATCGGGATGGACCTGGAGATCGACCTCTCCGATGGCACGCCGGTTGTCCAGTTGATGGACTATGACGTTGCCAGCGGTTCCGGAACCCATTTCGATGCCGGCCTGAAGGTGATCGGGAGCAATCTGGACCTGACGGTTACCGCCGGCGAGGGGCTGTTGAGCCTGGCCATCGATGATGGTACGGTCACCGTCGATGCCGATGGCGACTCGGCCACCAATCCCGAGCAGGGCGATCCGAACCTGTTTGTCGATTTCGATTCGTTCCAGGCCCAGTGGGACGCTTTCCTGGCGGCGAACCCGGGCTTCGAGCTGACCGGCTATGACTTCTCCGACCCGACCGACCTGCAGCAACTCTACGGCCAGAGCGTCCACTTCCTCGATTGGGTTCGATTCATTGGCGGCATGCCGGTGTTCGACCTGTCGGCCTATGATCTCAGCGACTTCCTGACCTTCTCCGTCCACAAGACCGCCTCCGGCGTGGATGCGGCCCTGGGTGGCAGCTTCGATGTCAACCTGCCGGTCACACTCGACCTCAACGGCTACATCGACGATCTGGACAATGTCCCGATCCATCTCGGCGGCTCGTTCAGCCTGGCCGATGGCCTGAGCCTCGCGACCCCGACGCTGCCTGATATCGCCGGGGCCCTGGGCGAGAATCTCGCCGATATCGGCATTGACTTGATGCTCCAGAGCCTCGCCGATCAGATCACCAACGCCAAGGATGCTCTCGTTGGCAGCATCGACCTTGACCAGCCCATCGCCGGAACCGACGCGACGATCAACTCGCTGCTGGGTGACGGCGGGGCCGAGGCCTTCCTCAGCATCGATCAGCACATCCACGAGTATATCGACTCCGTCACCGACTGGACCGCCCTGAGCCCGACCGAAGTGGCCGCCGGACTGATGGACTACCTCAACGATCACTGGGTGCCGACCCTGCCGGGCAGCCTGGGCGGAACCAGCCCGTTCTCTATCGAGATGCTCCGCAGCGATGGTGCGATCAGTGGCTTTACGCTCGGTTTCGACGGAGAGGTCGCCTTCGCCGAGCAACTCATGCTTGACCTGGCCGATCAACTGGGCTCGGCCGGCATTGAGGTCGAGGCGGACATGAACTTCGGCGTCGATGTCGAAGCGGCCCTGGATTTCGACCTGACGATCGACTGGGCTCACGATGTGACCGACTTCACTCTCAACTCCCTCCGATTCGATGCCAACGCAGACGCGGCCGACATCCTTGCGGCGATTACCATCGGCCCGCTGGAAGCCTCGATCGGCCATGACGAATACGAAAAGGGCAGGGTCAACTTCGGCCTGGGTCTGCTGGCCCAGACCACCGGCGGGAGCCTGCAGTTCGAGCCGACCGCGTCCCTGCTGGTCGAGCTGCCGCTGTATGCTTCGATCGGTGGCATCAGCTTCAGTGCCGACGGCACGCCCGTGGCGAACGTCAAGTACACGAACCTCGACCTGTTCGGCGGCGGCAGCCAGGCCGACTTCGACACACTCCTGCAGGTCGATCTGGTCGACCTCAATCAGCTGATCGATGAAAATCTCATCAGCCAAGCCGACCTCAAGGACGGCTTGCGGCTGGGCGTTGATGCCCTCGTCACCGCCGGTCTGATCAACGCTGGCGATCTCGATTCCATCGCCCGCGTGAATCTCGCGGCGCTACTGGAGACGGGGCTGGTTGATCTCCAGGCCCTGGCCGATGCGGGCCTGGTCGATCTCAGCGACCTGCGGAACCTGGGCGATTACGACCTCGATACGCTGATCGATGCCGACCTGGCCGATCTCGGGGAACTGGTCACCGCCGGAAAGATCACCCAGGCCGACCTCGCCGACGGGCTGGCCGTCTCGGCCGGTGAGCTCATCGCCAACAATCTGATGACACTGGCCGATCTGATTGACAATCAGTACGTCGTGCTGGGCGACTTCAACGATCTCGGCCAGGCCGATCTGGACGATCTTCTGGCCGACGAGATTGTCGATTTCCTCGAACTGGCTGCCACCGGGTTCATCACGGAAATCGACGTCGACGACTTGGGTTCCATGGCCCCGGCCGATGTCATCACCGCCTTGCCGAACGTGACGATGACCGACCTGGCCGAGCATATCACCGGCGGGCAGGTTGATCTCGATGCCGTCCTGGGCCTGGCCAACGTGACCCTCACGCAGATGGTTGAGGTCGGGCTGGTCGACGCAGCGAATCTGGACGATTTGGGACTGGCCCTGCAGGCCGACGTGGAAACCGCTTTGGGCATGACGGCCGGCGATCTCGATTCCCTGGCTGACGAAAATGGAAATGTCGACCTTGATGACGTTTTAGCCATGGCGGGGGTTTCCCTGCTGGACATGGTCAACGCCCAGCTGGTCGTCGCCGCCGATCTGCTTGACCTCGGCCTGGTCGATACGTCAACTGTCCTGGCCGGGTTGACGCATCTTTCGGCCGCTGATTTTGCCGACGATATCGTCGGCGGGCAGATTGACCTCAACGACGTGCTCGGGCTGGACAATGTGACCCTCACGCAGATGATCCAGGCTTCGATGACCACGCAGGCCGACCTGCTTGATTTGGGCCAGGCCGATCTGAGTGCATTGGTTGCCGGCGACCTGGCGAGTCTGGCCGACTTGGAATCTGACTCCTATATCGATGAGACGTTCCTCAAAGAGACGGCCTCGGCTTTGGTCGATTCGCTGCTCAATGACAGCCTGACCACCCTTGGTGAGTTGGTGGCAAGCCATCTCGTGACCCGCAGCGATCTGATCGATCAGCCCCTGGCCGATCTGGCTGAGCTGATAGCTGAGGATCTCGTCGATGTCGGCGGTCTCTTCGCGTCCGACATGCTGGACATCAACAATCTGGCTGGTCTGGGCGAGACAGCTCTCAGCGACCTGCTGGCGGCGACCAGCCTTTCCACCGGACAACTCAATGACCTGCTCGAAGTCGATGTGCAGGACCTGCTGAGCAATTCCTCGGTGACCCTGGCCGGGCTGATCTCCGGCGGGTTCATCTCGCACGGCGACTTCGCTGATCTGGGCAAGGCTCTCATCGGCGATCTCACCGCTGCCGGCGGGCTGCTGGAAGGTCTCCAGCTCGGCCTTGTGCCTGAGGGCATGGACAACTTCCAGGTCATGCTCACCAACTTCGTGGCGGGGTATCTCAACGACCTGGCCGGCGAGCTGGTCAGCCTGCGGGAAGATCTCGCCGTCGAGTACGATGAGCAGGGCAATCGCATCAGCGACCACGTGCTGAGCAATCAGATCGCCGGGACCGATGCGAGCATCGACTCGCTGCTGGGGCTCAGCGATCTGCTCGGCCTGGGCGACTACATCCAGCATTACCTCCATCCGTATCTCAACCCGGGCGTCGATCTGCCGGCTGGCGATCCGATCCCTGTCGGGACTTATGCGGGCTATCCGACCCTCAGCGGCCTGATGGAGTATCTCGACGTGAACTGGCTGCCGACTCTGAGTGCTCGCGACGGGGCGGGCATGAGCTACGAGCTGACGGAGAACGGCTTTGCCATCGACTTCGACGCCGATGTGACCTACAGCGACGAGATCGGTTTGCGACTTGGCGCCGAGGCCGACGAGTTGGGCTTCAAATTTGACGGAAATGCCGACATTGACGTCGACGTGACCAGCAATATCGACTTCGAGCTTGAACTGGACTGGCTGACGGGCGATTTCGGCTTTAACCTCAACGAGCTGGGCTTCCAGGCTGACGTATCCACAGACAACCTGGTACTCGAGGGCATACTCGGCCCGATTGAACTGGGTCTGGGCAGCAGTGAAAGTGGCGAGGAAATGGCCTCGGCCGCCCTGAGCCTCGGCGGGGCGATCAGCCTGGTTGACGGCGTCTTCGGCTTCACGCCGGCGACAAACACCATCGACGTCGATCTGCCCGTCTATGCCGAACTGGCTGGGGTGGATCTGGGCAATGGCGAGCGGCCTCGATTGATGCTCAGCGGAAGCCTCTTCGATGCGGGCGGCCCGACCTTCAGCCACGAGCATCTCGACTCGCTGTTGAGCTTCTCGGACTTCGGCCCGATGGACCTGATCGTGATGTTCCAGGATACCCTCACCTGGCTGGAAGACTTCCGGGACAGCGACCTGTTCCAGACGGAAATTCCCTTCGTGAATCTCTCGCTGAGCGACGTGCTGGACTTTGCCAGTGCCTTTGATGAGAACATCCTCAGCAGGATCGATTTCCAGAAACCCTACGTCGAGCTGGCCAGTGGCACCGATGGCGTGCTGACGCTCGACAGCGACTTGTTTACCTCGACGGCAGTGACGTTCGATAGCGATTGGGTGGGCGAACAGATTACCCTGGATGGCATTGACACGTTCACCATTGAAGAGGTCATCGATGACAACACCGTTCGCCTGGACGGTGTGGCCAACGGCGATCTGGCCGACGTGGTCTTCGCTGTCCACGAGCCGCAGGGCGACATTGAGACGATGCAGGAATTCGTTACCGCGGTGAATAACTCGGGCATCCTCGGTGGCCTGTCGCTTGGATACGACCCGGCTGAACAGGTCTTCACGATTCCACTGTCGTTTGACATGAGCCTCCCGGCCGATCAGTTCAATGACCTGCCCATCGATCTGGGCTTCGATCTGGGCGGTGATCTGGCCGGTGTGGATATCAACGCCGATGCCGACCTGACCGCCGATGTCCACGGTGCGTTTGACCTGGTGGTCGATTTCGATCCCAACTCGCTTCCGGCGATGATGATCGACAATGCCACAATCACCGCCAACGCGGCGTTTGACGTCTCAGGCCTGACGGCCGAGGCCATGCTGGGCTTCCTGCGGCTGACAGCCGGCGGACCTGACAGCGGCGTGCACTTCGCCGCTACCGCCACGGCCATGCTGGACCGCGACGGCGATGCCACCACCACCGACGACCGGCTGTTCGGATTTGACGACCTGATCAACGGGGAATTGGTCGATTCGTTCGACTTCGAGTTCACCGGCGATGCCTGGGCCCGCTTGCGGAGTCTCTCGGCTGGTACCGGCACGTGGGACGTGCCCATCGCCGAAGACGCGGAAATATCTGTCACCCTGCCGGACCTGACCGACTGGTCGACCGTCGAGGTTGTCACGCCGGACCTCTCGGGGTTGCTTGATTTCAGCGGCATTGACTTCCAGACCATCATCGACGCTCTGCAGATGGGGGTGGACATCGTCCAGCAGTCGCTGGCCGACCAACCCTTCTACAATGCGACCATTCCCGTCATCAACACGTCGCTGGCCGACACATTTGCTTTCATTGACGGCTTCATTGATCAGATCGACGAGGCGGCCTCGAACCCCGCCGGTGCGATCCAGGATGTCGAGGAAGCCATTGAGCGGGCTCTGGGCATTGACGACGCCGAAATCGACGGGTCCGGCCAGGCGATCGCAGCGCATGAGCAGGCATTCGCCCTGACGCTCGATACCGTCAATGAGGTTCTCAACGTTCACATCAACTGGGGCGCGGTCTACGCCGATGCGTTCGGCTTTAACCTCGATATGATGGGCCTGTCGGGCGGCTTCGAACAGATTGCCAATTTTATGGACGTCAGTGCCGAGTTGGCGCTGGAAGCCTTTGCCGATCTGGTCATCGATGCGGGGATCGACTACAGCACGCTCGGCCAGGGCGGGGGCCTGCCGGAAATCTTCCTCTATGATTACAACGACACCTTCGACCCGGCCGATGCGAGCTCGATCGAGGGAACCCACGTCGAAATCGGCGCACGGGTTTACGGCGACGACCTCAATCTCGCCTTGGACTTTGGCCCGCTGCAGGTCGGCGTGCTCAACGGCTGGGTCACGCTTGACGGCGATGGCGATGCCACCACGGACGACTTTGCTACGGTGCTGGTCTACCTCGATCAGGAGGACGAATCCGAGATCGCCGACGATGGCCGATACCACTTTGGCCAGGAGTCGCTGCTCGATAAGAACCTCCAGTATGATATTACCGGCGGGTTCGATGTGACGCTTCCGCTGGATATGACCGTGCTTGGCCTGGACCTGCCGGTCGGTGAGGATCTCTACATCCGCGCCCTGGCCGAAGACGGTCAGCCCAGCCCGCTGAAGCAGATGTTCACGTCGCTGATCGATCCGGATACCAGCTTGGGCGACATTCTCGAACCGGGCACGGGCATTCTCGATACCAATGCCCAGACCGTCCTGACTGAAATTCTGAACAAGTTTGATCTTAACGGCGGGATGTTCTCGCTGCTGGGCCTGCTGAACGATCCGTCCTTCCTGCTGGATGGGGTGGACCTGGCCCTGGGCAGCCTGGAAGACGTGCTGAGCTCGAACCTGGCTGTCGACCTGCCACTGATCGGCGATAAATTGGCCAACGCGGCCGACTTCCTCCAAGAGATGCGGACGGGCATGCTTGCCGACCTGCGCGAGAAGCTCAGCGGCAACGGAAAGGCTATCGAGTACATCCAGGAAACCCTCTGGGACGTATTCGGCCCGACCGGTATGGATATCGTGCTGGACACCAACGCCGATGGCAGCATCACGCTGGCCGATGTGATGGTCGGCTGGTACGACGCGAACGGAGTGTGGCTGGAAAGCTGGGAAGTTGGCGATGCGATTCCCGAAAACGCCGACGCCGTTCAGTTCGACGTGGCCCTGGGCGGGACCGCCTTTGCCACCGGTATCGACATCCCGCTGGATATCGACCTGCCGGGCTTTAGCCTGAACGTCGATGGTGGCTTTGCCCTGGAGATGGGCTGGAGCTTCGACTTTGGCATGGGCATCAGTCTGCTGGACGGGTTCTACCTGGCGACCAATGAAAGCGGCGAGAACCCCGAGCTGGAAGTCGGCATTAACGCCTTCCTTGATGGCGAGCCGATGGATCCTGACGTCACCACACGCTTCGACGCGGAAGGCAAGCTGCTGTTCTTCAAGGCCACCGTGGAAGATACCGATCGCGATCCGGATACGCCGGGCTTCCAGCCGGGCGGGCTCTTCGGCGGTCTGACGGTCGATATTATCGGCAATGAACGTGACCGTCTGACACTTGACCGGATGCTGACGAACTTCAAGGATTCCTTCGACGTTTCGATGGGGGTCGAGGCCGACCTGTTGCTGGATATGACGTTGGCGATCGACGGCGCCGGCGGCCTGCCGACGCTCAAGGCCGACTTCGTCTTTGACTGGGCCTGGAATCTCGGCGAGGAAATGGAACTGCCCGATATCGGCCTGCAGAATGTTCGCATCGATGTGGGCGGCTTCGTACGCGACTTCCTCAAGCCGATTGTCGAGAAGATCAGTGACGTCCTCGAGCCCTTCATCCCGCTGGTCGACGTGCTGACCCAGGATCTGCCCGGCCTGGATCAGATTCTCGACGATCCGAACCTCATGGGCCTGATCAACCTGATCCTCGAGCTCAAGGGGCGCAAGGCCATCGACTGGTCGTTCGTCTACGCCGTCGACGGGTTCATTGACTTCGTCCAGACCGTTAACAACATGACCACGGCCAGCGGTGAAATCCTGCTGGGCGACCTGATGGGCCTGGCCTCGGGGAACATCCAAGCCCGTGAGAAAGCCACCCTCGATGACTTCCCGACCGAGGTCACGATGGAAGGCACGAACAGCAGCTTCAATGCCGCCAGCATGCCGTTTGTCTACTCCGGCAAGAACGCCGATGGCAAGCCGAAGATCCTCTTCGGCCCCGACGAGGGCGACACCCCGGCCATGCTGCGGTTTGATTACATCTTCGACCTGCAGAACTGGATGCAACTGCTTTCGGGCGGCGATGCGACGTTGTTCACCTTCGACGTTCCGAAACTGGAAGTCTCCTTCGACTTCTATCAGACGCTGGTGACCTTCCCGCTCGGACCGGTTCTGCTCGATATCAGTGCATTCGGCAAGTTCAAGGCCATGGCCGACCTGGCCTTTGGATACGATACCTACGGCATTCGCCAGGCTATCCGGAGCCGCAACCCGTGGGACGCATTCGACGGGTTCTTCGTGGCGGATTACTCCCTGGCCACCTGGACGGAAAAGCCCGAGCTGACCTTCAGTGCTGAAATCGGGCTGGCCGCAGCAATCAACGTGATTCTCGTCGAGGCCGGCCTGGAAGGCAGCCTGATCTTCGAGACCGATATCGACCTGCAGGACATTGCGGTTCCCACCCTGTACACCCTCATTGATGCCACGGGTGAGAAATCATCCAATTACGACGAACTGATCGACAAGGTGGATGATACCTTTGAGATCGGCGGGGTAACCTACGGGCAGGACTGGGAATCGGATGGCAAGATCCGTGCCAGCGAAATTGTCACGATGTGGAATTACGAAAACGGTGGGTTCAAGAACCTCGTGAACCTGACAGCTGAGCTGCGGTTGAAGATTGCTGCGTTTGTCGATGTGGGAATCAAGATTCCGTTTGTCGGTAAGGTCATGAAGCGGATCATCGACATTACGCTGGTCGATTCGACTCTGCTGGAGCTGGAATATAACGCGCCCAACGTCCAGCCTGTTCTGGGCGAACTCAGCGGTGGAACCCTGACGCTGAACACCGGTGAACGTGCCAGCCAACGGTTGTATCTGGATACCGAAGATGGTGGCGAAAATGTCCGCCTGATCGGCGACAGCAACGACCTGTATGTGGTCTTTGGCGACTGGGTGCAGAAGTTTGAAGGTGTGACCGAGGTCATTGCCGATGGCGGCGAGGGCGACGATGTCTTTGACGCTTCCGAGGCCACCGGCATTACGGTGACCTTCGACGGCGGGGCAGGCAAAGACCGCCTGATCACCGGTGAGGCTGGCGGAACCTTGTATGGCGGCCTCGGCAAGGACACGCTCGATGGCAGCCTGGCCACGGCGGCAGTGATCCTCGTTGGCGGCGAGGGGGACGATTACCTCATCGGTGGTGTCGGCGATGACAAACTGACCGGCGGGCTGGGTGATGATAAACTCATCGCCGGAGCCGGCAATGACGAACTCGACGGCGGCGAAGGAGTTGACACGCTGCAGGGCGGTGCCGGCGACGATACCTATCTCTTCGAGGAACTTTATGGCATTGACCGCTTCCGCGATACCGAGGGGATCGTCACGCTGGACTTCTCGGCCGTTCACGCACCACTGACCGTTACGGTCAATCGCAGCGGGATTACGGCCCGGCTGGATGACGGCAGCGAACTCTCGGCCCGTCGTGCCGATATCGATCATGTCAAACTCGGCCTGGGGGATGACCTCGTCGTCATCAACGACTTCCCCGAAGGCGAGCTGACCCTGACCGATGCCGGCGGCAGCGACGTATACGAAGTGCACCTCGGCCGGGCCACCTCGCCCAAGGCCGAGGGTATCATTGACATCATTGATGAGACCGGCACCGATGACGAAGTCGTCATCGAACAGAAATACGACCGGATGCCCGTCGAGCTGCGCACCTATGAGGTCAAGAACGGTCGTGAGGTGCTGACCTTCTCGCAGGAGGTCGAGTACGAAACCCTCATCGGCCAGGCAGCCCAGTTTGACGGCGAGATGATTGAGGGCTATGGCGAGGGCGTATCCTGGACGAACACGGAAGAAGGCTCGGAAGGCATTTCCGACTTGGGCGATGTGCATTTCCGTGCGATCGGCAAGACTCTCAAGGCCGACAGTGAACTGCGGGCGACGGATATCACCATCGAGGTCGCTGAGTTGGTCGATGTCAATGCCAGCCTCGTCGCGACTGATTTCCTGGACATCACCGCCCAGGACCTCGACGTCGACGCCACCATGCTCGATGCCCCCACGCAAAGCTGGACCCTCACCAACGGAATCGAAATCGATGCGCTGGTTCAGTCCTCTGCCCGCGTCTCCGCAAGCGGTGCCTACCTGACGTTCAGCGGTACGATGGACTCAGTTGACGTCGACTGGGACATCGTCGGTGCGATCAATCTGACCGGCTCGTTTACTTCGACCGGCCAGTGGGACATCGACTCGGACAGTCTGCTGGTAACCAATACCGTCAGCGGAAATAACATGACCTGGACCGTCACCAACGGCGTGACGATGACGGGCGATTTTACCTCGACCGGCCAGTGGGATATCAACTCCACTACCGCCACCCTCACCGGCACGTTGACTGGACATGACCTCACCTGGGACGTCAGCGAGAGCATTGATCTGGATGCACCGGTGCATGTGGACGGACGGTTCAACGCCTACACGGGCACGATGCACACCCACCAGCGGCTGGATATCCACCATGCCGAGTTCGTCGTCGATGCCGGCGACCTGACCGTGGATGCGGAGTTCAACGCCATCAGCGATGGGATCATCGACGTGCTGGTTACCGGTACCGAGGCCGACCTGAACCTCGCCGCCGACGTACGTGTCTCCAGCGGAGACAACGCCGACGCATTGGGCAGCGGCTCGGCCCACCTGGTCGTCGCCGATGGCGATATCCTCTTCGATGCCGATGCGACGCAGTTCCTTGGCAGTGGCAGCCACTTCGCGCTCAGCGCGGTCGGTTTTGGAGATGTCATCACCTCGACCGTCAAGGAGATGACGCTCTCGACGACCGGCACGTCGCACAACAACGGCGACATCTACGTTATCGAGACGGACGATCTGACGATTATCGGCGAGGACCTCACCTCCGGCGATGCCACCGGCGTGACCGGCATCTGGAGTGCCTATGGCATGATCGACATCGATCTGTTGGCTGAGGACGCCCTCTTCACACTGGCCTCGGGCAGCATCGTGGCCGCCTACGAGGACAAGGACATCGACCTGATGGCGGATGACATCGACTTCAAGGCCGGTGTCGATACCGTCCGGGCCAGCGGCGATCTGATCGTCCATACCACCCACGAGCCGCGGCAGTGGACCTTCGGTACCGCAGCGGAGGACAACCTGGGCAATAACGAGGATGAGGGTGATTACAACCAGGGCCTCATCGACCACACCCACTCGATGGACCTCTCGTCGCGCGATCTGGCGGCCCTGGCCGACGGATTCGCCCACATTTACTTCGGCCGGGATGGCGTCGATAACGACATGACCATCGGACATGCGACCTTCCATGATCCGGTCACGATCTGGGCCGGTGATATGACTGTCCGCGGGTTGTTGGCGCTGACATTCGACATTGAGGACGAAGAAAATACCAAGCTGAACCTGGCCCTGTCGAACCTCTTCGTTACGCACGATCATATTCACCCGACCAGCACGATTCAGGGCAGCGGCATCGCCGCCGAGGAGATCGTGATCCTCGCCGATCAGGATGTCAGTATCGAGGGCGTCGTTCGGGCGGAGACGACACTGGACATTGACGCCGGCAGGGAGATCACGACCGACCAGGCCGAAGTCCGCGCCGGCGAGAGCCTCGATCTCTATGCCACCGGCAGCCTGTCGTTCACCGACAGCGTCCTGCGAGGCCTGACCGACAGCAAGGGCGTCACTGCGGGGTCGTTCACCGCCGCGGGTCTGGCCGGTGAGGGGTCCGGATCGATCTTCATCGATACCGTGACCATCAACGCCAAGGATCTCTTCCAGCTGTCCGCCGCGACGACCTTCACCGCCAATGCCGGCCAGTTCTATGCCACCGGCACCCACGGCGTGGTTGATATCGACGCGGTGGATTCCATCACCACCACCGCCACGATCATGCAGGCACCGGATCGTGTTGATATCCAGTCCAGCCAGGGCGATATCACCTTGAATACGACCGGCCTGACCGGCTTGGGCAGTGAGAGCACCGAGGAGATCATCCTCAAGACGCTCGGCGAGGCTGGCGGCACGGCCGGTGGCGACATCACCATTGTTCAGGGAACGCAGTTTGCCCGCCAGCTCTATCAGGTCGATGCAGCCGATGAATTCATCACCGACAGCCTCTACATCACGCTCGACGGGGACATGGGCACGATCGACATCAAGACCGGGGCCGACCTGTCGATTACGGGCAACGCCTACCTCGAAGCCAATGAGCTGATCTGGCTGCGGTCGATGAACGGTGACGTGACGGTGGAGGGCGTCCTGCGGGGCCCGTTTGACTCCACCGTCAACCGGGTCGTGATCAACGCCAGCCAGGACGTTCACATGAATGCCGAGATTTACTCCTGGGATCTGGTGCAGATCATCGCCGGGCAGGGCTTCTACTCGACGAATATGCATCTCCAGGCCCTCAGCGAGATCGGCACGGTTGAAGTCCGCACCGGGCTGGATCTGGATTACGACGGCATCCTCGAGGCGACCCAAAACGTCAGCCTCATCACGCAGGGCTCGCTGACACTCGGCGACCGAACGATCATCAAGGGCCTTGAGCCCAGCAAGACTCAGAGCGTCCTGCTGCAAGCCAATGACGATATCTCCATCGAGGGTATGGTCGCCGCGACCGACTGGATCAAGGTCTACGCCGGTCAGGACGGCACGGGTAGTGTCTCGGCCTCGACGTTGGGCGGACTGGAAGTCACCAGCCTCGATGATGGGCATATCGATGTCGATGCCGGCCTGCAGGAGGGCGACATCACGCTGAATACCGATCAGTGGCTCAAGGGGCTGGCGATCGATCTCCACGCCCTGGCCGGGCAGGTCGAGGTGATGGGCAACTCCCGTATCGAGACTGACCTGCTTACCGCCCGCGGACGCGATGGCGTGGCTCTGAAAACCGACGCCGATGAAATCGACGCGAAGGTTCTCGCAGCCGGCAACGTATATATCGACGAACTACACGGCACGCTGGTCAGCACAGGCACGACGGCTGACGGCTTGATTACCATCACTGCCGTGGGCGACCTCCGCATTGCCAATGTCCACTCTCTCAGCGACGACGAGGATAATGACATCCGCCTGACCTCCACGGAAGGCCAGATCTACGTCGGCCAGCTCAACGCCGGTTCTCTCGGCGACGTGTTCCTCACAGCCAATATCGGTTCGGTCTGGGATGACCAGGGCCTGATTACGGCCGAAGAACTCACGGTCAACGTTCAGGAAAACATCAAAGTCAACACCACGGTCGACACGCTCTACGCGACCAGCACCGGTATCGGTGACCTGACTATTGTTGAAACCGACAGCCTGCTGGTCGATACGGCTGATATCAACAGCGGGGCCATCAGCATCACGACCAACGGCGATCTGCTGGGCGGTACGCTGACGTCGATCGACAATCTCGTCGAGCTGCGGCAGCTGGGCACGGGCCGAATCGAGGTCTCCCAAGTCGATGCCGGTGAAATGGGCATCGTCAAGTTCTACACCGAAGATTCCGCCACGGCCGACGTCAAGGCCAACGACCTCATCATCGACGCCAGCGGCGCAGTGACCCTGACGACTGACGTGACCAATTTGCAGGTCCTCGGCAGCGGTGCCATCTCGATTGACGAAGTCGACGATATCAATCTCATCGACGTAGACATGGCCGGCGGCAGCATTGATGTCACCGCCGGCGATATCATCCGCGCCTACGATACCGTGGCCATCGGCTCGACGATCAATCTGACCACGACGGGCGGTGGCGATATCCGCACCGGCCAGGTCAACACCGGCGAGACCGGTGTGGTGACGCTGAGTTCTACAGGCGGCATTAATCCGTTGATCGGTGACGACGGGTACATAACGGCCGATCATGTCTATGCCACCTCTGTCGATGACATGATTCTCAATCTGGACGCGACGAAGCTGACCGCTTCGACCACCGAACAGGGCCACATCACCGTCTACGCTGTCGATGCCATCGAGCTCTTCGACGTCTCTGCCGCCGATGGCGAGATTCGTGCCGAAGCACACGGCGATCTGGTGGCTACGAATGTCCGCTCCCTGACCGACAGTGACGAGAACCGTATCGTCCTGGTGACCCACGACAATGCGGACGTGCTGGTCGATTATATCGATGCCGGCATGACCGCAGGTGGGCTGACGATCACTTCGGCCGGCGATATTCGCGAGGTCAACGCCACCGACGCTGCCGCCGATATCCTCGCGCATACCGCGTTGCTCTCGGCCGATGGAACCATCGGCTCGACGAGTGATTCGACCCAGGATATCGATGCCGACGTCGATGTGTTGACGGCGGAGACCACCGGCAGCGGCGCCCTGCGCCTCCACGCCGTTGACGACATCAACCTGATGAGCGTCACCAGTGCGGCCGGGCCCATCGATATCACCGTTGATGGGGATCTGCGGGCCACGGCCGTTACCAGCCTGAGTGACACTCCCGAGGCGGAGATTGCCCTCAGCACGACGGGCGATGGCGTCATTGAGGCGGGCCTGATTACCGCGGGCGCCACCAGCGGCGTGATCCGACTCGACTCGGCCACCACGATTAATGACTTCGACGGAAAGATCATCGGCCACGCCCTGCACGCCACTGCAGTCGATGGCATGCTGCTGGATACCACGGTCGACGATCTGTACGCCTCGACGAGTTCGGCCGGCCGCATCGACGTCGTCGAAACCGACGCGATCAACCTGCGGAATGTCACCACCGCCGACGGTCTCATCGACATCCAGGCCTCTGGAGAGATCACCGCAACCTATCTCGCCAGCCTGACCGACGCCGACGACAATGACATTAACCTGACCGTTACCAGCGATGGAGATGGCCTGGTGGTGGGCGAAATCTACGCCGGCCAGCTCGGCGATGTCAGCCTGCTTTCCACCGCCGACATCACGCAGTTGACCGCCGGCGTGCTGCAGGCCGACTACCTGCTGGCCGATGCGGCCGGGCTGCTCGACCTGCGTACCCAGGTCCACACGATCCGTGCCATGAGTCTCGGGCTGCTGCGGATTGACGAACTCGATGACCTGATCGTCGAACTCGCCCAGAGCGACAACGCGGCCATCCACATCACCGCTGGCGGAGACATCACCGCCACGGCCATCCGCTCCCTCACCGATGCCGAGGACAACGACATAACCATCACGGCCACGGACGGTGGCTCGATCCTGATCGATCTGATCTCCGCCAAGTCCACCGGCGATGTCACCCTCACCGCCGACGGTACGATTGAAACCGCATTGGGCGGCAAGGTCGTTGCCGAAGAGCTCATCGCCACCGCAGGGGCTGCGATCGACCTGGCCACGCAGATCGACATCCTCACCGCACAGGCGACGGCTGGTGACATCACCATCCATGACACGGCTTCATTGGAGTTGCTCGATGTGGTCACCACCGACGGTGCGATCACCATCCTTGCCAGCGGCTCGATCACGGCTACGCAGGTGGCCTCGCTGTCCGGCGATGAGCAGGATGACATTACCATCGAGACGACCAATCTCGACGCACTCCAGCCGGACGATGCGGCGATTTCGATCAATTCGATTTTCGCTGAAGGGCAGGCCGATGTCATCCTCACCAGCGCCGGGCTGATCCTGGCTCTGGGGGGGACGCTGACGGCCGACAAGCTCAGCGCTACGGCCCAGGGTGCGATGACCCTCAACACCAGCGTCAGTACCCTCCATGCCGTCACGAGTGAGCCCGGTGCGATCCAAGTGACCGAAGCCGACGCGATTACCATCGAGGCCATCAGCTCCTGGCAGGGGCCGATTGCCCTTACCGCAGGCGGAACGATTACCGCCACGCAAATCGTTTCGCAGGTCGACTCGGAAACCAATGACATCACGCTGACGACGACCGATGGCGGGGCGATCAACGCGGCCCTGATCGACGCGGGTGCTGGGGGCGATGTGGTCCTGCACTCGGCGGGTGGTATCGTGGCCACGGTACGCAGCGAGGAACTTGATATCATCGCCGCTGGGGATGTCGACCTGACGACCACCATCAACACGCTGACGACGGCGACGACGGCTCCGGCGGACATCACCGTCCATGAGACCAACGAAATCACCCTGGACGGGGTGACCGCCCAGGCAGGTGTGATTGACATCACGGCCAGCGACACCATCATTGCCGAAAGCGTCCGTGTCGGGACCGACTCGATCGAGAATATCATTCGACTGACGGCCCAGGGCTCGGGTGCGATCCGGGCCGGTGCGATCGACGCCGGTGGTGTCAACGGCACGGTCGAATTGACGGCGGCTACGGAAATCACCGACCGCGATGGCAAGATCATCGCTGGTACTCTCAAGGCCCGTTCCCAAGGCGCGATGCTGCTTGATACGACCGTCGGCCACCTTGACGCGGCGGCGTTGGGCAGCGGTGGGCTGACGGTTACGGAGACCGATGGCGTTGTGCTGGACAGTGTGCAGACCTTCGCTGGTCCGATCACCGTGATCACAGGCAGGGGTACGCTTGAAGCCGGGCTGGTAACCAGCCTCAGCGACTCGGACGATAATGACATTACACTATCGGCCCATGGCGCCGCTGCCGAGATTCGCGTTGGTCAGGTCGATGCGGGCGTTACCGGCGATGTCTACCTGACCTCGGCCGGTACGATTGGCAAGACCGCGGACGGCCTTTTGACTGCCGATGACCTTGTGGCTGTCGCCCCGGGCGATATCGACATCGATACCGCCGTGCAGTCGCTGACGGTGGAATCGACCGCCAGCGGGCAGGTGACCATCGTCGAAACCGACGCCGTTGAGCTTACGGACATCCGCACCGCCGATGGTTCGATCAACGTGACGGTGCATGGCTCGGCCGATGTCGAGGCGGTCCACGCGGCCGGGGCGGGCGGCTCGGTCACCGTCGACGCCGACGGGCGGATGAACGTCACCGGTCAGGTCGTTGCCACAGGTGACGATGCCGTCGTGACCCTTCTGAGCGATCAGGCGTTCTATCTCGGCCTGAACACCCGGGTCGAGACCCTCGGCACGGACAGCTCCATCGTCATTACCGCCGCCGATATGGCTGGGCCCAACGCGGGTCTGTATGGTGACGTCATCGCCGGCGTCGAAATTGAAGAAGTTACCGACCCAGACACGGGCGAAACAATCACCGAGCGAACAATTATCGGTTCGGCGGCCAGTGCGACCATCACCTCGGCTGGTGGGTTGGATATTGGCGGCACGGTCACCACAGCCGGTGCGATGAACCTCCATGCCAACGGCGAGTACCTCGGTGACAGCATTACCCTCGGCGGCGAGGTGCGCAGCCTCGAAGCCGACAGCCAACTGAAGCTCAAGGCAGCCGGTGATATCAGCCTGACTGGCGGCGTCTACGCCGACGGGGCCCGCAGCGACCTGTGGATCGAATCGACTGGCGGACAGGTGGTCTTGAACTATGAAGCGATTGCCCAGGATGATATCACCATCAAGGGCGGAGCCCACGGTTCGGGCGAAAGCGTCCTCATCAGCAACACGGGCGTGGTACGCAGCCTCTCGTCCAACACCTTGATCGATATCGACGCCGAGAACCGTGTCACCATTCGCGGCGTACTGGAAGCCCTGCAGAGCGGCAGCTCGATCGACATCAATGCGGGCGATCGCATCTTCATCGACAAAGCCATCGAGACCGCCGAGGCCATTACCCTCCGCGGCGGCGACGATGCGTCGGGCAAGAGTATTCTGGTCGAAACGGCTGGCGGGCTGACGGTCACGAGCACGACCGGCCTGATTGATCTCCACGGCACGCAGGATGTGGTGATGATCGGCTCGATGTACGCCGAAGGAGCCCAGGCGGACGTCCAGATCACTTCCGATGAGAGAGTCAGCATCGGCGGAGTCACCCACAATGTCGGTCAGGGCGAAGCACCCACGGAGACGGGCGGATCGATTATCGCCGGCGACGGGGTTACGCTTTCCGGCGGTGCCGACAGCAGCGACATCAGCGTCTACGTTCAGGGTGTCAGCACGATCACGACGACCGGCTCGGCGGGCGTGATTGACATCGACGCTGTCGAAGATGCCGAAATCATGGGGCACTTGAATGCGGCCCTGGGCGAGAGCAGCTCACAGATCGTGATCACTGCCGGCGATCAGGTCCGCGTCGGACAGAACCTCCACGCCGGCAGCCGGATCGAACTGGCCGGTGGGGACGACGCCGTCGTTGCCGGTCAGGCGCACTCTGGCAAGAGCGTGGTGTTGCTTGGGTCGGTTGATCTGAAGACGACAGCGACCAACAGCGAAATCGTACTGACCGGCCCGGATCGGATTGACCTGCTGGCCGGCAGCGAACTGCGGGCCGAGGCGGAAGGTTCGAAGGTTCGTATTGGCACGCAGGACGGGACGAATGGCAAGATTTACATTGGCGGTGCGATTGTTGCCGACAGTGCGGTGGAGTTCTACAGCGGGCAGGATGACTCCGGCAGCGATATTGAAGTGGACTACTCCGGCTCGATCGAGACACAGAACGGCTCGATTGAATTCCATGCCGGTCTGCAGGGCGTGATCCTTGGTGATGTGCTGGCACGCGGAAGCGATGCTGACGGCACGGGTGCGGATGTACTGCTGACGGCCGGTGAGACGATGACCATCGGCGGCACCATCGAAGCGACGGAGAATATCACCGTCACCGTCAATGCCACCCCGGACAGTGGCTCGACGAGCCTGCTGACTGAAAACACCAGCCGCATGCGATCGACCGGTTCGGGAGGCACGCTTACTCTGACCGGTACCAACGACGTATTGATCCACGGCTCGATCGGCGTGACGCCGGAGGGCTTCAGCACGGGCTTGGACAAGATTGACATAACCTCGACGGAGGGCAAGATCAACGTCGGGGCCGAGAATGGATGGATTCAGACCGACGGGCAGATTCGTCTTGATGCGGGTCTGCTGGAAATTGAGGGCGTGGTGCGGAACACGGCGGCATCGCTTGCCGATGGCCTGTACGAAATTGATATCCATAACAGCGATACGGTAAACATTACCGGTACGCTCTCGGCGGTCGGTTCGATCCTGGTCGATGCCTATGAAACGGTCAGCGTCCAGGGCAGTGTGATTGAGTCGACCGGTACCGGTGAGACGATCCGCATTGAATCGGATGACCGCATCGATTTCGGCGGCCAGGCGGCCGAGGTCAGCGGCCAGACCGTCCAGCTGACCGGATCGGTCTTAGGTACGGGTGCGGTGGAAGTCATTGCCGCCGGCGTGGTGGACCTGAGCAACGGCTCGACGCTGGCCACCAGCGAAGCCGGCAGCTCGGTCAGCGTTACGGGTCGGACGGTAGAACTGGCCGGTGCGATCTACGCCGGTGGCGATTCCGACGGGTTGACTGCGGCCGATGCGGACCTGGCCATCAACGCCACCGAGCGTGTCTCGGTTGGCACGAGCACCATGGGCAGCATTCTGGCCGCCTCGGGCGATCTGACGATCGATGTTGCCGATGGCGTCTCGCCGGTGGACTTCGAGCTGTCGGCTGACAGCATCATTCGCTCGACGGGCCTGGTGGGCAATGCCGACCCGAGCAGTGTCACGATTACCACGGACCATGACATGTACATCGACGGCCTGATCGAAAGCGTCGACGAGGGCTCGGATGTGACGTTGAATTCCGGTGGACTGATCATGATGGACGGCTTTGTCGAGGGTGAGGAGTCGGTCACGATGACCGGCGGGGATCATGTCTCGGGTGTGAGTGTCATGCTCAAGGCGTTGGTCTTCGAGACGGATGCAGAGGGGAATATCCTCAACGAGGACGGCCTGCCGGTCGATAGCTTCGGCGGCGACCCGGCCCGCGTCAGTGGCGGCGTGATCAATACGGCTCCGGGTGGATCGATCAACCTTGGTGGAACCGGCCGGATCGTCATCGACGGCATGGTCGGGCGTGTCTACACCGACGAGAATGATCTGCCTGACGTTGATGTCTCGACGATCGATATCTCGACCGACGAGGATATCTATGTGATGTACCTGGTCAACGCCCAGGACCGCATTACGATGGAAGCCCGCGACGTGATGATCCTCAACGAGGCGATGGTGATTACCCGCGCTGACGATTCGAGCATCTACGTCCAGGCCGACCGCAACATGACCCTGGCCCAGGGTCAGGAGTTCGAGCGGGCCCGTCTGGAATCCGGCAATATGGTCCAGGTGTACGGCGGCGATATCCGTGTGGACGGAACGCTGCGTGCCCGCAATGCCGGCGGTGTGGTTCGACTGGATGCGATGAATGACATCACGGTCACGGGGCATGTCGATTCCTACGGGACGGTTGGCCTCAATGCCGGCGTGGCGAGCAACCAGGATCCGGCGCTGCTCCTGGCGACGCAGTTCACTTCGGAATCGCTCTCGACGGAAGGCGATATCCTGATTTCCGGTGAAGGCCAGCTCGAAGCCGACGGCGACGTCGCCCTGACGGCTGGCGGGAATGTGGACATCGAAGCCTACGCCGTCATGCAGGACGATCAGATCGCCGTGCCCGAGCCGTATATCTCGGTCGAGACTCGCTATGTCCAGGTGTTGACGGGCACGAAGCAGGTGGCTGTCGGGTTCATCGACGTGCCGGTGGTCAAGTGGGTCGACAGCACGGAAATCGTGCAGACCGGATGGGATCCGATCAAGATCGGCGAGTGGTACACGACAATCGACGTCGATGTCGACCAGATCGGTTGGTTCGATTCGGCGACGGAGACCGAGTGGGAAGCCGGCGTGGACGGCCCGACCCTGGTGGACAACGGGACGGACAACAGTCAGTTCACGCTCGATTACACCGACGAGACGGCCGAGTTCGTTAAGCTCTATCAGGCGAATTACGATACCGGCAGCGGGCGATATCACATTGTTCGCAACGGCATCCAGGTCGTGGCTGTTGAGAACAACCAGTGGGTGGCCGACCATGTCGCGCCCGAGGCGCTGCAGCCTGCACCGGAGTTTGACGGATATGTCTACCTCGACAAGAGCGTCTACGATCAGCTCCTGGCCGACGGGGTCAACGACACCACCGAGGTGCTCAAGCGGCATGGGTATGATCCGATCTGGTCTGGCTCGACGCAGTGGAAGTACGTCCATGCCGAGGAGTTCCTGGGCGAGAACTACAATGCGGACAATGACGAGCACAACTTCTATGTCAAGGTCCAGGTAGACCCGCTCACGGGCACGAGTGCCGAAGAGGATATTCAGATGGCGGTGGCCGGCGTGGCCGATGCGGTGAGCTACGAGGATATCGGCGATACACGGCTGGACGTGCAGCTCAAGCTGCATCAGATCGGCTGGTGGAATACCGATACGCAGACTGGGCTGCGAGACAGTCGCGCCCAGAGCGACTCGCCGGACGACCGTGTCGAAGACGACTTCCAGCTGGGCGTGCCCCGGCCGGACGGCAGCCAGTGGGTCGAGTGGTACGAGCTGGAGCTGATCGGTTCCACGCGTGAGGTGACTATCACTGACGGCCGAAGTGACTACGTCTACGCGGACAACCCGGTCTGGGCGGCCAGTGGCATTACCCAGACGCACGGCATTGAGGCGGACTTCGATGGCACGACGCAGATGGTCTATGTCCAGGTTCCGGTGGCGATCACGCAGGTCAACGGCGGAGCGCACATGGATCTGGCGAGCTTCGACTGGACGGCTGACCTGACCGGATCGACGGTCTACAGCGAAGCCATCGACCCGGCTGCCCAAGCGGATGTCTTGGCTGCGTTGGACTTCCTGGCGGTCGAAGACCTGGCCGACTACACCGATGGCGCGGGGCAGGTCGACCTGGCTGCGATGGTTGATGATGGCGTGGTGAGCATGACGCAACTGGTGAACCATGGCCTGGTCTCGAAATACGACATCAGCCAGGGGCTGCCGGTGACGATCACCGTCGATGCGACCCAGATCGAAAACTTCGATCACTACTCCGTCGGTCATCACGCCGAATACCTTGGCCAGTGGCGGGACGACTGGGGTATGTACCAGGGCAATGCGGCCGAGGGGATCGACCACAACAGCGGCCTGATGGGCAGCGACGAGACGGTCGATATCACGGGCACGCACACCTACAAGGGCACGACCTACGATGTGCCTGGTTATACCGATGTCATCCGTCGGGAAGGGTCGCAGGATGGCCGCCACGAGGTGCTTCGTAATTACAGCGATGCCTATACCTGGGAGCGGCAGGACTGGAACGATGAATTCGGGCGATATGGTGCGAGAGTATCCGCCGATCATGGCCTGCGTCCGGTCGGTTCGGTGATCCATATCACCAACGCCGAGAGCGAAACGCAGGTGATGGCGGACAGCAACAGTGGCGACTACGACACGCGAGACAGTGGCCATAATGAAGCGGTTAAGATCCTTGTTCGCCGCGATGGCACGAATGCGGGCAAGCATGAGGTGTGGTACAGCTACAGTGCCGAATATGACATCGTGCGGGATAACCTGGGCCACTATTACGGCTCGTCCTATCACGCCGAAGACAGCCTCTTGCCCATCAATACGAGCAATACGACCTCCCGCGCAGATGGCAGCACGTCCGTGCCGGATGGCTTTATCCGCAAGCTCGTCGGCTATGCAGGCACGGGCAACAATCGCCATGAGGTCTGGCAGGAGATGCGGCAGTACAACTGGGAGGGCAGTGAGTACACCGTCAAGGTGACCGATGAAAACCACGGCCTGCGGAGCGTGGGTTACACCTGGTGGTCTGGGACGCCGTGGCAGACCAATGGCTGGCAGTATACGATCATGGAACACCTTGACGAGCGGGGCAACCATTACGAGCGTATCCGTCAGCAGAAATATCTGGGCAATTATCGCGACGTCTGGGACGAATGGACATCTGATGCCGGCAGCCACGACACCGGCCTGCGTTCGATCGGCACGCACTGGTGGGATTCCAGCCGCACCGACTGGACCGGCAGTGGTGGCAGTAAGACAGCTAGGCAGTATAAGTATTGGGTCGACGACTATGCTGGCAGCGATTCCAACCGTCATGAGGTAGTCAAGCGACAGTACTATTATGGCAACTACCGGGACTACGAGTCTACGTCTGGTTGGATTAAAGCTAACGTCAGCATATTTGGCGGAGGCGCACCAGAGATCGGGCATGAGGAAATTCTTAGTGATGGTCGGATGCGCAGGATTGATGACACCAAATGGGCATGGTTCAGCTGGCATGTTAAATATAAATACTATTCTGTCAGCTATGATCACTGGGGCAGCGAATACTCTGGAACAGGGAAGTATACGACCGCCGATGATAATCACCCGAATGTAGGGGATGTTCTGGAGACTTATTCGGGTGGAAGCCGGGAAGTCCTGACGGGTAAGGGGTGGCAGAATAATCACTACATTCTCGAATATGAACGGCAAGGCAAATCGTATGCTCACTGGTCGAACACCGCCACGGTTAACGGCAATACGACTACGGCGGAAAGCCAGACCAACGGTCTCTCTGCCGGGTATGTCATCAGCAACGGGGACGGTACGCGCGAATACTTCACGGGTAATTACCGCTGGAGCGGCTCGGACTGGGTCGCTGTCTGGGAACACCAGGACAAGAACTTCGTGGTCGGCGGCTCGGAGACGATCGTGCTTAACTCCGCCGCGACCGGAGCCTACACCACCGCAAAGAGCGATCTGGAGTCGCTCAATGACATAGGTGATACCGAGACGCTCAGCGGCGGGATGATGCGCGAGCTGGTGGGCTACGAGTGGGTTGGAAACCGCTACTACGAGGTATGGGATCATTTCAGTGCCGAGTACAAGGACTTCCAGGATCTCGAAGGCGGAACGCTGTACGGCGACGTCTACCAGACCTGGCAGACCACGACGGGCAACACATCCAATTCCGGCAGTGCCTACTGGATCCTCAACCCCACCGGTTTGGTCGATTCGAACTGGGAGTCGTTGCCGGGCAATGCGGACTATCATCAGGACTACGCCGGTTATGTGCTCTATCATCCGAACGTGAATCTTGTCGGTACGGTGGAATTCCGAGCGGGCAATCCTTCCCTGATTCGTGAATGCATCGATCAGCGATGGGAAGACTACGACGTCGATGGCGTGAAGCACTGGCGACTGGAAACCCGTTGGCAGAACAAGAATGTCAATAAGGTTACGGCCAATCCGCCTTCGCTCAGCGAAGCGCTAATCGGCAAGGGTACGCTCATCAGCAGCAACCTGAACCTGTATCAGCGTGTCGTGGCTGGGCCTTCCTTCGAGATGATGCGCGAGTATGGTGGCGAGTGGCAGGCTGTCACCCGAGATGCCTTGGACAAGGCCGGAGCGATCTACGCCTGGCGGTACTCGGATGCGAAGTATCAGAACTACCGCAACATGGTTGCCAACAATTATGATGGCGGAGCCTACCGAGATTATCTGGGCAGCTCGACCGGGCGAACTACCGACGCCCTGAGCCATCTCAAATCACTGAGTGCAGATGGCAATGGCTATGATGGCGGAGACGTCGAAAACGTCACCTATACCAAGACCAATGACGGGACACGGGTCTTTGATGAATATGTCTGGGTCAACGATAACGTTTACGAAACCTGGGATTACTACAGCGACTGGTACAAGGACTTCACCGTAGGCGGGCACAGTGGTGTGCATGTGTACTATGACTTCAACGGTGCCGATGCGCCCTCCACAGCCGACCAGGCTGCCTCCTCGCTGAAGGATACCTGGACTGGGGAGTACGACGGCGCATACACCAACGCCGAAACTCTGGTTCACAGCAACTACCCGCTCGAAATATTTGAGCCGATTACCGGTGGTATACGGACGGTTGTCGGGCACGACTGGGATGGAGATACATATTATCCCTATTGGAAGCATGAATCGGACGTCTATGATCACTACCAGCCCTACGCTGGCAGTTCCGATTATCACTTCGATGCCGATAATCCCGAACTCTACCCCGAGCGGTTCAGCTATTACGACAAGGCCGACTGGCGTCGTGAGACGCAAAGCCGTCAGTGGGATCAGGTCCTCGTTGGCTTCCATGATCAGGATCAGGGCTACTATGACGACTTTGGCCAGTGGGTCGAGGTGGCTGATGGCTACCAGAACCATCCCGAAGCCGGCAACAATAACGACTATTGGGATGCGGATGTCCAGTGGGTCTCCGACATGGTGCGCGTGGACGACTTTGCCGATCGGTATCATTACGGATTCCACGGTATGTATAACTGGCATGACGTGGAGGACGAGCGTCAGCACCTCAACTACACGGTCACGAGCAACACCCACGAGGTTTGGACCCTCAAGCCGCACCTTGAAGAGCGTGATATCAAGGTCAAGGTCATCGAGTACGTTCAGGAAACGCAGTGGGAGACCGTGCCCGTCTACGAAGAGCGCCCCGTCTACTCGACCAAGCGCGTCTACGAAGACGATCCGGATTTGGTCAACTATGCCGCCTTCGAGAACGAGTCCATCCTGGCTTCGGGCATTCTGGATGTCGACGCAGGCGGGGATGTCAGCCTCAGCGGCAAGATGGACGCGGCCTCGGCTGACATCTACGGCGGTGGTGTCGTCACCATCAACGGCATCCTTCCTGACGATGCACCGGCCGGTACGCTGGCTGCAACGTCCATCCTGCTCGGCCAGGGCGGTCGGGTCGATGTCACCAGCGGCGGCAACCTGATCATCGGCGATGCGGCCTTGATCGGCATCGATCAGGGCGAACTGGCTCCGGTCTCCACCAGCATGAGCTTCTCGGCCGGTGGGGATATGATCCTGGAAGGCAACCTGGCCGGCACGGATGAAATCACCATCACCGCCGACGGTGATGTCCAGCTGACCGGCGAGGTCCAGGCCGGCTCGGCCATCAGCGTCACCGCCGGTGCCGACGGAACCACCGGCGATATCACCGGGAATATCTACACGCTGCTGGCGCTGACTGGCCAAGGCGGTACGGTCGACCTGCTGGCCGGCCTGACGGGCGGCGACATCATATTGACCGATTCCGAGATCGCTACCGCGGGTGGTACGATCAGCCTGACTGCGTCGGCCGGCACGATCGTCCAGACCGGTGGCCACATGGCAGGGCAGAGCCTCTCGGCCTCGGCCCTGAACGGGCTCAGGGCCAACACCGCCGTGGCGGTCATCACCGAAGCCCTGTTGGCCGGCGCCGGCGCGATCGATCTGACCACCCTCGGCGATGTTCGTGCCAAGAAGATCATTGCCCATGACGGCAGTGTCCGCATCAAGAGCATCGGTGAACTCATCGCCGAAGAAATCGCCATCACAGTCGATCGTGAGATTAACGATCTGGAAATCCAAACCATCCGACCTGAGACGGGCCAGGGCGATCTGACCCTCGGCACGGTCAGTCTCGGCCAGCTTGGCGATGTGACCTTGGACGTCCAAGGTGCGATTGATCGCTGTGAAGATGAGGCTGTCACGGCGGCCAATGGACTGTTCATCACCGCCGCCGGAGGAGTGAACCTCGCCACCGCGGTCGATACCCTCACGGTCGAAACAACCGCTTCGGGTGACGTCGCTATCGACGAAGCCGATGAACTGTTGCTGCCCACGGCGGTAACGGTCGATGGTGCAATTTCCATCACGACCGGCGGCGCACTGACGGCGCACGACGTGCGCTCACTGACCGATGCCGAAGCAAACGACATCCGTCTCATCACCGAATCGGGTGACCTGCTGTTCGACAGCGTCGTGGCCGGCACCTATGCCGCCTCGGCTGAGCAGGCCCAACAGATTCAGCTCGACCGCCTCAATACGCGGCTGATCCAGTTCGGCCTGGGCACGGTCCTGACCGACGCCCCGACCGAGCTGACCCTCGACCAGGTCCGAGCCATCGTCACGCTGGTCGATGGTGGCGATCAATCGGCCAGCCTCTCTGTAGATGGTGTGCAGATCACCTGGGCCGATGCCGACGCAATCTGGACCGGCCTGATCAACTCCATGCAACTCGATGCCGTAGCCAACGCCATGGCCAACCTTGCCGATGACGCCACCCAGGACGAAATCGACCAGGCCGTCGCCAAAGCGCAGGCCGAAGCGCAAGTCGAAGCCGTCGAACAACTCCGTCTCGAGAAGAAGTTTACCTCGCTCGGGGACGTGACACTCACCTCGGCTGGACTCCTCCAGGAGCTCTCGCCGGATGACGCCGTCGACCTCATTGCCGACCACGCCGTGCTGACCACGCCCTCGGCCATCCGTGGTATCGAACTGGCCCTGAATTCCGTCGAGGTCTATTCGACGGCCCAGGGAGATATCGAACTGTACGACCTGGATGGCTTTGAAGAGAAGTCCACCGGCCTGCGCGTTGACGCAGCCCAAGCCGCCGACGGGTCCATCACCATCCAGGCCAATGACGGTCTGGAAATCGGCTCGGCCCGGGCTCTGGCTGACGGGGCCGACATGAACTTCACCGCCGTGGGCGGAAATCTCACCGTAAACGACTCGGCCGATACCATTGCTCTTCAGGCCAACGATGAAATCCGTCTCCATGCCGATGGCGGGATGAAGATCGAAAAGGCCCTCCAGGCCGGCACTCTGATTGATATCTACGCGCAGACCACACTCAGCGGACCCGATACCGAAGTGATCTATGGCGTAGGAAGCAATGCCGATCAGGTCATGGAGACCATTGAATATCCGCTCGACCTCGTGGTCACCGGCCCGGCCGGTGTGATCAATATCTACACCGGCGATTCTTTCTCTGCTACCGGTGCGCTTCAGGCCGATCAACTCGTGGCCATTACTTCCGGGGGCGATATCAATCTCTCCGGCACGATCACCGGCTACAACAACGAGTCGGTCAGTGATGTCATCCTCAACGCCGAGGGGCTGGTGACGTACGATTCCGGCGCAGGAACCGGGTACGTCGACATCGCCGATGGGGAGGTGTCCGCGGCCAACCTCTTCAAGGTCACCGCCTCCCGCACCCTCAAAGTCACCAGTTGGAACCTCTCCATGACCGGGCCGGAGGGCAATATCGAGATCATCACCGGCGACGATATCATTGTCGACGAGGATATCCTCCTCGAAGCCACCGAACGGATCTATCTCGAGTCCACCGCAGGCGACATTGTCGTCGATGGTACACTCCAGGGGCGCGATGGCGGGCTGCTTAGCGATATTACCCTGCGGGCAGCCGGCGATATCGATCTCGGCAGCAGCATGACCGCTGCGCATCTCATCGATATCAGCGCCGGTGGACAACTCTATTCCGAGTCAATGGACCTGACTGCCTCGGCCTCCGATGCCCAGGTGAACATTACCACCGCAGCCGGGCTTACCCTTGGCAGCGATATCAGCATCCGTTCGGCCGGGACAGTCTCCCTGGCCTCCACGACCGGCATGCTTTCCGTGGCCGGTATGATCGCAGGTCTCGCCGATGATACCCTCGATGCGGTCTATCTCAGCGCTGCCGACGATATCGACCTGGCCACCAACCTTACCGTTGAAAACCTCGTCCAGCTCGTTGCCGAAGGCACGGTTCTGAGTAATTCCACTCAGTTGCAGGCAACCGGATCGGCCGGCCTGATCGACATTCAGACCCGCCAGGACCTTGCTCTCAACGGCGACCTCGTCCTCAACGCCGCTGGTCAGATCGACATCCGTAGCACCCACGGCAGTATCACCTTCGCCGGGGCCACGCTCGCCGGTTCGACCGATGACGCACTCGATGGCCTCAGCCTCCAGGCCGGGCTCGATATCAACATTCACTCCGCCCTGGCCACGCCCGTCGCCCTTGATCTGACGGCTGGACGGGACGTCAACCTGTTGGCGGCGCTGCAGGCTCCGTCTGTTGATGTCTCCGCTGGCGGCATGATCTCCACCACCGCCGCGGGGCTGTTCCTCACGCCGACGCTGATGGCTTCCGCCGGGGCCGGTATGGATATCGATACCGATATCGACACGCTCACCGCGTCGATCACATCCGCCGGCGATCTGATCCTCCGCCAGGCTGGCGACATTGTCCTCACCGATGTCACAACAGCAGATGGTTCGATCCATATCACGGCCAATGGCCAGATCACCGCCTTGAATGTCGAGTCACTCGCCGATATCGCTGGCAACGATGTTTCTCTCATCGCCACCAATGGCGACGTCCATGTCGGTCGCATCGCTGCGGGGCGCACCGCTGGAAGCGTCCTGGTCGACTCGACCCAGTTCATCCACGAAATCGCCGCCTACGACCCACAGGCCGACCTCATCGCGCATTACGCCCATCTCAAGGCCCTCGGCTCGATCGGCGATCCGACCGATCCGAATCTCGATCTCGAATATGACGTCGATCAGCTCGATATCACAGCCCACGATCTCGTGCTCGATGTCGAAGGCGACATCACCCTCAATATCGACCTGCAGGGTCAAGCTGACGTATCGGCCACCGGCTCGATCACCGTAACCCACCTCACCGCCATGGGTGAGAACGTCAACCTCAGTGCCGGCGATGATATCATCATTGACTATCTCGCAATGCTTGATGGCGGTTCGGTCGAGTTGACCGCGGGCGGCTCGATCCTCGAAGCCGATGACAACGATGCCGAAATCGACCTCTTGGCTGTCGGGGCTATCCTCTCGGCCGGTGTGAACATCGGAAATCCCGCCGATGAGCGACGCACCCTCGAAACCGGGCTGGCCACCCTCTCGGCCGTGGCTACCAGTGGATCGCTGGCCATCAATGAAACCGACGCCATCGAACTGCTCAACGTCCAGGCCGCTTTGGGAACCATCGATCTGCTCGCCGGTTCGGTCACGGTGCTCGGCTCGGTCGACGCCGGTGCGGCGATGACGATCGACACCGAAGGCGACCTGACGGTCGGCTCGGCCGACGGCGTTGCGGTCATCGGCCACCTGGCCAGCGGCGGGGCGATGCTGCTCAACGCCGAACTGGGAGCCATCGACCTGACGGCAACCAGCGAGGTCCTCGCCGGCGGCAGCCTGACGATGATCAGCGGCCTGTCGACGAACCTTGACGGCACGATCAGCAGCGACGCAGCCCTCAACATGACCACGGCTGACCTGAC
>CAZCDM010000002.1:0-38236 GCA_964497475.1 uncultured Planctomycetaceae bacterium
AAATTGGAATTGTACAACAGGCTCGTAGGCCCTGTGGAATTGTGCAACAGGTTCAAATCTTCGCCCGGTTTGCCGGCTGAGTGTGTATTGCGGCCGAAAGGGCGACACCTGGGCAGTCGTATAATTATCGGGCCGGGCAACGAGGTGCTATTGGAGTACCCGCCCCGGCTAGACGATAAGCATCAGGACGAGACGTGTTCGGGCGGGGGCCTGCAACCTGGCAAGGGGGTATCATGACAAGCATCGAATTGGATACCACGCAGCAGACGACTCATTCTGGCAAGCCCAGTTGGCTGGTGTCGGTCTGGGTGCTTTCGGCGGTTCTGCTCTGGGGCGGAGCGACCGCGATCGGTTCGGCTCGGCTGGACGCACGCATGGTTCTCGGCGCGATGGTCCTGCTGCTGTGGGGGTTATGGCTGTACAGCGAGCTGAGGCTCCGGCGGGTCAGGCGTCACCTCTGTGTTGAACCGGACGCGCCTCAAGCTCTGGCCCAAAACCAGCGCAGCTGTTCCTGCACCGAGCGGGACATGATTTTCGACCTGCACTGCACCCTCAGCCGGCTGGAAGACGACCAGGAACTCTTTGCGACGATGGTCGAGCTGTTTCTGCGCCAGCAGCCCAGGCAGAGCGAGGAACTCCATCGGGCCATCGAACAGCAGGACCGCGAACACCTGCTCTGGGCGATCCATCTTCTGCTGGGCATGGTCGGCCAGTTCGATGCGCCCAAGACGCACAGCACGATCCAGCGGCTGTTGCGTCTGGCCCGCAGCGGCCAGTGGGATGCGCTCGCCCAGGCGGCGACCTGTCTGGACCGCGAGATCGCCAAGCTCCGGACGTCGCTGGCCTCGTACGTGCCCGGCTCGTGATTTGGCCGAAGGATATCAGGGGGCCCTGGGTTGGGGGATCGTGCCGGTGTCCTGGCCGAGTTCCAGCAGGGCCGCCTCCATCTCGAAGGCGGAGATCCGTCCGTCCTGGTCGAGGTTGTGCGCGTCGAGTCGCCGGTCGATCTCGGCCTGGAAGCCCTTGATGAACTGCTCGCGCTCGGCTTGATCGAGTCGGCCGCTGGCGTCGGCGTCGAATCGTTGGGTCAGCCCGTCGAGCCACTTGCCGATGCCCCGAGCCGCCTTTTCGCGAAAGGCCTGGCGCTCGGCCTCGGTGAGCTGGCCGTCGCCGTTGGTGTCCTGCCAGGCGGTCATCCGCAACTGCATGCGAATACCCACCACGAGCATCTCGTTACGCAGGGCCTTGGCCTCTTCGTCACTGATCTTGCCATCGCCATCGCGGTCGGCCATGCGCCGGTGGACATGCTGGCCGACCTCGCCGAGCTTCTGCTGGAAGGCGATGGTCGCCTCGTTCTCGTCGCCGTCGAGCTGGCCGTTGCCGTTGGCGTCGAAATGTTGCAGCAGGAAGCTCTCCCGCATGGCCGTGAAGGGCAGATTGTCCTGCTGGATGGCCTGCTGCTCGGCAGGGCTGATCTTGCCATCGCCGTCGGCATCGTAGCGGGCCAGCCGCTTTTGCCGTCGCTGCTCGGCCAGGGTGTTCTGCGCCACGCGGAGTTCCTCTTCATCGAGCACGCTGTCACCGTTGGCGTCGAACATGGCCAGCATCCGATCGTCGACGCGACCGATGGGGTTGGCCTGGCCCGGCGCGGGCTTGGACTTGGGGGCGGGGATCTTGCCGGCCTGGAGGGCTGCATTGGCGGCGGTTCGCTCCGGGCCTCGCAGGCGGCCGTTGTGGTCCGCGTCAAAGGCGGCCAGCACTCGCTTACGCAACGCCTCGCGGTACGCGTGGGCTTCGAACCAGTCGATCGTACCGTTGCGGTTCTTGTCATGCGTTCGCATGGACTGGAAGGAATCGAACGGCCGGGCGAAGGCGTCTTTGCCGCCGGCCTGGGCGTTGGCGGCGAACTCCTCGGCGGACAGCTCGTTGTCCTTGCCGGCCGCCCGAAAAAACCGCTGCCGCTCCCGGCCTCGCTGGTAGGGATCGATCGGTCCGGTGCAATGGTCCGGCGGCGGGGCAGCGGGCTGGCTGGACTGGGCCCGGCCTGGCCCGGCCGAAGCGACCAGCACCACACCGGCCATCGCGAGATGAATCATCCTCCACGTCATCCCATCATTATAAGGGGTCGGGCCGTCGTGTCGACGGGTTCATCGCAGCCTCGGGCGGGATTTCTCCGATACCTTCTATATGGTCCGGCGTTGTGTAGGGTATAATACCTCCTGCCGGCCCGGCCGGTTTCTTATGAGTATCGCCGACGCACTGGTCAAGAAAGGGCTCATCAGCTCGGAGCAGCTTTCCGAGGCGGTCGAGCTGCGCCGCCAGCAGGGTCTGCGGCTGGACATGGCTCTGCTGGAACTCGGCCACGTTCGACAGGAAGACCTCCTCCACGCCATGGGCGAGCAGCTCTCGCTCGACGTCGTCGACCTGACGCAGGCCGAGATCGATGTCGAGGCCCTGCGATCCCTGCCGGCCCGGCTGGTCCACAAGAAAAAGCTCGTGCCCGTCTCGCGAGGCGAGTCGCACATGACCGTCGCCACCTGCGACCCCTACGACCTCTACGCTTTCGACGAGCTCCGCCTGCTGACGGGCCTGGAGATCGTGCCCGTGCTGGCGACCTCCGACGATATCGATTCGATCATCAAGACGCACTACGGCGTGGGGGGCAATACCGTCGACGAGATGATCGATGACGACGAGATCGAGGTCGAGGTTGACGAGAACTCCGAGGACCTCATGGAGATGGCCGAGGAGGCTTCGGTCATCAAGCTCGTCAACGAGATCTTCCTCGAGGCGATCAACGAGCGGGCGAGCGACATCCACATCGAGCCGTACGAAGAGAAGCTCCACATCCGCTACCGCATCGACGGCGTGCTCCAGCCGGCCAGCCTCCCACCGCAGATCGACCGGTTCCGCTCGGCCATCACCAGCCGCATCAAAATCATGGCGCACCTGAACATCGCCGAGAAGCGGCTGCCACAGGACGGCCGCATCGACATGCGTGCCGGCGGCCGACAGGTCGACGTCCGCGTCAGTGTCATCCCGATGCTCTTTGGCGAGGGCATTGTGATGCGTCTGCTCGACAAGTCGCAGGTGCTTTACTCGCTGCCCGAGCTGGGCATGTTTGAGGATACCTTTGCCGAGTTCCACCAGATCATCCGTCGGCCGCACGGCATTATCCTGGTCACGGGCCCGACCGGCAGTGGCAAAACGACCACGCTCTACGCCTCGCTGCAGGAGATCGTCAACGCCGAGACCAAGGTCATCACCACCGAAGACCCCGTCGAGTATCACCTTGAGGGCGTCAATCAGATTCAGATTCGCCCGGACATCGGCCTGACGTTCGAGCGCGGGCTGCGGGCAATTCTTCGTCACGACCCGGACGTGATCATGATCGGCGAGATTCGCGACCTGGAAACCGCCGAGGCCGCCATCCAGGCCGCCCTGACCGGGCACCTCGTGTTCAGCACGCTGCACACCAACGATGCCGTCTCGGCCGCGACGCGTATGCTCGACATGGGGGTCGAGCCGTTCCTGGTGACCAGCACGCTGACGGCCGCCATGGCCCAGAGGCTGGTGCGGACGATCTGCCCCGACTGCAAGGAAGAGTATCAGCCGGACCCAGCCGACCTGCCGGCGGACTTCCAGCTCCAGCCGGGCCAGACGATTTTTCGCGGCGCCGGCTGCAAGCGGTGTCGCAACAGCGGCTACCAGGGGCGGGCGGGCATCTTCGAGCTGTGGCAGGTCAACGAGCCGGCCCGCGAGAAAATCATGGCCCGGGCGTCGACCAGTGAGATCGCCGCCGTTGCCCGCCAGGCCGGGCTGCAACTGCTTCGCGAAGATGGCTGGCGGAAGGTCCGCCAGGGCATTACCACGCCCGAGGAAGTCACCCGCACCACCCAGGCGTAAGGCCGGGCGATCCGCATGGCTACCTACCAGTACATTGCCAAAACCGCCCAGGGCGAATCGGTCAAGGGCACGATGCAGGGCGAGTCGGAATCGTCCGTGCTTCGCACGCTGGCCGAGCGGTCGCTGTTTCCCGTGCAGGTGGCCGAGCTGGATCAGGCCTCCGCGGCCGGTTCGCTGGTCGCACGCCGCGTCCGACAGAGGGAGATCGGCCAGGCCTTCGGGCAGATGGCCGACCTGCTCCGCGCCGGCGTGCCGATTCTCCGAACGCTGGAGACGCTCGCCAAGGCCGCCAGCAATCCCGCCCTGCGAGAGACTCTCCAGAGCGTCTGCGACGAAGTCAGCAACGGCCGGACTCTCGCCGATTCACTCGGCGATCACCCCAGGCAGTTCACCAAGCTGCACACCTCGATGATCCACGCCGGCGAGGAGGCGGGCTTTCTCGAAGACGTCCTGGAAAATCTCGCCGCCTTCATCGAGCGGCAGGACGAGCTTCGCAGCAAGGTCCGCAGCATGCTGATGTACCCGGTCGTGCTGCTGGTGCTCGGGCTGGGGTTGCTGGTGGGCATCATGGTCCTGGTCGTGCCGAAGTTCAAAGGCTTCTTCGAGTCGATGACCCTGCCGGGCCCGACGCGGATTCTCTTCGCCGTCAGTGACCTGCTGACCCAGCGAATCGGGCTGCTCGTGGCGATCCTGGTCCTGCTGGTGATGGGCGCAGTGGCTCTGTTCCGCAGCGAGTTCGGCCGGTCGATGTGGCAGCGGCTTCGCCTGTCGATGCCCGTGCTCGGCGCGGTCAATCGCAGCGTGGCTATCACCCGGTTCTGCCGCATCCTCGGAACGATGCTCCACAACGGCGTGCCGATTCTCCAGGCCCTGGAGATCAGCAAAGATGCGACCGGCTCGGAGATTCTCGCCGGACAGATCGCCGAAGCGGCGGAGAATGTGCGTGCGGGCGAGCCCCTGGCCGAGCCGTTTCGGCATACCCGGTTCTTCCCGCCTGACGTGCTGGAGATGATCGCCATCGCCGAGGAGTCCAACCAGATGGATCGCGTGCTGCTCCAGGTGGCCGACACCATCGAGACGCGCACCAACCGCAAGGTCGATGCGGCGGTGAGGTTGATCGAACCGTTGATTCTTGTCGTCCTGGCGGTGACAATCGGGTTTGTTGCCGTCGGGCTGCTCTACCCGATTTTCCTGATGTCCCAGACCCTGACGGCCTGAGACGTGTTACACAAAAACCCCGATGCCTGAGACGGGTTATACCAAAACCCCGACGGGCCGTGACCCGCAACCGGAAAGGAATCACCACATGAAGCGAACCACAACCAACCGACTCGCCTTTACCCTCATCGAGGTTCTGTTGGTGATCGGTATTCTCGTAGTGCTCGGCGGCGTGGCCGTGGGCGTCTACTCCAAGGTCAAGAGCAGCTCCGACAACAAGGCGGCGACGATCCTTGTCGGCGACGTCGCCGCGCAGGTCGAGCGGTATCAGATCGACATGGGAAGCTACCCGCAAGAAGAGGGCCTGACGCTGCTGATCGAAAAGCCCGAGGACGAAAAGCTCGCCGAGAAATGGGCCGGGCCTTACCTCAAGAATGGCGTGATCCCCACCGACCCCTGGGGTGAGGAGATCAAGTACGAGAAGCTCGAATCGCAGGAAGGCACGGGCGCGCCGTTCAAGGTGTATTCCACCGGGCCCGACCGCGAGGAAGGCACGGACGATGATATCTCCAACGTCGTCGAGAAAACCGAATAGCGGTTTCACGCTGGTCGAGATTCTCCTGGTTCTGGCCGTGCTGGTGACCCTCGGCAGTGCGATGGCCGTCAGCGTGGGCGTCTATTCCCACCGGCAGGACCTTTCCGGCGCGGGCGAGCAGTTCGCCACCGCGCTGCGGATGGCGCGGGCCGAGTCGGCCCGGCTGGGCCGGCGGCTGCGGATCGACTTTGACTCCGCCTCGACCGACGAACCCTACCCGACCGTGCTCTACGAGCCCGACCCGCTCACCCAGCCCGCCACGTTCGTTCCGCTGGAGCGAAGCTGGGTGAAGAAGTTCGCCGACGAGCGCATCCGCGTGCTGGTCAGCCTCCGCAGCGAACCGCGCTACGACGACGCCATCGCCACCATCGATCCCGCCACCGGCGAGGTGCTCCACTCGATCGACTTCCAGCCCGACGGCTCGGCCGACAGCGCCCAGATCGTGCTCGCCCCGGTCGACGAAGAGGACGGCCGACGCGTGCTGGTCACCCTGGCCGCACCGGCCGGGCGAATCACCGCGCAGCTGTTCTCCGCCGAGCAGTGGCAGGACGAAGGCCCAGACCTGGAGAGCCCTTGACGCAGCCGAGACGACAACCTCGCATCCGCCGTGCGGTGGCCCTGCTGGAGGTGGTCCTGGCCATCAGCATCGTCGTCATCGCCGCAGCCGTCATCCAGGGCAGCTACGTCGCCACCACCGCCGCGACGGCTCGCATGCAGCAGCAGGTCCGCGCGGAAAATCTCGCCGCGACCATTCTCGCCCGCGTTCGGCTCGGGCTGATCGATCCGGTTGCCGCCGGGCCGAATGATTTCGAATCGCTCTACCCCGACCGCGCCGGGTGGACCTGGCAGATCGAGGTCGCCACCGAGCCGCTGGACACCGACGGCCCCGAAGCGACCCGCGTGGAGGTCCTCGTGACCAGCCCCGACGCACGCGTCCGCCAGCGCCTCGCCCAGTGGTTCCTCCCGGCCGTCAGCCAGCCCGCCCAAGCCATCGAGGTGGTCGAATGAACCTCGCCCGCCATCGCCATGCAGCAGGGGGGTTCACACTGCTGGAGGTTATCCTGGCTGTGTCGTTGACGGTGATGCTGGTCAGCGGACTGTTCGCGCTGTACTTCACCGGGCAGAAAACCGCCCAGGCCGTCACGCGCCGCCAGGAGCAGCTCCTGGCCCAGCGGTTGGTGATGCGGCAGATCGCCGCCGAGCTGGAGTCGGCCTTGGTCTACGGCGCGCTGGCTCGGGGCATGGACGGCCAGCCCGACCAGGCGACCTGGCCCAGCGCAGCACTGCCCGGCCCGGCCGCGTGGATTCCTCCGCGCACCGGCCAGCCCGCCCGCGCCCCGCAGGGCGACGTGCGGTTCGTCGGCTACCGGCTGCGATACGAACAGGGCGACGACCTGGCCGAGCCGATCCTCGTCGGCCTGGAGCGAACCTGCCAGACCATCCTCGACCCGCGCGTGATCGAAGAATCCGAGCAGGACAGTGACGCCACCGTGCGGACGCAACTGCTCTCGACGCAGATCCGCACCTTGCAATTCCGCTACTTCAACGGCAGCACCTGGAGCGACACCTGGGCCACGCCCGACCTGCCGGCCGCGGTGGAGATCACCCTCGGCACGGACCTTCCGCCAGGCCAGGGCCAAGAGCCCGACCCGGCCACGATCGTCCGTCGCGTGGTGACGCTCCCGGCCAGCGAGGCTCTCTTCGATGGCGGCGTGCGCGGGTTGGAGGGGTCGCCATGATCCAGCGGGCCTCCCATCGACGTGGCATGGTGCTGCTGGTGGCGCTGCTGATTGTGGCGCTGGCGTCGGCCACGGTCGGCGCGCTGGTGTTCCGCACCTCGGCCGAGTATAAATCCGTAGCCGCCGCGCATGAAGTCGACCAGGCCACCCGCGCCGCGCGCAGCGGCATCGATGCGGCCATGGCGATGATCGCCTCGCGACCCGACGACCCGCAGTTGCTGCTGGACAACCCTGCCGCGTTCGAGCATCGGCTCGTGACTGGCGAGGGCGAGGAGGGCTGGTACTTCACGGTCTTCGCGCCGCCACGCGATGGCCAGGCCGAGCCGCGCTACGGGCTCATCGACCAGGGCGGCCTGCTGAACCTCAACGTCGCCACCGCCGAGATGCTCATCGAACTGCCCGAGATGGACGCCCAACGCGTCGACAGCCTGCTGGACTGGCGCGATCCGAACCACGATGCCCGTCCCGACGGCGCGGAAGAAGAGCACTACGCACTGCTCCGGCCGATTCCGTACCGCGCGAAAAACAATCCGATCTTCACGCTCGACGAGCTGCTGTTTGTCCGCGGCTTCGATGCGACGGTGCTTTACGGAGAGGACGCCAATCGCAACGGCCTGCTCGACGAGGCCGAGGACGACGGCGAGACGAGCTTCCCGCCCGACGACGCCAACGGCGAGCTCCGCATGGGCTTATCTGCCTGCGTCACGCCCTTCAGCTACGAGTACGATGTGGACTCATCCGGCCAGCCCCGGACCAACCTCAACACAGCCCGGTCGATCAGTGGCCAGTCGCTGCCGGCCGGGCTGGATGACTTCCGCCGCGCGATGCAGGACGAGGGCGTGACCTTCACGCACCCGGCCCAGTTGCTGGAGATGACCTGGGTCCTCCAGGCCGATCATACCGACATCAATCCGCAGTGGACGCCGGGGACGATTGTTCGTTCTGGCGTGGGTGCTGCCGAGCTGCCGGCCGTGCTGGATCGGCTGACGTGCGAGCAATCGGGCGGGCCGCGCGGGGCACTGCTGGTCGGGCGGGTGAACGTTCAGACGGCCCCGGCGAAGGTTCTTGCAGCCTTGCCCGGCATGGACGACAATTTAGCTCGACGGATCGTTGCCGAGCGGGATTCGCTCTCGGCCGAGCAACGACAAAACATAGCCTGGCTGTTCATGCAGGGCCTGGTCGACGCCGAGACGTTCCGCGCCATCGCGCCGATGCTGACCGCCCGCGGGCTGCAGTACCGCGTCCGGTCGGTCGGGTACTGCCCGGCCCGGGGCGTGTACCGCGTGCTCGAGGCAGTGATCGACGCGGCCCGCGAGCGCCCCCGGCTGCTGTACCTGCGGGACATCACGCCGCTGGGGCTGCCGATTGACCCGGCCGGACAGCAGGCAGGAGAACGGTAATGAAATTCCGACGACAACGCGATCCGGCCTCGTCGGCCCCGCGGAAGTTCCTGGCCGTCGACTTCGACAGCCAGGCCATTCGCGCCATCCTTGTGACGTCCATTGCCGGCAAGGCCCGGCTGAAGTCGTGTCACACCGCGCTGCTGGGCTCGCCCGACGAACCGCCCACGCCGGAGATCATCGGCCAGGCGCTGCGGGAACTCATCGAGGCCGAAGCTCTGCCCGACGTGCCGCTGGTGATGTCCGTGCCGCGGGGCAAGGCCATCCTCAAGCCGCTGCGTCTCCCGCCCGGCACGGCTCCGGAGGAAATCGCCGCCATGGTCCAGTTCCAGGTCCAGGGCGAGATTCCCTTCCCGCCCGATGAGACGGTCCTGGATCACACCGTCGAGGGGCCGGTCGAAGACGCCACCGGCCAGATCGGCGTGGACGTACTGGCCGCGGCCGTGCGAAGCGACGTGCTGGAGGAGTATCGCCGGATCGCCGAGGCCGCCGGTCGACGCCTCCAGCGGCTGGGCCTGCGCCCCTACGCCAACGTCCGTTGCATCGAGGCCGAGCAGGCCAACGACCCCGCCCAGACCACGGCGCTGATCTACCTCACCGCCGACGAGACGGAGATCGACGTGCTCGAGGGCGAGCACCTGGCCTTTTGTCGCTCGGCGGTGATCGATCTCACCCAGGACGACCCGGCCCGGGCCATCGTCGCCGAAGTCGAGCGGACGCTGCAAGGCTACTCCGCCCAGCACGACGGGCGCCGGCCGGACCGGCTGCTCGTGGCTGGCGATACGGGCATGGAGGCCGATGTGGTTTCCACGCTGCGGACCGGGGGCCTGGCCGTCGAGTTCTTCACGCCCGAGTTGAGTGATGGCGTCGAAGCCGAGTCGGCTTCGGGGTTCCTCTCCGCGGCGGGCTTGGCACGCGGAGCCCGCGGGCCGGGCAAGACACCCTTCGATTTTCTCTCGCCGAAAAAGCCTCCGCAACATCGCAACCCGCAGCAGGACCGCACCGCCGCCATCGCGGCGGCCGTCATCGGTGCGGTCCTGCTGCTTGCCGTCGGCGGGTGGTGGTATCTTGGCACCCTCCGCGACGAGGTCGAGTTCCAGCTCCGTAAGAAGAAGGACCTCGCCAGGAAGGTCGAGAAGACCGAGGCCCTGATCAAGCGAGTCGATCCGATCATCGAATGGGTCGACGAGTCGGTCGGCTGGCTGGATCACCTGCGGAACCTCACGGTGATCCTGCCCGACGCGCGGGATGTGTACATCGATCAGTGGCGGACGGGCAAGGACTTCGTCCAGTTCACCGCCCGCGCGCGGGACAGCGTCGTGGTCGATCGGCTCGTCAAGGATCTCCAGGAAGCCGGCTACGCGCCCAAGACCAACAAAGATGGCCTGGAAGAAGACAACCCCTTCGGCTATGTGCGTCACACCGAGATCAGCGTCTTCGTGCCGACCGAGTGGCCCGAAGACCTCATGGTTCGTCAGCCCCCGCCGCGCCCGGCCGATGACGATCTCGACTGGTCGCTCGACGAGGCCCGCCACGAACTCCGCCGCGCCCGCCAGCAGGAACAGCAGAGGGACGAACAATGAAGCCCGACCGCAAACTTCTGCTCCGCGTGGCCGGCGTCCTGGCGGCGCTGGTGGTGGCCTACTTCTTTGTGGACTACTTCCTGCTTGCCCCGGCCGGGGCCTACCGCGAGCGGGCCGACCGCCTGCGTCGGGAAAATCGTCAGTGCGAGTACTTTCTTACGAAGGAGGGCACGTATCGCCGCCGGCTCAAGGACATCGCCGGGCGAACCTTCGGCACGGATCCCCTGGCCGTTCGCGAAGCCATCCGTGTCCGCATCGACAAGATGGTCTCCGCCAGCGGCATGCGACGCGGCACGACGGCCAGTTCGCCCGTGGTCGGCCGACACAAGAAAGACAGCTACCAGGAGATCGGCTGGAAGTACGACCTCATCGGCAAGTTGCCCCAGGCCATCGACATGCTCTACCTGCTCCGCGAGGACCCGTACCTGCATCGCATTGAAGGCCTGACCCTCACGCCCACCGGCGAGAGCAATGAGGTCAAGCTCGACTTCCGCTATATGACCCTCGTGCTGGAACCCCGCAAGGGGGAGACGCTGCCCACCGGCGACCCGGAAACCCCCAAGCCCATCGCCGAACTCGGCGAGCCGCGCAATCGATACGACCCCATCGCCCGGCGGAACATCTTCCGGCCGTACATCCGCAAGCGGGCCGAACAACCCCTTGCCAGCCAGCCCGCCGACCCGTCCGGCGAGCCGCCCGTCGCAGATTCCGGCCAGGGCGGACGCTTCCGCGTCGTGAGCCTCAGTCGGTTCGGAACCCGGCAGGATATTTCAGTTCGAGACTCGCAGACCGGGGAGGTTCAGATGTATAATCCTGGGGATGCCTTGGGTGGTGGCACGATCGTGATGGTCGACCAGCGCAGCATGCCCGACCCCGGCAAGCCGGAACTGCTTTCGCCCAGCCGACTGATCATTCGCATCGGCCAGCAGTACTTCGCCGTCGAACTCGGTCAGACGCTGGACGAGAAGAACCGCCTCGCCCCGGATCAGCTGCCCGCGTCGTTCCGTCCCGCCGGCGCCCGGAACAATATTCCCTCGCCCGATGGTGCGGCAGGGTAACGAAGACCTGGCATGTGTGCCGTAGCCAGGCAAAGGAGATTGACATGCAAGGAACGCGAACCGTCATCTGCAGCGTGGTGCTTGTACTGGCCTCGCTCGTCCAGGCCGAGTCGGCCTCTCAGCCCGCCGCAACGCAGCCGGCCTCGGCGCCCGCGGCCCAGCCCGCCTCACAGCCGAAACCCGCGCCAACCCCGGCCGCTGCCGCTCCGGCATCCAAGCCGCAGCCCGAGCCGACCTTCGTCTTCCAGTTCGCCGGCGCGCCCTACACCGATGTCGTCCGCCGCTTCGCCCAGGCGCTCGGCAAGCCGCTCATCGGCGACCTCAACATCGAAGGCGAACTCCACTTCACCGACGAGAAGGCCTACACCGCCAGCCAAGCCCAGGATGTGCTGAACCTGCTGCTGGCCATGCGCGGCTATGTGCTGCGACCGCAAGGCCGATTCCTCCGCCTCATGCCCCTGGCCGACGTGCCCGGCGATACCCGCATCCTCCGAGGCCTCGCCGAAGCCCAGAGCGAAGACGTCTCCCCTGGTGAAATCGTCACCATGGTCCTGCCGCTGAAATTCCTCGACCCCGACGAAGCCTCCAAGAGTGTCATTCGGCTGGTCTCGCCGTTCGGTTCGATCTCGCCGCTGCCCGGCTCGCGGGCGATGGCGATCACCGACCGGCTCGACAACATCCGGCGCATCGACGCGATGCTACAGATCATCGATACGCGCACCGTCGTCGACAAGGAACTCAAGACCGTCTCTCTCACCCACGCCTCGGCCCAGACCGCCGCAGGGCTGGTCAACAGCATGTTTGGCGCGCAGCAGCAGGGCAACCTCGTCTACGACCCCAAGCAGAAGAAGATGGTCCCCCGGCAGGTCGACGCCCGGGAGATCGTCACCACCAGCTTCGACGACCGCACCAATGTTGTCGTCCTGCTCGGCACGCCGGAGCGGCTGGCCATGGCCGAGGAAATGCTCCGCACCCTCGACCAGGCCAAGACTCCCTCGCAGTTCGAGACGCGCATCTTCCAGCTCGGCCAGGCCCAGGCCGCCGACCTCGCCCGCACCATCGGCCAGCTCCTGCCGCCTCCGCCCAAAGGCCAGCAACCCCCGCGCCTGGCTCCCCAGGCCAACACCAACCGCCTCGTCGTCTCCGCCCCGGCCGAGCAGCTCACGCAGATCGCCTCGCTCATCGCCGAGCTGGACACCGCCTCGAAGCAGACTGAAGGCCTGAAGATTGTCGAACTCAAGCACGCCGACGCGAACCACCTCGCCCACCCGCTGCACCGCTCGCTGGCTCGCCGCGACGAGCGAGGCCGTCTGCACTACCCCGTCCACGTCCATGTCATTCCTGGCACGAACCAGTTGATCCTCACCGGCCCGCAGGCTGAACTCAACGCCGCCATGGACCTGCTCGCTCGCCTCGACACCGAAGCCGTCGCCGAAGCACGCGAGGTCCATGTCATCCAGCTCGCCTCGGGCGATGCCTACCACGTCGCCCGTTCGCTGTCTCGCATCTTCAACACCCCCGGCCAGACGGCCCGCCTCGTCGTCGAGGCCGAACGCGACACCAACAGCCTGATGATCTCCGCCTCGCCGGACGACTGGCCCGAGATACGCAAGACCCTCGACGACCTCCAGCAGACCGCCACGGAAATCAAAACGCCCGTGACGCGCATCGTCCCGCTCGCCCACGTCAAGGCGGGCGCTCTGGCCCGCACGCTCCAGCGGGCCGTGGCCAGCCGGCACTGGGGGCGTCGCGGTGCGGGCACGGTACCAATCTTCATCCACGCCACGCCCGGCGATGACGCGCTTCTGATCACCGCCGCACCGAGCGAGCAGCAGCAGGTCGCCGCGCTGATCGAAACCCTCGACAAGCCAACTGAAAACATCGAGCCGATGACGATGGTCTCACTGACCAGCGCCAAGGCCGACGAACTCGCCAACCGGCTTCGCTCGCTGCTGCCCGAAGCCCACGGCCGCGATGCCACCGTCTTCATCCAGGCCGACCCCGCCACCAACACCGTCCTGCTGCGGGCCCCCCAGGCTCGCCGCCAGGCCATCACCGACCTCATCGACAAGCTCGACAAGGCCACGCTCGAAACCGCCCGCGAGACACGCATGGTCCAACTGACCAATACCTCCGCGGCCGCGCTGGCTCAGACGCTCCAGCAGCTCTACCCTCGGCCCGGCCGGGGCGTGGCGCCCATCGAAGCCGTCATCATCACCGCCGCCCCCAGCGACCAGTCGCTGCTCATCGAGGCCGCCCGCTCCCGCGTCGATGAGGTCGTCCAGCTCGCCGAGACCCTCGACGCCAAAGACAAGACCCAGCCCATCGAGGTCCGCATCTACCAGGTCGACGAAGGCTCGGCCGACGATGTCGCCCGGACGCTGGGCAACCTCTTCGCTCGACAGAATCGTCGGCGGCACTCCGTCGCAGCCGGCGAGCCCGCCCCGCGCTTCGAGTTCAACCAGGCCACCAGCCAGGTGCTCGTCGCAGCCACGCCCGATCAGTTCGAACGCATCGATAAGCTCATGCAGAAAATCCAGTCCGCCGGCCGCTTGGCCCAGCAGACCCGCACCTTCCAGTTGCAGTACGCCCAGGCCGACGAACTCGTCCGCCTGCTGCAGACCGTCCTGCCCGACCAGACCACCGGGCGCCGGCGAGGCCGACAGGGCAATGCCCTTCGCGTAGCGGCCATGCCCACGGCCAATGCCGTCGTCGTCCAGGCCCAGCCGGATAAGCTCGCCCTCGCCGAGCAGATCATCACCACCTTCGACACCAAGGCCGCCAGCGAGCGGACCACCATCCGCGTGGTCCAGCTGAAAAAGGCCCAGGCCGAAACCCTCGCCCGATCCGTCGGGCAGACGCTCGAAACGCGCGGGGCCGATGGCGTGGCCGTCACCGCCGAGACCAACTCCAACAGCGTGCTCGTCCGAGGCCCGGCCGAGCGCGTCGACGAGGTCCTGGCGATGATCCGCAAGCTCGACGCCGACAGCACCTCCGAGGATGTGCAGGTTTATGTCTACCCGCTGAAGAACGCCAACGCCAAGCAGCTCGCGGGCAATCTCGAGCAGATGTTCCGCGCCCTGCTTCGCCAGCTCGGCCGGCGCGGCGAGAGCGTTTTCTCCGTCGCCGCCAACGACCGCACCAACAGCCTGCTCATCGCCACCAAGCCCGCCTCCTATGCCATGGTCGAGAAGATGCTCCGCGACCTCGATCAGACCGACCAGGCCGCCCGCGATGTCGAGTACATCGTCCTCCGCAGTGCCGATGTCTCCGAGGTCAGCCGGCAGCTGTATGACATGTTCCGCGATCGGCCCTGGAACGATCGGCCGGTCGTTCAGATGGACCGCGAGTCCAACGCCCTGACGCTCATCGGCACGGAGACCGACCTGGCCACGATGGCCAAGGTCGTCACCAAGCTCGACACCGCCGCCGCCCGGGCCGCCGTTCGCGTCCGCGTCGTGCCGCTTGATGACGTCGACGCCAAGAAGATGGCCGAGATGATCCGCCGGCTCTACGCGCAGATGACCGACAGCCCCATCGTCGTCGCCGAGAACCTCACCGCCGCTCAGACCCAGCCGGCCACCCAGCCGACGGCCCAGCCGGCGATTACCATCGCCTACGACACCACCGCCAACACGCTGCTGCTGTCCGGCCCGAAGCGTGACCTCGACGAAATCGAATCGCTCGTCTCGCAGCTGTCGTGGGGTACGAACATCGCCGAGGCCGAGTACCGCGTATTCACCGTCGCCAAGGCCAGTCCCGTCGAGGTCGCCCGCACGCTCGATGAACTCTTCAACCCGCAGGACGGCAATCGTCGCCGCCGGGCCGAGCCCAACATCGTCGCCGTGCCCGAGACGCGCACTCGCAGCGTCATCGTCAAGGCCAAGCCCACCGACTTCGCCGCCATCGAACCGCTCATCGCGAAGATCGATTCCGCCGGCGGTGACGAGACCTACTTTGTAAAGGTCTACGCGCTGAGCAACGCCCGTGCCCCCCAGGCCGCCGCCGCACTGCAGCAAACCTTCCTTGCCGAGCCCGGCCGTCACGGCCGGGGCCAGGCCGACACGCCCACCGTCCGCATCAGCCCCGAACCCAGCAGCAACACGCTGGTCGTCCGGGCCGACAAGGCCGACCACGCCAAGATCGCAGACCTCATCAAGGAGATCGACATCTCCAGCGTCGCCGAGCTGCCCGTGCGGATGATTCCGCTCCGCCATGCCGACCCGGCCCCGCTCGCGGCCATGCTCAACCGCCTCTACGCGCCGCGGAACCGGCGGCAGGGCAGCGAGGTCCGCATCGAAGCCGACGCCGACGCCCGCACGCTCATGATCCGTGCCGACGATGAATCCTTCGAGAAGATCCGCAAGCTCGCGACCACGCTCGACGCCAGCAGTACCGTCGGCCAGGCCAACCAGACGCTGCTGCGTCTCGAGCACGCCCAGGCCGACACCGTCGCTGCCTCGCTCCAGCAGGCGTTCCTGCCCCGGCGGGGCCAGCGCATCACCGCCGAGGACCTCGTGACCGTCGTGGCCGAGCCGGCCAGCAACAGTCTCATCGTCACGGCCAACGAGCCGAACCTCAAGAAGGTCCGCGCCCTGGTCGACCAGCTCGACACCGAAGAGGCCGGCACCGTGAAGACCGAGTTCTTCCTGCTGACCAACGCCCAGGCGACGGACCTGGCCGCCGTGCTTCAGCGAGTTACCGGCGCGACCGGTCGCCGAGGTCGCGGCCAGGCCGGGCCCGAGCTGCGCATCTCCGCCGAGCCGGCCAGCAATGCCCTGGTTCTTTCCGGCCCGGCCAGCCAGGTCTCCGAAATGATGCAGATGGCCATCCAGCTCGACCAGGCCGCCCAGGCCACTACGCCCGGCGTCTACATCATCCCGCTGGACAGCGGCGACGCCGAGTCGATGGTCGCCATGATCCGCGACCTGCACAACCAGCAGCGGGCCGCGGCCCGGCGGACGAAGAACGACGTCGAGCCCCTGGCCGTCTCGGCCGACGCCCGGGCCAATGCGATCGTCCTGGCCTCCAGCAAAGACATGTACGAGCAGGTCCAGCAGTGGGTCCGCCATCTGGAACAGATGAAGCCCCGCCGCGGCGAGGTCCGCGTGATTCCGCTCGAGCATGCCGACCCGGCCGAGGTCCAAAAGGCCATCGATCAGCTCAACGGCCAGGCTGCCCCGGCCGCCCGGCCAGGCCGACGCGCCCAGGCAGGCAGCTCTCCGTTCGAGGTGACCGTCCTGCCCAGGCAGCAGGCGATCATGGTCACCGGCAGCGACGCCGACTTCCAGGCCATCCAGAAGCTCATCGAAACCCTCGAAGCCTCGGCCCGCAAGACCCAGCGCACCAGCCGCATTATCGTACTCAAGCACGCCAACCCCCAGCGGGTCGTCCAGGCGCTGGCGCCGGTGCTGCGAACCACCCGCTACAGCCAGGGCCAGCAGCCGCCGAGCATCTCCGCGATGGCCGATTCCAACGCCGTTGTCGTCGCAGCCACCAAGGAGCAGATGGACGAAGTCGGCAAGCTAATCCAGCAGCTCGACTCGCCCGAGGTCGCCCAGGACCTGACCTTCCGCGTGTTCACCCTGACCAACGCCCAGCCGACGAAAATCGTCCCCACCCTCCAGCGGATGCTGCGGCAGCTCCAGCGGGCCCATCCTGGTACGCAGATCGACGTCCAGGCCGACGAGCGAACCCGCGCGCTGATCATCACCGCCAAGGAAGGCCTCTTCGATCAGATTGCCCGGCTGGTCGAGACGCTGGACAAGGCCCCCGCCTACGCCCAGGCCGACGTGCTCATCATCCCGCTCCGCCGGGCCGACGCGACGCAACTGGCCCGCGTGCTGCAGGACATGCTCCGCCCGGACGGCAATCAGATCACCGCCGAGGCCCGCGCCCTCCAGGAGCAGGTCCGCCTGCTGCAGGTTCGCAGCACGATGAAGGAAACCCTCCCGCCGCTGGACTTGACCAAGCCAATCAAGATCGACGCCGACCCCGCCCGTCCCCAGGGAACCAACTCGCTGATTCTCTCGTCCACGCCAAAGAACCTCGACGCCCTGGCCGCCATCGTCGACGTGCTCGACACCGTGCCCCTCACCGCCGGTGTGAAGGTCAAGCTCATCCATCTGACCAATGCCGACGCCGTCAGCGTGCGGGACATCCTGCGGGATGTCTTCGCCCAGGGCCGGCGCCTGGCCGGCCAGCCGGGCCAGAGCACCGCCGGCCGGGCCGAGCCGGAATCGACGACCGGCAAGGCGCTGGTCAAGACGCTGAACATCTCGGCCGACACGCGCACCAACAGCCTGATCCTCTCCGGCGAGGAGGACGTCCTGGCCCTGGCCGACCTGCTGGTCAAAGACCTCGACCGCGAGAAGGGCAAGGTCGTCACCGAGATTCGCCTCTTCCGGCTGGACCATGCCGACGCAACGCGGCTGGCTCCGACGTTGCAGGCCGTCTTCGCCGAGCGGGGCCGGAACCCCGCCGCCGAGGGCGTCCAGACGCAGGTCACCCGGCTGCGGACGCATCTGGCCGGTAAGGATGGCAAGGCCGACCTCCAGGAGAGCGATTTTCCGAAACTGCACCCGGCCTTGTCGATCCGCGCCGAGGGCGGGACGAATATGCTCGTCGTCGCCGCCCGCAGCGACGTCATGCCCCTGATCGCCGACGTCGTCAAGAGCATGGACATCCCCGGGGCCGGCTCGATGAACCAGGTGCGGATCTTCCCGCTGGTCCATGCCGACGCGACCCGGCTGGACGGCGTGATCCGCTCGCTCTACACCGGCCCCAATGCCAAGCTCGTCCGCGACGAAGATCGACCCACCGTCGCCGTCGACACCCGCACCAACTCGTTGATCGTCTCGGCCAGCGAGAAAACGTTCTCGATGCTGACGACGCTGCTCGGCCGGCTCGATGCCAAAACCCCCGTTGAGCTGCGCGACCTCCGCCTCCTGCCGCTGGAAAACGCCGAGGCCCTCACCGTCGCTTCGATCCTCCAGCGGATGATGGACGCCCGCGTGCAGCGCCAGCAGTCGCTCGGCCTGAAAGACGCCGAAGCCCTGCGGACGGTCATCCTCGCCGATGCACGATCGAACAGCCTGATCGTCGGCGGCTCGACTGAGAGTTTTCAGATCGTCCGCGACCTCGCGACGAAGCTGGATACAGCCAGCCCGGCCCTGGCCGGTCAGGTCCAGGTCCTGCCGCTGGAGGAGGGCAACGCGGCGACCATTGCGACAACGCTGAGCCGACTCTTCGCCCAGCGGTACCAGGCGGCCCGCACGGCCGAGATCAAGCGGCAGCGCCCCGTGATCCTGCCCGACCTGCGGACCAACAGCCTGCTCGTGGCGGCCACGGCCGATGACTCGAAGATCCTCAAGAGTCTCCTGCAGCGCCTCGACGTCAAGCTGACCGACCCGGCGGTGCAGCTGACGGTCATCCCGCTGGAATACAATGATGCCGGCGTGATCGGCCCGGAAATCGGCCGGCTGTTCGCCGCCCGCCTGCGGAGCATGACCCCCGCCGACCAGACACCCAGTCCGCAGGATCGCGTGGACGTGGCCATCGACTCGCTGAGCAATTCGCTGATCGTCTCGGCCAGCAAGGAGAACCTCGGGCTCATTCGCGAGCTGCTGGCCAAGGTCGATGTTGCCCCGGCCGACGAGACCGGCGTGGTGCGGATGTATCCGCTCAAGCACGCCGACGCCCAGCGCGTCGCGACGATGCTGCGAGGCCTGCTCGACCAGGGGCTCTACAAGCCCGGGCTGGTCGGCTCGGCCAACCAGGCCGCCACCATCAAGGCCCGCGAGAAGGTCTCCCTGGCCGTCGACGCCCGCATGAATGTGCTGATCGTCTCAGCCAGCCGAGAGAACTTCTCGATCCTCGAACAGATCATCGCCAAGGTCGACTCCGACGAGAGCTTCGGCTTGCTGGGCGATATCCAGGTCTTCCCGCTGAAGCATGCCGACGCAGCCCGCCTGGCGCCGACGCTGCAGGCTTTCTTCCGCCAGAAGCGGGCCGCCGAGGAGTCCACTGGCTCGACCGGCCGATCGCTGCCGGTGGTCGTCCTTCCCGACAGCCGGACCAACGCGCTGCTCGTGGCCGGCAGCCGGGAGAGCTTCGCAGCCGTGAAGAACATCATCGCCCGGCTGGACACGGACGACTCGGCTCCGGCGACGGACTTCCGCGTTTTCGAGCTCAAACACGCCACCGCCCAGCGGCTCCAGGGCACGCTGCAGAAGCTCTTCGACGACCGCACCGTCCGAGGCCAGGGCAAGGACAAGGTCTCGATCCTCGCCGACCCGCGGAGCAATACGCTCATCGTCGGGGCCACGCCGGACGAGATGGAACTCGTCGCGTCGATGGTCCATCGCCTCGATAAGCCCAGTGACGACGATCGCCAGCTCGTGAAGATCTACCCCCTGGCCAAGGCCGACGCCGTCCAGGCCCTCGACACCCTCAAGAGCCTCTACCGCTCCGGCGGTGGCGACCCCAACGACCTTTCGCTGACGGCGGACGAGCGCATCAATGCGATCATCGTCTCGGCCGGCGTGGAAGATCAAAAACGCATCGCCCAGCTCGTCGATCAGCTCGACCGCGACAAGGTCACTCGCGTCACGGAAATCCGCGTCTTCCCGCTGGACAATGCCGACGCCGAGGAACTCGCCGCGCTGCTGATGGACGTGCTGACCGAAAAGCCCAAGGCGCTGACCAAGGTCAGCCCCAACCGTCAGACGCTGCTGCAGTTCATTCGCCGCACGCCGGCGGGCAAGAATCTCATCACATCGGCCCTGCAGGAGGGCGTGCTGATCACGCCCGACAAACGGACCAATGCACTGGTCGTCTCGGCCCCGCTGGACAACATGCCGCTGCTGTCGAGCATGATCTCCTCGCTCGACTCGGCCAGCCCGCGGGCGGCGGAAATTCGCGTCTTTGCTTTGCAGAATGCCGACGCGGCACGGATGGCGGAGGTTCTCGCCCAGCTGTTCCGCTTCGAGGACAAAGCCGGCACCGACCGCGAAGGCCCGGCCGTCAAGTACACCCTCGCCGACGGCCAGCTCGCCTCGGCCACCACCGGCCAGGTCGACCAGGCCAGCCTGAACATCACCGTCGATACCCGCACCAACAGCCTGCTCATCGGTGGCTCGCCGGAGCAGTTGGACATGGCTGCGGCCGTGATTACCCGCCTCGATGCCTCCCCCGGCCAGGAGCGCGTCACCCGTGTGTATCGGCCCAAGAATGCCCAGGCTTCGAACATCGAGAAAACCGTCCGCGCCTTTCTTGACCAGGAACGCCAGCGGCTGGTCTCGACGCTCGGCAAGGACAACCTCGACGCCGCCCAGCGGATGCTCGAGCGGGAAGTGGCCGTCGTGGCCGAGGAAGAATCCAACACGCTGCTGCTCTCGGCCAGCCCGCGGTACTTCCAGACGCTGGGCCAGATGATCGAGGAGCTCGACCAGCCGCCTGCCCAGGTGCTCGTCCAGGCCCTGCTGGCGGAGGTCCGGCTGGACAACGACTCGACCCTCGGCGTGGACTGGGGCTGGCAGACGACCTACCGGAGCAACCTCATCGAGGGTGGCTCGAACATGTCGGTCCGGGCGTCGCTCGAGGCGGGCAATCCGATTGGTTTTAATGTCTCGGTCACCGGCGGCGACCTGAACTTCTTCCTGCGGGCGCTGCAGCAGCAGAACCGCGTGGAGGTTCTCAGCCGGCCGCAGATTCTCGCAGCCAACAATCAGTCGGCCCTGATCGAAGTCGGCCAGCGCGTGCCGCTGATCACCAACAGCCGCGTAACCGACCAGGGCGATACGATCAACACGATCACCTACGAGCAGATCGGCGTGCAGCTGGAGATTCTCCCGCGGATTGGTTCGGACGGCTCGGTGCGGATGGAGGTCAAGCCGACCATTTCTTCCGTGAGCAAATCCTTCACGCCGATCACGCAGTTCGCCGAAGCACCGTACATCAACAACCGGGCCGCTCAGACCACCGTGACCTGCCAGGACGGCCAGACGATCATCATCGGCGGGCTGATTACCACGACCGACGAAGACCGCGAAGACAAGGTGCCCATCCTGGGCGACATTCCGCTGATGGGCCTGCTGTTCCGCAACACGACCAAAACCAAGAACCGCAGCGAGCTGTTGATCTTCCTCACGCCGCACATCCTCCGCAACGGGGGCGACCAGAACTCGGTGACCACGCGGGAGCTGAAGGATAATGACACGCTGCGTTCGTTGAAGATGAATCATCCGTACAAGGATCGCGCGCTGGATACCTTTACCGACGAAGCCCTGCGTGACATGGTCAACCAGGAATCCCGCACCCTGCCCGATACCAACACCGAGAGGCGCCTGCGGAACGTTCACGATACGGTGATCGAGCTGGAGCTGCTGCCTGAAGAGTGGATTGACGAAACCTGGAAGCCTGGCGACCCCGCTCCGGTGGAGAAAGAAGTGGAATGATTCGCTCGGCCCTGATCGTGGTTGTTTCGGCGGTGCTGATCGCCTGCGGCCCGCCGCGGACGCCGACGGTCGATCATGTCCAGCTGGTCATGCCGCCCCAGCCCGTCGATATCGAAAGCACGGCTGGGCCCGACGGCGTCCAGGCCCGCGTGTTCCTCTACCAGGGCCCCAACGCCCAGACCGTCCTGGGCGACGGGCGATTGGATATCCTGCTGTTCGACGGCCGACTGAACCAGGCCGGGCCCAAGACCGACCCCGTCCCGCTGAAGGTCTGGAGCTACACCCCCGAACAGCTTCAGCGGTTCCAGTCGCAAACCATTGGCCTGTGGAACTACAATCTCATGCTGCTCTGGGGTGACGCTCGCCCGACGCAAAACATCGTCACCGTTATTGCTCGCTACACCGCGCCGTCGGGCCAGCAGGTTTTTTCATCGCCCGTTCAAGTGCCGATCCGCTGAGAAGCAAGGTGCCGTTACCGCACCGTCATGTTGTTGCGGTGGACGGCTTCGGGCGTGGGGCAGTGGCCGAGCGTTTCCTCGATCTGCTCGGTGCGGAGCCCGGCGATCTGTTGCAACTCGGCCGAGGCGTAGCTGGTCAGCCCCCGGGCGATCTCCAAGCCGTCCGGGCCGACGATCGAGACTGTCGCGCCTTTTTCGAACGTGCCCTGGATTTCCGTCATGCCGCTGGGCAGCAGGCTCTTGCCCATCTCCCGCAGGGCGGTCGCTGCACCGGCATCGACGTAAATGGTCCCTTCGGGTCGGGCGGCCTGGCCGATCCATCGGCGCTTACTGGAGAGCTTCCGGTCGGCCGGCAGGAACACCGTGCCGAGCTTCTCGCCCGCGCGCAGACGGGACAGAACTTCCGGCGTGTGTGCGTTGGCGATGACGACGGCCTCGCCGGCAGCGGTGACCAGCCCGGCCGCGGCGATCTTCGCCGACATGCCGCCCGAGCCGAGCGAGCTTCGTCGTTCGTCGGCCAGGGCGAGGGCATCGTCGTTGACCTGCTCGATAACGTCGATGACCTGCCCGCCGTCATCCAGTACGCCATCGACACTGCTCAGCAGCACGAGAACCTCCGCCTGGAGCATGTTCGTCACGTGGGCAGCGATGATGTCGTTATCCCCATACCGCGTGTCGAGCTCTTCGGTGGCTACGGCGTCGTTCTCGTTAAGAATCGCCAGGGTGTCCAGTTCGTGCAGCGCGCAAAGCGTATTTCGGATGTTGAGGTATCGGCCGCGATGCTCGAAGTCGTCCCGGCTGATGAGCACCTGCCCGACGCGCCGGCCCAGCGGGGCGAGTGCATCGTGGAAGGCGCGCATAAGCTGGCCCTGGCCGACGGCGGCGACGGCCTGGAGTTCCGGCAGCGTTTTGGGCCGGGCCGGCAAGTCCAGCTCGCCGAGCCCTGCGCCGATGGCGCCGCTGGCCACGAGCGTGACGTCCACGCCATCATCGAGAAGGTCGGCGATCTGTCGGCTGAGGGCGGCGACCTGTTGTGCATCGAGTCGGCCAGCGCGGTCGGTCAACCCGTTCGTGCCGACCTTGACGACGATGCGGCGGGCTCGGGCGATGATGTCCTGTCGGATGGCCTGGTCGGGCATGGTCAGGCCTCCTGCTCGATGAGGTCGGTGGCGATGTCGCCAGCCGTCAAGGCTGGTCGTCGGCCCAGCAGTGCGCAGAGCATCTCGACGTTTCGTTTCGTCGCGCCCTGCTGGCTGCGGACGTACTGTTGGGCGGCCTGCCCGGCGGCGGCTGCGGAGGTTGGGTCGGCCAGCCAGGCGCGGAGTTGGTCGATCAGCGCATCGAGGTTTGCCACACGCACGCAGCCGTTCCTGGCCAGGGCGTCGGCCTGGGGGAAGTTGTAGGTGTGCGGGCCGAAGCAGGTCGGTCGGGCCAGGGCGGCCGGTTCGATCATGTCGCTTCCGCCGGCGGGGACAAGGCTCCGCCCGACGAAGACCACGTCGGCCAGGGCGTAGAAGCATCGCAGTTCGCCCATGGTATCGCCCAGCAGGACGACGGGTTGCTGGGCTGCGGCGGGGGGTCTGGACGGGTCGGTGCATTCGCTGCGCCGGCGGGCGAACATGCCGCGTGATTCGATCAGCCGGGCAACTTCCTCGAAGCGTTCGGGCTTGCGCGGCACGAGGGCCAGTTGCAGGGCCGGGCAGTGTTTCCGCAGGATGGACCACGCATCGAGGAGCAGCTGCTCCTCGCCGGGGCCGGTCCCGCCGGCGACCCACAGCGGTGCGTCGGCATCGATGCCCATCGCCTGGGCGAGATCGTCCTGCCCGGCGATGTGGTCGGAGATTTCCATCGCGTCGAACTTCATCATGCCGGTGACGTGAATCTTCTGCGGATCGGTGCCCAGCGAGCGGAAGCACTCGGCATAGGTTTCGTCCTGCACGCCGATGGCGGCGAGGCGATTGAACAGCCGTCGAGCGATGGGCTTGATCAGCCGGTATCGCGGGTAGCCCTTGTCGGGGCTCATGCGTCCGTTGACGATGGCTGCGGGGATGTCGCGACGATTGCACGCAGCCAGGAAGTTCGGCCAGGCCTCACCTTCCATGAGGATGACCAGGCTCGGGCGGGCGCGGTTCAGCGTGCGGCGGACGACGAGGCTGAAGTCCATCGGCCAGCGGAACACCGCATGGCCGGGTGCGAACAGCTCGCGTGCGCGGTCGATGCCGGTCTGCGTCGTCGCGCTGATGATGATGCGGAAGTCCGGCAGCTGGGCGTGGAGTTCGTTGACGAGGAAGCGGGCGGTATTGATTTCGCCGAGGCTCACGCCGTGGATCCAGATGACCGGCTGGAGGTGGTGGCGCAGTGGGGCCTTGCCGAGGCGTTGGGCCCAGTCGCGGGTGTATCGGCCGTGGCGGATCATGCGGATCAGCCACAGCGGGCTGCTCAGCAGGATGGCCAGGCCGTAGGCGATGTCTAACAGGATGCTCATCGGTGCAAGTATCCCGGCCGGGCGGGGCGGTGTCAATCGCGCAGGCGGAGGCGGGGGCTTGACTCGGCCGGGCCGAGGGTGTAAGACATCTCGTTTGCAACCATACCCCTGCAACAGGAGCAACCATGACGGACAACAATCTGAAGATCTACTACGACAAAGACGGCTCGCTGGATGCGCTGTCGGGCAAGACGGTGGCGGTGTTTGGCTTTGGCAGCCAGGGTCACGCCCACGCCCAGAACCTGCGTGACAGCGGCGTGAAGGTGATCGTCTCTGAGCTGGAAGGCACGCACAATTACAAGCTGGCCAAGGAGGCGGGCTTCGAGCCGGTCTCGGCCGCCGAGGCCACCAGGCAGGGCGACCTGCTGATCGTGACCCTGCCGGATGAAGTGCAGGCGACGGTGTACGAGAACGACATCAAGCCGAACCTCGCCCCGGGCAAGACGCTGGGCTTCTGCCACGGGTTCAACGTTCGCTTCGGCTGCATCGTGCCGCCCGAGGGCGTCAACGTGGTGATGATCGCACCGAAGGGTCCGGGCCATACCGTCCGCGACTGCTTCGTGGAAGGTTCGGGCGTGCCGGGCCTGATCGCGATCGAGAAGGACGAATCGGGCGATGCCCACGATATTGCGCTGGCCTGGGGGATCGGCGTGGGCTGTGGCCGGGCGGGCATCATCGAGACGACCTTCACCGAAGAAACCGAGACCGACCTGTTCGGTGAGCAGGCTGTGCTGTGTGGCGGCCTGACGGCGCTGGTCAAGGCCGGCTTCGAGACGCTCACCGAGGCGGGCTACCAGCCGGGCATTGCCTACTTCGAGGTGCTGCACGAGCTGCTGCTGATTATCCGCCTGATGGCCGAGGGCGGCATCAGCTACATGCGGTACAGCGTGTCGAACACGGCCGAGTGGGGCGACCTGGCCGTCGGCCCGAAGGTCATCGACGACAGCGTCAAGGCGAACATGAAGAAGGTGCTCGGCGAGATCCAGGACGGCAGCTTCGCCAAGCAGTGGCTGGCTGAGTGTGCCGACGGCAAGCCGAACTTCAAGAAGCTCTACGAGGCGGACTTCAACCATCCCATCGAGAAGGTCGGCCGCGATTTGCGGAAGATGTTCAGCTGGATGGACGCCAAGGAACCGCCGAAAGAAGACTGACCGGCCGTTGCGTAACTCCCAAGGCCCGTCGCGATTGCGGCGGGCTTTGTTTTGCGCACAGCGTGCGGGCCGGTAGACTACAGTGCAGGCTGGGAGTGCATGGTGGGGCTCCCGTTCCACCATGTCTGCTATGATTGGACGGCGGGACAGGAGCCCCGCCACCCTGGAATCCCAATTTGCGTGAGAATGCAGCGATGGCTATCGACGCCGACCATCTCGAATCGCTCTACCGGCGGTACACCACGCGGGCCATGGCGGCCGGCGATCCGGTGCGGGTGATGTATCGCTACGCCGACCCGCTGGATCGCGAGGTGGCCGGGCTGGTGGGCTCGTGTCTGGCTTACGGGCGAGTCGAGCAGGCGATGCTCTCGATCGACCGGGCGCTGGAGGTGCTGGGTGACCGGCCGGCGGAATACATCGCGCGGACGTCGCGCGGCGAGCTGCGACGCCGGCTGGCGGGGTTTCGACACCGGGTGACCAGCGGGGCCAAGCTGGCTGAGCTGCTGTGCGGGGCGGCCGGTGCGATTGCGCAGTTCGGCTCGCTGGAAGAGTGCTTCGCCGAGGCGCGGCGCTGTGAGCCGGAGCTGCTGCCGGCGGCGGCTTGGTTCTGCCACACGCTCGACCCGGAGCGGCGGTGCGATCATCTGCTGGCCAACCCGTCGCGCCGCAGCGCGTGCAAGCGGCTGCATTTGTTCCTGCGGTGGATGGTCCGGCGCGATGCGGTCGACGTGGGTCACTGGCGGTGCATCGCCCCGGCTGAGCTGCTCATGCCGATCGACACGCACCTGCTGGCCTGGGCACAGCGGCACGGCGCGACGCAGCGCAAGCAGGCTGACGAAACCACCGCCCGTGAGGTAACCGCAGCCGTTGCGGCGATCTGCCCGGCCGACCCGGTGAAGTACGATTTCTGCCTCGCCCATGCCGGCATGGATGCCTACCGCGAGCGATAGCTCGTCCCGCACGCGGCCGCGAACTTGCAGTCGGGGAACGCTTCGCCCGGCTCGGCCGTATACAATGAGACATGGTCGAATACCTTTTGCAATTTCTGGCCGACTTCTGGTCGGTCCTGATGGAGATGTCGCCCTACCTGCTGCTGGGCTTTGCGGTGGCCGGGCTGCTGTCGATCGTCCTGTCGCCGAAGCTCATCGAGCGTCACCTCGGCGGGCGGGGCATCGTGCCCTGCATCAAGGCTGCCGCGTTCGGCGTGCCCCTGCCGCTGTGCTCGTGCGGGGTGATTCCCGTTTCGGCCTCGCTTCGCCGACACGGCGCGGGCAAGGGGGCGACGACATCATTCTTGATCTCGACCCCGCAGACCGGCGTGGACAGCATCCTGGTGACCTTCAGCCTGCTGGGCGTGGTCTTTGCGATCTTCCGCCCGTTGATTGCCCTGGCCAGTGGCGTTCTGGGCGGGGTGGTCGTCAGCCGATTCGCCGGCCAATCGTCGGCCGACCCGAGCGACTGCTGTGGCAGCGGCCAGGGCCATGCCGAGGAGCAGGTTCACGGCGAGTCGTGTTCGGCGGACGATTCCTGCGGCGAGTCCTGTCAGGGCGAGCATGAAGAGGATGCCGGGCCGGGTGGGTTCGTTGCCCGGTTGGTCGACGGGCTGCGATATGGCTTTGGTGAACTGCCGGCCGACATTGGCAAGGCGCTGCTGGTGGGGCTGGTGATCTCGGCGGCGATATCGGCCTTCGTGCCGGAGGGATTCTTCGCCGAGCATCTCGGCCGGGGCGTGCTGGCGATGGGGGTCATGATGTTGCTGGGCGTGCCGATGTATGTCTGCGCGACGGCGTCGGTGCCGATCGCCGCGGCGCTGGTGCTTGATGGTGGCGTTACGCCGGGGGCGGCTTTGGTATTTCTGATGACGGGCCCGGCCACCAACGCGGCCACGCTGGCGACGATCTGGCGGGTGATGGGCAAACGCACGGCGGTGCTCTACCTGCTGACGGTCATCGGCTGTGCCTTCGCCGGCGGGTTGCTGCTGGATGGCATCTTCGACTGGGGCGGGTACAGTCCCGGCCGGGCCGTCTCGCAGATGCTGCCGACTTGGCTGAAGTATGGCGGGGCCATCGGCCTGCTGGCCGTGCTCGGCTGGGCGATCATCCGGCCGCTGTTCAAGCGCAATGAGGCCGACGACTCGGCCGACGGGCTCGACCGCCTCGTGCTGGACGTCGAGGGCATGACCTGTTCGCATTGCAGCCACTCGGTGCAGCGGGCGTTGCTGGAACAATCGGGCGTCGATGCGGCGCGGGTCGATCTGAAAGGCGGCCGGGCGACAGTGACCGGGGAGGACCTCGATACGGACACATTGATCGCCGCGGTGGAATCGCTGGGCTATCAGGCCCGGGCGCGGCAAACCAAAGAGAAGGAGTGACGATGCTGACGACACGGATATTGATCGGGGTAGGACTGGGCTTGGCTGCCGGCGCGATTGGCGGGGCGTTGATGAAGCGCGCCGGCGGGAGTTGCCCGCTGACGTGTAATCCCATCGGCGGCGCGGTGGTCGGTGCGGTGCTGGGTTGGCTGATCGCCTCGATGATCGGCGGATCCGCCGGCGGGGCCGACGCGCTGGCTCGCATCGAAAGCGAGGAACAGTTCGCCGCCGAGGTCCTTCAGGCCGACGGGCTGATGGTTGTCGACTTCTATCAGGACGGCTGTCCGCCGTGCAGCCGACTTGCACCGGTGCTCAGCGAGCTGCAGCAGGAGGTTGGCTCGCGGGTGGGGTTCCGGGCGGTGGATGTGCGGGCCAATGGAGGCCTGGTGGAAAAATATCAGGTGCAGGCAACGCCGACGGTGCTATTATTCCATACAGGCCAGGTCGTCGGCGGCTGGCGAGGCTATCGGGACAAGGCCGACGCCCGCCGGGCCATCGACGACGCCCTGGCAGAGACGCAACCGAAAACCCAACCCGCAAAGGACGAACCCATGCAGGAACATTCCGGAGCAGTAACATTCAAAGGTGCCCCCCTGACCCTCCTCGGCCCGGTGCTCAACGTCGGCGACGACGCCCCCGATGCGACCGTGATCGACACCGACCTCAACGAGGTTCAGCTGGGCAGCTACCAGGGCAAGACCGTCGTGCTGACCACCGTGCCCTCGCTGGATACGCCCGTGTGCGACACGATGACGCGCATGTTCAACAAGAAGGCGACCGAGCTGTCGGATGACGTGGTCGTGCTGACGATCAGCATGGATCTGCCCTTCGCCCAGGCGCGGTGGTGCGGCGCGAACGATATCGAAAACGTCCGGGCCCTCAGCGACCATCGCGATGCAGCCTTCGGCGAGGCTTGGGGCCTGCTGGTCAAGGAGCTTCGGCTGCTGGCGCGGTCGGTCTGGGTCGTCAACGCCGAGGGTGATATCGTCTACAAGGAACTGGTGACCGAGATTGCCGACGAGCCGCAGTACGACAAGGCCATCGCGGCGGTCCGCACGCTGGCGGACGCGTCGTGAGCGTTCGAGCGGGCGAGGTATACAAGTGCGGCGTGTGCGGCATTGTGGTTGCCGTGCTCGACGCCGGCGCGGGCGAGCCGATCTGTTGCGGCCAACCGATGACGTTGCAGCAACCAGGCCGAAGTGGCGAGGCGGACAGTCATCAGCCTGTCATCTCGGCCGGGCCGGAGGGTGTGTCGGTTGCCGTTGGCCAGCATCCCCACCCGATGCAGGACGATCACTTCATCCAATGGATCGAGCTGACGCGCCGTGACGGCTATGTCGAACGGGTCGACCTGACACCGGACGACGAGCCGGCGGTGCGGTTTTCGCCCGGGCCTTGCCAGGCTGTCCGCATTTTTTGCAACCGTCATGGGTTGTGGATCAACTGAAACGCGACACGGTCCGATGGGCTGGATATAATGTCATGACGCGGCCGATTTCGGCGGCGCATAACACAAAGCTTTCAATCGAACGAAAGGAATACACCATGCTGAATGAAAAAATAGAACAGGCGTTCAACGATCAGATCAACGCGGAAACCCACTCGGGCTGGCTGTATTTGCAGATGGCGGCCTGGCTGGACGAGAAGAACCTCTCCGGCATGAGCCAGTGGATGGAAGTCCAGGCGCAGGAAGAAACACTCCACGCGATGAAGTTCTTCCGCCACATTCAGGAGCGGGGCGGGTCGGTCAAGCTCCAAGCGATCGACGCACCCAAGAAGCTCGAGTGGGGCTCGGTCGAAGAGCTCTTCGCCGACGCCCTGGCCCACGAGCAGTACATCACCGGGCGGATCAACGATCTGTCCGACCTGGCCGACGAGGTCAAGGACCGCGCCTGCCGCAGCCTGCTGCAGTGGTTCACCGACGAGCAGGTCGAGGAAGAAGACAACGTCCAGACAAATCTCGATAACGTCAAGCTCGCCGGCGAGCAGGGCCCAGCCCTGATGATGCTCGACCGCGAAATGGCGGGGCGTGTCTTTGCCTATCCGACCCAGGTGACGGGCACGGGTGAAGAGCCGGCGGCGAACTGAATCATACGAACAGGCCATCACGGCCAACCGGGAGGCGGATGTGAACGGTGCATTTCATGCGGTACAGGTAACGGAAAACGTCTACTGGGTCGGCGCGATTGATTGGGCGGTGCGAGATTTTCACGGGTACTCGACCCATCGCGGAACGACGTACAATGCGTATCTGATTTTGGCTGACAAGGTCACGCTGGTTGATACGGTCAAGGCCGGTTTCTTCGACGAGATGATGGCGCGGATTTCGTCGGTCATCGATCCGTCGAAGATCGAGGTGCTGATCTCGAACCATGCCGAGCCGGACCATTCCGGCGAGCTGGCAGAGGCGCTGCGGGTGATCGAGCCGGACGTCGTCTACGCCAGCAAGAACGGCCAGAAGGCGCTCGACGCGCATTACGGCCTGGGTGATCAAATCACGCCCGTCGAGGATGGCCAGAGCGTGGACCTCGGTAGCGAGAGCGTCGTCTTCGCCGAGACACGCATGTGTCACTGGCCGGACAGCATGGTAAGCTACCTGCCGGCTCAGAAGCTGCTGTTCAGCCAGGACGCCTTCGGCATGCACCTGGCCTGCTACGAGCGGTTCGCCGATCAGGTCGACCTCGGCGTGCTGCACTTCGAGGCGGAGAAATACTACGCCAACATCCTCATGCCGCTGGACGGCTTCGTCTCCAAGGCGCTGGAGAAGCTCACCGCGGCCGGGTGGGAGATGAACATTCTCTGCCCGGACCACGGCCCGATCTGGCGGGCCGAGCCGGGCAAGATCATCGGCTGGTATGCGGGCTGGGCGGCAGGGACGCGGACGGACAAGGCCATCGTGCTGTACGATACGATGTGGAAGAGTACCGAGAAGATGGCCCGCGCGGTGGGCGAGGGCCTCGGTGCCGGCGGAGCCCGGCCGACGCTCATGCCGCTGTCCGGCACGCATCGCAGCGACGTAGCCACGCGGCTGCTGGAGGCTGGGGCGCTGCTGGTTGGTGCCCCGACGCTGAATAACGAGATATTCCCCCGCATTGCCGACGTGCTGACCTACATCAAGGGCCTTCGGCCCGAGGGGCTCATCGGAGCGGCGTTCGGGTCGTTCGGCTGGAGCGGCGAGTCGGTCAAAAAGCTCCAGGAGTTCCTCGGCGAAATGAACGTCGAGATCGTCCACGATTCGCTCAAGAGTAAGTTCGTGCCAGACGGCGATGTGTACGGCGCGTGCTTCGAGCTGGGCAAGAGCGTAGCAGCCGAGCTGAAATCGCGCGTGGGCTAGCTGGCGGTGAGGCATTGCAATGTCCGGCGTGGGCGTCCTACAATACAGTGCAAGGGCTGGATGGATCGTGTATCAGCCCGCGATCTCAGCAGGAGATGCCATGTTTGAAGCAATGAACAAGATGATGCTGGCCGGGTTGGGCGTGATGTCGATGTCGCGTGAGAAGGCCGAGTCGATTTTCGATGAATACGTCGCACGCGGCCAGGCCGAGCGGGAAGGCAAGAGCAGCTTCGTCAAGGAGCTGATGGACTCGGCCGACAAGACGCGGCAGGATCTTGAGAAGCTCGTCAACGAGCAGATGCACAAGGCCATTGAGTCGACGTCCGTGGCGACCAAGAACGATATTTCGCGCATCGAGCAGCAGCTCCAGGCCATTACGGCGACCCTGGAAAAACTCCAGCAGGACGACTGAGTTGGCCCCCTGGCCGCTGCACATCGGGCGTTCGTTCGAGCATGCCCGCCGGTACCGTCACATCATGGCGGTGCTGATGAAGTATGGCTTTTCGGAGGTGGTCTCGCGACTGCACCGCAGCGTGATCGGCCGATTCGGAAAACGGTCGGTCCCTCGGCGGGTTCGCTCGGCCGACGGCAGCAAGCACACTACGCCCGAGCGCGTGCGGATGGCGCTGGAAGAGCTCGGCCCGACGTTCATCAAGCTCGGCCAGCTGCTCAGCACCAGGCCCGACCTGATCCCGCCGGAGTACGTCGAGGAACTCACCAAACTGCAGGACCAGGTTCCGCCGGAGAAGTTCGCCCGCATCAGGGCGGTGCTGGAAGAGGACCTCGGCCAGACCATCGGCGAGGTGTTCGTCGAGTTTGACGATCAGTGTATTGCCGCCGGCAGCATTGCCCAGGTGCACCGGGCCGTTCTGCCCGGCGGGCGCGTGGTGGTCGTGAAGGTCACTCGCCCGGGGATTCAGGAGCGTCTCGCCTTTGAGTGCGACATGCTCAAGAGCTTGGCCGACTGGCTGGGCACGGTCAACGATGCCTCGGGCAAGATCGACCTGCCCCGCATGGCCCGCGAGTTCACCGAGGCCGTCTCGCTGGAAGTCGACATGACCGTCGAGCGACGGAATCTCCAGCAGTTCGGCCGGAATTTTAAGGACGATCCGACGGTTCACGTTCCGGAGGTGGTGCCGGAGTTTTGCACCAAGCGGGTGCTGGCCATGGAATACATTGACGGGATCAAGCCTCGCAGCCGCGAGTCGATGATCGCGGCCGGGCTCGATCCGCAGGTACTGGCCAGCCGCGGGGCCGACTTCGTGCTCAAGCAGATTTTCGAGTATGGGCTGTTTCACTCCGATCCGCATCCGGGCAATATGTTGATGCTGGATGGAAATATCGTCGTGCCGATCGACTTCGGCCAGGTGGCCCGGCTGCGCAGTGGCGACCGCGAGCTGCTCAGCGAGCTGGTTCTGGGCATCGTCGACCATGACGTGGATGCGGTTTTGCATGCCTTCCGCACAGCCGAGCTGCTCGACGACGAGACCGATACGCACGAGCTGGCTGCCGACGCCGAGGAGCTCATCGACCGCTACTACAACCTGCCGCTGGAGGAAATTCCCCTGCGAGAGGTGATCAACGAGATGTTCTCGCTGATCCGCAAGCACGAGATCAAACCGCCCGCCCAGTTCACGCTGATGCTCAAGAGCCTCATGACCATCGAGACGTTGGCGGTGACACTCGATCCGCAGTTCGATACGATCGAAGCCCTCAAGCCATTCGCCCGGCGGTTTCGCCTGCAGCAGCTTGACCCGCGTCAGTACATCGGGCAGATCCGCTCGGCCTTGCGCGAGACGGCACAGTTTGCCGGGCGGTTCCCTGAAGATGCCCGTGCGATTATCCGCAAGGTCCGCAAAGGCGACTTCCAGCTGCGGGTGCACCACGAGCATCTCGAAGCCCTGGTCAGCACGCTGGACAAGAGTTCCAACCGCATCAGTTTTGCGGTGATTATCGCAGCTCTGCTGGTGGCCAGCAGTATGCTCACGCCGCAGGAAGGGCTGGTGCTGGGGTTCATCCCGCTGCAGATTATGGGTGTGGTGGGCTACTGCGTGGCGGCGGTGATGGGCGTCTGGCTACTGATTTCGATTCTTCGCGGCCGCCATTTCTAGCGGCCTGGACGATCAGTTGTAGAAGGTCGCGTATCGTTCCATGGCATCGAGCACGGCGGTGATGTTGTTGTGTGGCGTGCCGGGGTAGATGCCATGGAACATCATCAGCCCGCCCTCGGGGCGGCCGATGGTTTCGACGGCGTGGCGGATGTGGTCGTCGATCTGCTGCGGGGTTCCGTTGACGGTGATGCTCTGGCGGTCGATGTCCAGGTCAATGGCGACGCGGCCGCCGTAGGTCTTGGCGATCCAGTCGATACCGTTAACGAGGTCCTGGAGGTTGAGGACTTCCACGCCGCCTTCGATGAGATCCTCGGCGAGGGTACGGATGTCACCATCGGAGTGCATGTGAATGATGCAGCCGGCCTTGCGTGCCGGGGCAATCAGTCGCTGGTAGCTGGGCTTGATCCACTTGCGGAACTGGTCTGGTGATAGCATCGGGCCGACCTGCATGCCGAGATCTTCGGGGTATCCGATCCATTGAGCCTCGCGGGACAGGGCGTTTTGTACGAGGTGGAGATTGAACCCCTCGACGATTTCGATCAGGTTCCAGAGGCGTTTCTCGTCGTCGGCCATGTCCATCAGCAGGTTCACATAGCCGCGGAGGTCGCAGAGTCGCAGGAAGGTATGGCCGTGGTCAAGCCCCGCACTGAAGGTGGGGTTGCGCAGCTCGGATTCGTCGGTCTCGTAGAAGGTCTTGCCATTGCTTTTTCGCGGGTCGGGCGGGGTCCAGCTGTCAAAGGCATCCCATGATTCCAGCGGATGCTTGACCACCGTGCCGGTGATGCCCTCAATGGAGCTTTCCCACACGCAGCCCCAGGGGTCGGTGTAGGGCTGGCCCACCTGCTGGTAGGGGTGGGATGTCGGCCGGGCCGGGCCGGTGGAGGGGTCGTAGCTGGGAAAAAGCATCGGGTGCGATTCCATCCACTCGCCAATGGCGTCGTGGGGGTAGGCGTCCCAGCAGGAGCCATTGAAGCAGGCCCGGGCGGGGATGTAGTCCGGCCGATCAAATCGAACAGCCTTGATGATGTTGATCTCGGTGTCAGTGAGCGGGAATGGCATGGCGGAACCTTTCAGGTGCTTGCGTGCGAATGGCACGAGCATAGCAGGCTTTCGGCCGATTGGGTAGGGGCCCGTTGCCGTGAGGGTCAGGCCTGGCCGGCCTGATCGATGCCGAAGAGGTTGGACGTCTCGCGTGAGACATAGCTGCCCTCGGAAAACTCGGTTTCAATGTCCAGCCCGCGGATGATGACATGGCGGACGAAGACCCGCACGAGTGCGGCGGTCTTACGGAGGTAGTCGGCCGGGTGGGGCGTGGGTGGTTCGACGAGGCCGAACATGTCCATCCCGCGGCCGGGGTTGCGGTACTGCTGGAGGACGTAGCGGTCGGCGCCGTGGATCCGCCGGCCGATGCGGAGGATGTCGGCCGTCGTCAGCTCCGGGGCGAAGGTCGTGCGGAACTCATAGGCGATGGGGTTGGCCATCAGCAGGTTGATCGTTTCGTTGACGGCGTCGATATCGACGGGGGTTTTGCAGATGGCTTCGTACTTCTGGAAGGGGGCCTTGATGTCCATGGCCACGAAGTCGACGAGTTGGCGCTCGATGAGGTCGCGGATGACCCAGGGTCGCGTTCCGTTGGTGTCGACTTTGACCAGCAGGCCGAGGTCTTTGATGCGGGCACAGTACTCGGCGAGGTCTTTCTGGAGGGTCGGGCAGCCGCCGGTGATGGTCACGGCATCGAGGAAGTCAGCCCGCTCGGCCAGCAGGGCCAGGACGTCATCGGGGTCGTGGGTGGTATCGGATTCGCCGGGGGCGAGGAGCTGGCGGTTGTGGCAGTACCAGCAGTCGAGGTTGCAGCCGGGCGTGAAGAGCACGGCGGCCATCTTGCCGGGAAAATCAACGAAGGATGTTGGTTCCAGTCCTGCGATTCGCATCGTATTGGGGGGAGTTGGCAGAAGGCAGTGGGCGTTTTACAAAAGCCAATCCGCCTGCTGTGTTCTGGCTGCTGTTGTTATCCAACCACTTCGGGCATGGCGTATTTTTTTCGTTCGAAGTACTCGGCCTTCTTACCAGCGTTGTAGTTTTCCACCGGGCGGAGGTAGCCGGTCACGCGGGACCAGACCTCGCAGGTGGACTGACACTCGGGGCAGTTGAAATGCTCGCCGGCGATGTAGCCGTGGGTGTTGCAGATGCTGAAGGTCGGCGTGATCGAGACGTAGGGAAGCTGATAGCGGGTGAAGATTTTCTGCAGGAGCTTCTTGCAGACTTCGGGGCTGTCGATCTTCTGGCCGAGGTACAAGTGGAGGACCGTGCCGCCGGTGTAGAGGCATTGCAGTTCGTCCTGGTTTTCGAGCACGGTGAAGAGGTCGTCGGTGTAGCCGACGGGCATTTGCGTGGAGTTGGTGTAGTAGGGGGTGTCGGTGCCGGCGCAGATGATGTCGGGATATCGCTGCCGGTCCAGCCGGGCAAGGCGATGGCTCGTACCTTCGGCGGGCGTGGCTTCGAGGTTGTAGAAGTGGCCGGTCTCTTCCTGGACGGCCTGCATGACGTCGCGCATATGGTGCATGAGTTCGACGGCGAAGTTGCGTCCCTCGGCCGAGACGATATCACAGCCGAGGAAGTTCAGCAGGGCTTCGTTCATGCCGACGATGCCGATGGTGTTGAAGTGGTTGGTCCAGTACTCGCCGGTGCGCTGCTTGACGTGTCGCAGGTAAAACTTGCTGTAGGGGTACAGGCCGTTCTCGGTCTGCTCCTCGATGATCTTGCGTTTGATCTCCAGCTGCGTCTTGCCGACGTGGATCAGCTCGGTGACGCGGTCGAGGAATTCCTGCCTGGTCCGGGCCTGGTAGCCGATGCGCGGCAGGTTGATGGTGAACACGCCGATGCTGCCTGTCAGCGGGTTCGAGCCGAAGAGCCCGCCGCCGCGTTTGCGCAGTTCGGTGGTGTCCAGCCGGAGGCGGCAGCACATGCTGACGGCGTCGTCGGGGGACAGGTCGGAGTTGACGTAGTTGGCGAAGTACGGGATGCCGTACTTGGCGGTGGTTTGCATGAAGGCGTCGACGCTGGGGCTGTTCCAGTCGAAGTCGCGGCTGACGTTGATCGTCGGGATGGGGAAGGTGAAGACGCGGCCCTTGGAGTCGCCCTCCATCATCACCTCGCAGAAGGCCTTGTTGAACAGGTCCATCTCGTCCTGGAAGTCGCCGTAGTTGGCGTCCATGATCTCGCCGCCGATGATGACGGCCTGGTCTTTGAGGGTGTTGGGGACGGTCAGGTCGAAGGTGAGATTGCTGAAGGGGCACTGGAAGCCGACGCGCGTCGGGACATTGATGTTGAAGACGAACTCCTGCAGGGCCTGCTTGACCTGCTCGTAGGAGAGCTTGTCGTAGCGGAGGAACGGGGCGCAGTAGGTGTCGAAGCTGCTCCAGGCCTGGGCACCGGCCGACTCGCCCTGGGTGGTGAAGGTGGAGTTGATGATCTGCCCGAGGAAGCTCCGCAGATGCTTGGCGGGCTTGGACTCGCACTTGCCGGCCACGCCGCCGAAGCCGTCGACGAGCAGCTGGCGGAGGTCCCAGCCCGCGCAGTAGGGCCCGAGGAAGCCGAGGTCGTGAATGTGGGCGGCGCCCGATTCGTGGGCCTTGCGGACCTCGTCGGGGTAGACCTCGTACAGCCAGTAGTTCTTTGTGAAGAACTCGCGGACGTAGTTGTTGAGCCCGTTGATGGACTTCTGGGTGTTGGCGTTTTCCTTGGCCTTCCAGTCGCGGTCTTCGAGGTAGTCGCCGAACATCTCGATCGTCGCGCCGATCAGGGCGTTCATCTGGCGGGCGCCTTTTCGCTTCTCGCGATAGAGGATGAACGCCTTGGCTGTCCGGGCGTGGCCGTTCTCGATGAGGACCTTCTCGATGATGTCCTGGACTTCTTCGATATCCGGCTCGCGCTGGCCGATGCGTTCTGCCGCGATGTCGAGCACTTCGCGGCAGAGCGATTCTGCCTTTGCGAAATTGTCTCCCCCGCAAGCGACGGCGGCCTTGTAGATGGCCCGGGTTATTTTCTCAGGCTGAAAAGTGACAACCTGTCCATCACGCTTTCGAATCCGTTCGAACATAGCATGCTCCTTCACGCAGCCTGACGATCCCAGTGTGTTGCGGAAATCCCTGCCCGACCGATGGCTGCTGCCAGCGTGCCCAAAGGCCGCCAAGTCACCCGTCCAAGCAGTCGGAGACGACGCAGCACATACAACTCATCGGCTGAATCCTGTCATCCCCGACAAGTAAAACACTATATGGGGGGTATCGCACAACTGCAACCACAAAATATAGATTTTGATAATATTAGCGTAACCGAATCTGAATGCGTGGTTAAGCCGTTGTTTTTCAATAGTATATGAACCTGTTGCACAATTCCATTTTAACAAATGAATATTGCTGCAAGGTTGG
>CAZCDM010000003.1:0-36623 GCA_964497475.1 uncultured Planctomycetaceae bacterium
GGGATGCCGATGACGAGCATCGCCAGGATGTAGGGAATGAGAAATGCCCCGCCGCCGTAGGCGTAGAGCTTGTAGGGGAAGCCCCAGAGGTTGCCCAGCCCCACGGCCGAGCCGATGGCAGCCAGGACGAACCCGGCCCGGGAGCCCCAGTTTTCGCGCTGCTCTTCCAGAAGAGGCGGAGGTGTGTCAGCCATGTCTGCTCCTGGTTATGGCCGATGCGGCGGGGTTACTGTTTGCGGAAGTCGCAGCCGACGGTGGCCATCTGTTCGATGAAGTGTCCGAAGGTTTTCTTGATGTGTTCGGCGTCGCGGATGACGGTGGGCCCGTCGGCGATGAGCCCGGCCACGGCCATGCTCATAATCATGCGGTGGTCCTGGTAGCTGTCGATGGCGGCGCCTTTGAGCTTGCTCTGGCGGATGGTGAGTCCGTCGTCGTGGGTTTCGACGCGGCCGTGCATGGCCGAGAGACACTGGGCGGTCGCGGCGATTCGGTCGCACTCCTTGCCACGGCAGACGGCGGCGTTGGCCAGGCGGGTTTCGCCCTCGGCGGCGGCGCCGGCCACGGCCAGTAAGGGCAGCTGGTCGATGACGTCGTTGCAGTCGATGGTCCGACCGGTGAGCTTGCTGCTGCGTGCGATGACGGTATCGCCCTCGACGGTGATGTCAGCCCCCATCTCGCGAAGGATGTCGAGCATCGCCTTGTCGCCCTGGGTGTCGTCGAGGTCCATGCCGGGCACGCGGATTTCGCTGTCGGGCGTGATGATGGCCGCGACGATGGGGTACATTGCAGCCGACCAGTCCAGCGGGACGCGATATTCAAAGCCAGCCCAGTGGCTCTTGCCGCGGACGCGGTAGAGCGAATAGTTATCGTTGCTGTACTCGATGCCGAGCTTGTCCAGCCAGCCGAGGGTCACGTCGACCCAGGGCCTCTCGCCGGGGTTCTGGACGACCAGCTCGGTGGGGGCATCGCCGAGGCCACAGGCGATCAGCAGGGCCGAGACGAACTGGCTGTCGGCGCCGTCGAGCTCGGCACGTCCGCCGCCGAGGCGGCCGCGGACGACGACGGGGGCATGGCCGTCGCCCTTGGTGCTGGTCGCGTGGGCGCCGAGCTGGTTGAGGGCATCGAGCAGAGGCTGCATCGGGCGGATGTGCCGTAGCGAATCGTCGCCGGTCAGCACGGTATAGCCGTCGCAGCAGCTGGCAATGGCGGTGAAGAACCGCAGGATGATCCCGCTATTGCCGCAGTGGATCACGTCGTCGGGCGTCTGGAACTTGCCGCTCGTGCCGATGACCTCCCAGACATTGTCCGCATGGGGCTCGACCTGTGCGCCGAAGCATTCGATGGCCTCGGTGCCGAGCATCCAGTCGTTGCTGACCGAGGGCGAGTCGATGCGGCTGGTTCCCTCGGCCAGGCCCGCGAAGATCAGCGCGCGGAAGGAATGACTTTTATTGGGCGGCACCCGGACCGAACCGTGAAGGTTCGGCGAAGAATCGATTTGGAGGTCCATACCTGCTCCTTATGCTGGGAGTATGGTACGGGCGAGAGGCGATGGAATCAAGAGCGGCCGGAGAGATCAGTTCTCGCTGCTGGTGTTGAGCAGGTCCATGCGGCCGGTTCCGATGCGTGCCTCGGGCACGCCTTCGGGCCAGAGCGTAAGCATCAGGCCGAACTCATCTTCGGTAGTGAGGCGGCGGTCGTAGATGAACGTCAGGGCCACATACCAGCGCGGCAGTTTGCGGACGATGGTAACGCGTGTGCCGGTGTTCATTCCGCCCTTGTAGGCGAAGTCGTACTGCTCGAAGACGCGAATGGAGTACTTGTTGTTGATCTTGTAGTTCACGCCGATCGTGCCGACGGCGGAATCCATCTCTTTGATGTACCGCATGCCGGCGTAGTAGCTCAGCCGCTCGTCGCGATTGACGGCCAGGCCGATGTTGAGCAGGTCGCAATGGCCGTCCTGGAGGTCGTAGCTTCCGTCGGCCAGCAGCGCAATCGAGTCGGAGATGTTCCAGGTGTAGTCCGCGGCGATGAAGTTTCGCTGATAGCTGTACTCCGGCCGGGAGAAGAACAACCGCCCGCCGCCGGGTACGGTGCCCTGCTGATTGAACCACCCGCCGACGATATTCAGGCGCATCCAGTCGACGGTCCGGCGGTTACCGGCCGGGCCTCGCTTGGTCTGCAACCGCTGATGAATCCCGAAGCTGATGCCGCTGTTATCCTGGATGTGCTGCTCGACGTTGGGGTCCATGGGGTAGAGCTTGTCGTAGTCTACACTACTGCCCGACGCGAAAACGCGCAGCTCGGGGGTGATGATATGCTTGAGGCGGTGGACGTCCCACAGCCGGCTGTCGACGTCGTTGTAGACGCGCCAGAAGTGCATGTTCGCCCGGGCCCCGACCTCGCCGTAGAACCGGGTGTGCCTGGCCCGGCCGCCCTGCATGTCTACCCCCTGCGCCTGGAGAGACCGCATCTCCTCCTGGTATGTCGCCCTGCGGTTTTGCCGAGGCAGGCCCAGGACCAGTCTCTGTTGTTCATCCGGCTGGTCAGACCAGTAGGTGAACCGCCCGGCGAGATAGGGCACGATGTTCAGCGGGCCGAACGCGGTGGGGATTTCCAGCGGCAGGTCGATCTCGTGTCGCGTATCGAAGCGGGCCATCATGTCGCTGCGGACCGAGGGGTCGGGCGTGTCGGCGTCGCGGTATCGCTTACCGCCCATGCGGGCCTCGCCGAAGTAGGTCAGCCGATCGCCCAGCAGGGGCTGGCCGGTGAGGTAGCCGGCCACTTCGGGAAACGACTCGGTCTGCGTGAGGAAGTCATTCAGCCGGGCCTTGAGCAGCGCGGTCACCGCCCAGTTGTCCCGCTGCTTGCGGGCGTAGATGAGGTTCTCCTGCTCCTTGCCGGTCCAGAACTCGTTGGGGTAGAACTCTTCGAGGAAGTTCTGGTCCGAAAGCAGGCTCAGCTCACCCTGGATCTGCCAGTCGCGCGGCAGGAATTCTTTATGACGGGCCAGGATGCGGCCTCGCTCGTTATGGGCGACGGGGATATCCTTGCGTTCCTCGCCGAAGGTGTCTTCGCGTTTGCGGTCGTAGACGCCGTCGATGCTGAAGTAGCCGCTGTAATCGCGATTGCCCTCGCGCCGTTCGTAGTCGCCATCGACACCGAGCAGGGCGCCCTTTTCGTAGTAGTTGGCGTTGAGGCGTGCGTCGAAGCCCTCGGGCTTGACCAGCCCCAGCAGCCGGAAGAGGTGCCATTCGGTCTCCACGCCCAGGCCGAAGTCGCCATAGCTGCCGATGCTCGCCGTCCGCAGGGGGCTGTGGCCCTGGGTGAACTCCATATTGCCCTTGGGCAGGTAGGCCACCGGCACGCCGCGGATATCGAACCAGCCGCTCTCGTACCGTGTCGAATAACTCCGCTCGCCGAGGCGGTCGCCCCCTTTGTCGTAGGGCGTCTCGTCGCGGAAGGTGACCTCTTTGGCGTTGAGGCTGTAGGTCGGCGTGTGGAAGTCGCTGGTGGAGACCACCGCGTCGCGGAACTTCGTCTCGCGCGGCGAGAGCACGCGGGCCTTCTGGGCGCGAATATAAATCGGGATATTCCGCTGCTCCTGGATGGTGCGGAAGACGGGCTTGAGGATGACGGCCTTTTCGTGGGCGAAATCGTAGTAGGCCGCCTCGGCCGTCATCTGCCTCTCGCCACGCTGGATGATGACATCGCCTTCGAGGTAGACGCCGGAAATCTTCTCGCCATCCTCGCCCATGCCCACCACCGGCGGAGCGTAGGGAACCTGCTGGTCCTTGTCCTGGGCGGCCAGGTCGCTGCGGCTGAAGACCACCGCGTAGGTACTGCGGAGGGTGAGGTAGTCGTCGCTGTCGGCCGGGCCCTGCTGGAGAATGATCGGCTTGCCGGGCTCGCCCTGGGCGATGGCAATGCGGCGGGCGGGGTTCTGGGGGTCTTTTTCGATCGACACGCCCAGCGGCGCGGTGAAGCGGACGGCCTGGGGGGCGCTGGCGGGCTCGGCGGTGTTGTTGGGTGCGGATCGGCTGGCCGAGCCGGCTTCGCTGAGCAGGGGCTGGCTGGCCGGGTCGGAATCGGTCTGGCCGTTGGCGCGACCCTCGGCGGTGGCCAGGGTTTCCAGGCCGACGACCTGTTCGGGGTCTTCCGTGCGCTTCGGGCGCGGCGGGGCCGAGGGGCGGACCATCACGGCCGGGTCGCGCGGAACAATGCCCTGCTGCATGGCCCGGGCGCGCCAGGCGGCCTGGGCGGCCTGTTCCTTGCGGCGGACGGCAACGGCCCGGCGGTAAAACGGCATGGCCGTGAGCGGATCGGTACTTTCCCGCTGGGTGGCGTCCATCGTCAAACGCCCCTGAACGTGCAGCTTGACGAGCATGAGCTTGTCGGTCGTCGTGGCCCCGTCGGTATCGACCACCCGGGCGTCGCCCTCGATGTAGATGGTCAGGATGTGGCGATTGCGTTTGTCGTCGGCCGGGCGGTTGATCCAGATGACGGCCTTGTCGCCGGAGACGTGCCTCTGGCCCACGGCCAGGGCGAACTGCCCGACGACGACGGTGACGGGCTGGCCCTCATCGGAGAAGTGATTGATCTGGCTGCCGGAAATCCGGGCGTCGTACTGGAGGTACTCCAGCGAATCGGCGCAGACACTGCCAGCCAGGGCGGTTCCCAGCAGCAGAATCATCACCGTCAGCCAAACGCCTGTTTTCGGTGTGTTCATACGGACAACTCTTTCGCAGCACCTGGTCGCTACGGGTATCGGGTCAAGCGTTGCAGCGCAAGGTGCGTATCTTAGCGGAAAGCAAATACCCTTGTCGACCAAAAATTTTTGCCGCCACCATACCCTATCGACCATCCGCCCCGCACCCTGCCAGCATTGTTCTCGCCCGGCCCGGCCCGCCAGGAGAACCGGCGAGGACTCATGATTTTTCATTGCCTTGGCCGATAACATTGGCATAGACTATGCGTTTACATGACAGCCGATGTCTGGCGACTGGTCCGGGGCCGTTGCGTGGCCCCTGCGTAGGCCGGACGTTTCTGACACTTACCCACAAGCAGGAGATGTTCTTATGGCACGGGTCGTTCACGCTCGCAATACCCCCCCTTATCTCTTGATCGCCTTCGTATTCCTTTTCGTCATCGCGACGGTCCTGGCCGTGCTCGGCCACATGGGCAAGGATGAACTGGAAGCAAAACTTATCGCCCAGGGCAACCAGATCAGCGAATTACGCAGCGAGATGAACACGCAGAAAGACAGCATGGCCAAGCTGACTCTGCGGATTACCGGCAGCCAGGCCAGTTCCGTCGAGGAAGCCATCAAAGCCGCCGACGACGCCTACCGCGTGGTCGACGAACAGGGCGGCCTGGCCGTCGAGCTGGTCAACCTCGCCGAGCGATTCCAGAACAGCCAGTCGGAAATCGCCAACCTGCAGAATCAAATCAAATCCCTCAACACGCAGATCGAAGCCCGGGGCGAGGGCACGAACAAGCTCTCCGAGGAGCACCAGCAGCAGCTGGCCAAGCTCAACGAAGAAAAGGCCCAGCTCGTCGAAAAACTCAAGGCCATCCAGGCCAACCACGAAAAGCAGCTCGCCCAGGCGGAGGAAAGTCTCCAGGCCCTGCGGGAGGAAACCGAGAAGAAAATCACCGCCAGCGAGCGGCAGCTGGAAGAACTCATGCTCGCCCGACAGGAAAACCAGAAGATCATCGAGAAACTCCGCGAGCAGCTCACCGCCGTTCGCGTCGAGAACCAGCCCGGCCTGGGCGATGTGGTCAACCGTGCCGATGGCAAGATATGCAAGGTCGTCCCGGCCGCCGATGTCTGCTACATCAACCTCGGCGCCAACGACCAGACCAAGCCCGGCATGACCTTCGCCGTCTACGGCCCGGACTCCGAAAACAAGGAAGACATCAAAGGCCGCATCCGCGTCACCAAAGTCAACAACGACGTCAGCGAGTGTCGCATCGTCCAGCAGGACCCCTCCGACCCCATCGTCTCCGGCGATGTCGTCGCTAACCTCGCTTACCACGCCGCCCGCTCCTACGTCTTCATGGTCGTCGGCGATTTCGACCTGGACGACTCCGGCCTGGCCACCCAGCAGGACCGCGAGGAAATCAAGGACGCCATCCGCCGCTTCGGCGGCACCCTGGGCGATACCCTCGACTACCGCACGGACTACGTCGTGATGGGCACCGAGCCCAGCAAACCCGAGCAGCCCAGCCCCGACGCCTCCGACGCGACCCGCCGGGCCTACGAAGAAGCCATGCAGGAATACAAGCGATTCTTCGACCTCCGCGATACCGCCTCGCAAATGCAAATCCCCGTGCTGAACAAAAACCGCTTCCTGATCTTCACCGGCTACATGCCGGCCAAGAAGCCCACCTGATCGCACCAAAGCCTGACCCCCCCTGGCGGGCCGCTGCGGCGGTCCGCTTTTTTTATTCCGCCCATGACCGACTCCCCCGACAAGCCTCGCCGCGCGATGGACCCCTACGAAGCCTGGCGCGAGCCCCCCTTCCGCCGGTTCGCGGCGATCTCGGCCCTGGTGCAGATCGGCGCTGGCGCTCAGATGACCGCCATCGCCTACGAAGTCTACGACCGCACCGGCAGCAGCCTGTCGGTCGGGTGGACCGCCCTGATGCTGGCGATTCCCATGCTGCTGGGGACGATCCCAGCCGGGCTGCTGGCCGACCGCTTCGACCGCAAAAAACTCATGGCCTCGTCCATGATCGGCGCGACCCTCACCAGCCTGACCCTTGCCGTCGTGAGCTTCACCCACGGGCCCGTCTGGGCGATGTACCTGCTGCTGCTGGCCGATGCGACCAGCCTCACCCTCGGCCGGCCCGCACGAATCGCCTTCCAGGCCCAGCTCGTGCCCCGCCGGCTCTACGAGAATGCCATGAAGTGGCGCACCACGCTCTTCCACATCTCGGCCGTGGCCGGACCGGCCGTCGGCGGGCTCCTCTTTGCGATCTGGCGACCGACCCCCTATCTCTTCGCCGCGTCGACCTCCATCCTCTTCATGGCCCTGCTGGGCGAGGTCCGGGCACGGGCCTTCACCGTCAGCCGCGAGCGGACGACACTGGCCTCGGCCCTGGCCGGGGCGCGGTTCATCTTCGCCCATCGCGTGCTGCTGGCCGCACTCAGCCTGGACCTCTTCGCCGTACTGCTCGGCGGAGCCGTCTACCTCATGCCCATCTTCGCCAAAGATATCCTCGGCGTCGGTGAGATCGGCCACGGCATCCTCCGGGCGGCCCCGGCCGTGGGCGCCCTGTCCATGGGCGTGCTGCTGGCTCACCTGCCGCCGATGAAACACGCCGGGCGGAACATGCTCCTGGCCGTGGCGGGCTTCGGCGCAGCGACCATCGCCTTCGGGCTCAGCCGAAACGTCGTGCTCTCCTGGGTCATGCTCTTTCTGACCGGCGCGCTGGACAACATCTCCGTCGTCGTCCGCCACACCCTCGTGCAGATGATCACCCCCGACGCCATGCGAGGCCGCGTCTCGGCCGCCAATACCCTCTTCATCGGATCGAGCAACGAACTCGGCGGCGTGGAGTCTTCCGTTGTGGCCCGGCTGCTGACGCCGACACTCTCGGTCGTCCTGGGCGGCGTGGGCACCCTGGCTGTCGTGGGTGTCACCGCGGTGGTTTCACCCTCGCTGCGACGCATCGGCCTGCTGAGCGACACGGCCGAGCAGGCCCTGGGAACCACCCTCGACCAGGCCGACGACGCAGCCGCCAACGAATCCCAGGCCGTCGAATAATTCGCCCCGATTTACACCGCCGCAACCTTGTGTCATACTGACCGCCAAGGAGCCCCCATGCCTCAACAACCCAACATCGTACTGATCCTCACCGACGACCCGCGGTTCGACACCATCGCCGCCCTGGGCAATCCAACGATCCAGACGCCACAGTTCGATGCCCTGCTGTCCGAGAGTTGACGACGACCAGCCTGCCGCCTTCTGGGCCGGCTACGACGCCAACGGATCGATCGCCCCCGTCGCTCCGCCCAGCGGGTGACAAGCTCGGCTGCTTACAGGCCCGGGCTCCAGATCAGGCCGGACTTGTTCATCTCCTCGTCCGGCTCGTTGCCGGTCCGCGTGCCGTTAACGCTGGTGGTCGCCTGTTCGTTCGAGACGTGCTCGGCATGGCCGTCGGCGAAGAGAATGTGCCCGCCATCACTGTGCCTCGCGCCGAATCGCTGCCAGTCGGCCTTGGTGCGGTCGAGGCTTTCGCTGTAGTACGGATCGTCCGATTCCAGCTCCTCCCGGCGGGTTCGCTTTTCGAGCATCAGAACCACCGAAGCCGAGTCTTCCAGCGTGTCCAGGCAGATGCGTTCATCCCAGTCGTTGGAGGCCGAGGGGGCATTGGCGTTGAGGTTGGCGTTGATGACATAGCAGAAAAAGACCGTCCGCGTCGCCCCGTTGTAGCTGGCGCGATAGCTGCCCGGATAGTCCGAGGGCGTCTTGGCCGCCGGGTCGATGAAGAGGCTCTTGTCGCCGGGCAGCGGAATGCGACCGTCGGTGAACAGCTCGGCATAGGTCGGTTCGCCGACATAGGGGGGAACGGCATTGCCCCACCACTCCGGGCGGGGGAGATTCTCGTCGAGGTCGGAGATATTCTTCTCGCCGTCCCAGGGCAGCAGGCCGCTGGTCTCGTTGGTCAGCATGATCGTGCCCTGGCCCCAGCTGCGGACGTTGACCATGCTGGCCATGGCCTTGGCCAGATCCCGCGCGCGGTTGAGGCTCGGCAGGAGAATGCTCACCAGCAGCGCGATGATCGCGATGACGACCAGCAGTTCGATGAGGGTAAAAGCTTTTCGAGCGTTGGCCCGCCGGCCCCGGCGGGGCGTACAAGCCGACCGGGCCGGGAGGTTATTTTGCTTCGTCAGGCGCCTTGGCATGGGGGGGTTCCTTTTCCTTGTCACGCAGGTCTACAAACGTCAGGCTGCCGTTGGTTCCATTGCCCTCGTTGACCACGACACAGCAGGCCCGGCCCGGCGAGACCGGAATCACGAACAGCCCCTCCGGGCGAACGCCGACGTCGATGACGTGCACTTTTTTCGGGCGGGTTGGTTCGGTAATGTCGATCAGCAACGCCTGCTGCCGACGCTCCAGGCCGAGCACCGCCAACCGTCGGCCGGCCAGCTCGAAGGCGATCACGCCCTCGGGGTCGCACCGCTTGCCCTTGGACAGCAACAGCGGCTTGCGGACGTCGTAGCGGCACAGCGGGCGGGCGGCGGCATAGTTGCCCGCCGGGACAAAATGAATGCTCATGCACTGCCCGCCTCGAACATTGGTGCGCGGGTTCTTTCGGCCTTCCTCGGCCGCCAGCACGAGGTAGCCCGCCTGGCCGGCGAGGTCCACCGGGCCGGTCACGGCCACGCCGTCGGGGTCGGCACAGGCCGTCAGACGGATCACACCGGCGATGGCACGCTTGGGCAGGTCGATCAGCACGACGGCGTCGTTTTCCTGGCAGGTCACGGCCGCGAGTTTTGAATCGGGGCTGATGGCGATGAACTCCGGCTCGATCTGCCCGACCGGCAGACCCACCGCCTCGGCCAGGCCCGGGATTTCCGTCACGGGCAGGTCGCCCTTGCCCAGCCGCTTGTCGAGCTCGGCCAAATCGATCGCGAGAATCCGCCCCGGCGTGGTCGGATCCTCCTCGGCCTCGATGGCCACCAGCGCCACCGACCCGTCGGGCGCGATGGCGATGCAGTCCGGCCCGGGGGGCAGGTTCTGGCGGTGGACGATCTTGCCCGAGGCCTGGCCCGGCTGGCCGGATAGATCTACCACGAAGAACTGGCCCGGAAACTCGTGCCCGCCGTCTTCCAGGGCGGTCACAAAGGCCAAAGGTCTGCTCGGATGGACCGCCGCGCTGGTCGGCTCGGTGTCCTCGACGTCGATCCGCTGGAGCGACTCGATGCGGGGCTCGCCCGGCAGCCCGGCCACGCGGTAGAGGTCGATCATTTCGTCGTCGCCGGCCGTGGCGATCAGCACGCGCTGCTGCGGGGCCCAGGCGCCGATTTCGGCACACGAGCCGCCCACCTGGATGGTCTTGGCGAGATAGCTGATGTCCGCCCGGGCCGGGGCCGACACGGCCAGCACCGCCAGCCCGGCTGCCAGAAAAATACGCCTACGCATGGAGCAGTCCCTTCGCGAAGAAGTCTGTATGGTCGCCGAGCCCGCCCCGTGCGGGGCGGGCCCGGATGCGACCGATCTATCGTAATCCGCCGGGGTTCCCGCGGCGGGGTGAACCGTACTTGTCTCAGCGATTGCGGCGGCGGGCCAGCATCGTCAGGCCGCCCACGCCCAGCAGGGCCATCGTGGCCGGCTCGGGGACGACAAACTGTCGATTGCCAAAATTCTGGCTGGAAGCGCCACCAGACCAGATGTTCGGCTGGCCGAAGGTACTGGACGATCCGTCGTTATACTGCGTTGCGCCCAGAATCGGGTCCTCTTCCAGCTTGCCAATTTCTTCGCCATTAACACCACCGCTGGTCCAGATATCCCCGCTTTCACCGACCCAGCCTTGCTGCTGGCCTGCACTCGCGTCGAGAATTCGCATCTGCCAGTCGTCATTGTCCACACCAAACCCATCGCCGCTGGACGTGATGTAGGTGGTATCGTTCAGGGCGATGTGGATATGCCAGTCGCCGCCGGCCAGGTCGGGGTCATAGCCGACGTTCGTCGCGAGAGCACCATAATTGTCTCCCGTTCCATCCGTGTCATCATACTCGCGAATGGTGATGATCGTTCCCTCCGAGATGCTCGACCAGAGGGTATCGTTGGTAAACGTAAGACTTCCGGATTTCGGGTCACTGTTCTCCCACTCCAAGGTCCAGCCTCGCAAATCCAGTGTTTCGACGGTTGCATCGTTCATGTCGGTTCCGGCGACAACCAGTTCAACCCAATTCCCCCCATTGCCCTGCGCCGCTCCAAAAAACACGTCCGAGCTGTCACCCTCATCAAGGTAGGAATCCCCGTCAACAGCATTGAACTCGTTAAGAATCAGTGATGTAGCGGCAGAACCGTTGGCCGCAATAATGGCAAGCGTAAAAACCAGAGTAAGGCTTGATGTCAGACGTGATTTGATTCGCATGATATTTTCCCTTTCGTGAGCTGAGCAAAGTCGGTTTACCTGGCCCGACAGAAACGATGAACACTGCCGAGCGCTGTGCGAGCTATCCCGCAAGCGAGTGCGAGTTTACTCCCGACAAACCAGAGATCAAGTTAAGAAGATGTTTTTCATGCGCCCTAAACGCTTTCTTAATTTAAGCTTAACGATATGGGATTCCCGGCCGGTGCGATTCGTGATCTCCCGGTGAAAAACAACGGGCCTGCCTCGGCGTGGAGACAGGCCCGTCAATGACAAGCGATATCACTCCGTCCGGATGATTGGACGGGGCTGAGGCAGTGCTCAGCGATTGCGGCGGCGGGCCAGCATCGTCAGGCCGCCCACGCCCAGCAGGGCCATCGTGGCCGGCTCGGGGACCTGCCCCGGCGAGCCGATGTCCGTGCCAGTGCCGCCGTCCCCATCACCGGTGGCAACGAAACCACCCTGGGCATCACCGACAAACGACCTGCTGCCGTCACGTGCGGTCGTCGTCGAGGGCGTCAGGCCGAAGATGAAGGAACTACCGGCATTGGACGAACCCTGGTCGCCGGTGTTGACGACATCGAGGAGGGTATCCGATGCGTCATACAGGTAGATCAGATCACCGCTGGCGCTGAAGCCGGGGAAATCGGTGAAATCATCTTTGGAGACGGCCGTGAAGCCACCGCCCCAGGCAGCGACAAAATCGGCGAGATTCTCGCTGTTTTCATCGACGAAGACCATCGACTGGCCGGCACTGATGGAGATGTTGGGGAACAGGGCCGTTCCTGCCGTAGCACTGTCATCATCCCACGAGTAGCCGTCCAGACTGACCGCCGAGCTGCCGGTGTTGGCCAGCTCGAACCAGTCGCCATTGGCCGCCCCACCGGGATGGTCTGAATTGCTCATGACCTCGGTGATGACCAGGTCGGCCGAAGCAACGCTGGCAACGGCCAACACAACACCCATCAACATCGCAAATACCTTACACTTCATTTTACTACCCTTCCTTTCGAAGGCTCAAGTCGTGTGCTGCGAACTCTTCCCAGCACGTATTGACACCACGGGACCCTCCCGCGGCTCACGTGCAATCTAGCAGCAATTCAGCAGGGAGCAAGTTAAGAGAGTGTTTTTCATGTTACACAAACTCTTTCTTAGGGTAAACTTAACACAGGCAGCCTCCCCGGCCGGTGCGATTCGTGATCTCCCGGTGAAAAACAACGGGCCTGCCTCGGCGTGGAGCCAGACCCACCGGGCCTTGACAAGACGGTCCATTTGTCGTATCTCTATTGCACGCTGGATCAGTGCATCTGTCCTAAACAGACCACTTCTCCCGACCCGTCGCCTCTCGGGCGACCCAACCACGAGGATTTCATGGACGCCACCACTGTAGATAAACTCAAACAGAAAATGGACGAGACGAGCCTGGCCAAACTCCAGGCCATCGACAACGCCGAGGTCGACGCCTTCGTCCTCCATGCAATGGAACTCTGCGACCCCAAGCACATCGTCGTCTGCGATGACAGCGCCGAGGACGTCGCCTGGATTCGCCAGCAGGCCATCGACAACCGCGAAGAGCTGCCCCTGGCCATTCCGGGCCATACCGTGCACTGGGACGGCTACTACGATCAGGCCCGCAAGAAAGACGTCACAAAGTACCTCGTGCCCAAAGACATTGACCTCGACCCCAAGCTCAACCAGGTCGAGCGGGAGGAGGGCTTGACGGAAATGGAAGACCTCCAGCGCGGCGCCTACCAGGGCCGGACGATGCATGTGCGATTCTTCTGCCTCGGGCCGGTCAACAGCGTCTTCGCCATCCCCTGCCTGCAGATTACCGACAGCGCCTACGTCGCCCACAGCGAAGACATGCTCTACCGCGTCGGCTACGAGGAGTTCAAACGCCAGGCCGCCGGGAAGGACGACTTCGAGTTCTTCAAGTTCCGCCACTGCACCGGCGAGGTCGACGAGCGCAACACCTCGAAAAACCCGGACCTCAACCGCGTCTACATGGACTACACGCAGAACACCGTCTTCAGCGTCAACACGCAGTACGCGGGCAATACGGTGGGGCTGAAAAAGCTCTCGCTGCGTCTGGCCATCTGCAAGGCCGACCGCGAAGGCTGGCTCGCCGAGCACATGTTCATCATGCGGGTCAACGGCCCGGCCGGTCGCAAGACCTATCTCGCCGGCGCCTACCCCAGCGCGTGCGGCAAGACCTCCACTGCCATGATCCCGGGCGAGAATATCGTCGGCGACGATCTGGCCTACTTCCGCGTGATCGACGGCGAGTTCCGCGCCGCCAATGTCGAAAGCGGCATCTTCGGCATTATCCGGGACGTCAACAAAGACGGCGACCCGGTCATCTGGGACTGCCTCCACAAGCCCGGCGAGGTGATCTTCGGCAATGTGCTGGTCAAGGACGGCTCGCCGTACTGGCTGGGCATGGGCGAGGAGATTCCCTCCGAGGGCAAGAACCACGTCAGCGAAAACTGGCACGAGGGCATGAAGGGGCCCGACGGCAAGGAGACCACCCCCAGCCACAAGAACGCCCGCTACACCCTGCGGATTTCCGACCTGGCCAACGCCGACCCCGACTGGGACAACCCCCAGGGCCTGCCCCTGGGCGGCGTGATCTACGGCGGGCGAGACAGCGACACCGACGTGCCCGTCCGCGAAGCCTACAGCTGGACGCACGGCATCTGCACCATGGGCGCCACGCTGGAAAGCGAAACCACCGCCGCCACCATCGGCGCCGAGGGCGTCCGCAAGTGGAACGTCATGAGCAACATGGACTTCCTCTCGATGTCCGTCGGCAAGTACATCCAGAACAACCTGGACTTCGCCAGGGAGATCGATCGGCCTAAGGTGTTCGGCACGAACTACTTCCTGAAGAAGGACGGCAAGTACCTAAACGGCATGCTCGACAAGGCCGTCTGGGTCAAGTGGATGGAGCTTCGCATCCACGGCGATGTTGACGCCCTCGACGCAGGGTGCGGCCTGATGCCCAAGTACGAAGACCTCAAAAAGCTCTTCGCCGAGGTGCTCGACAAGGACTACTCCCAGGACGACTACGTCCAGCAGTTCAGCGTGCGGGTTCCCGAGCTGCTGGCCAAGCTCGACCGCATGGCCGAGATCTACGCCACCGTTGCCGACACCCCCGAAGCGATGAAAAACGAAATGGCCGAGCAGCGCAAACGCCTCGAAGCCCTCCAGGCCGACAAGGGCGAGCACATCAGCCCGCTCGACCTGTAAGCCGTACGCTGTGCCGGCTGACAACCCGTAAAAACAACAGCCCGCTGCGGTGTCACCATCGCGGCGGGCTGTTTTCGTTTGGCGTGGGCAAGGCTACGGCAGAATCGTCACCGTGCTCCAGCGGTCCCAGGTGACGTTGGGGTTGGCCGGGTCGCCATAGCCCATGAGAGCATCGTAGAGGAACTGGACGTCCTGGTCGCCGAGTCGCACGCAGCCCCGGCTGGCGGCCGAGCCGATGCTCGACGGGTCGTCCGTGCCGTGCAGCGCGTAACTCTGGGCAACGCTGATGTCTGTACCCAACTGCCGGATGCCCTCGATCTTCATGTTCTGGCCCAGCGAGTTCAGCGGGTAGCCCTCGTCGCCGGGAAAGAGCGTCGCATTGCCCATGCCCGCCGCAGCCGGGGCGTTGTAGGCCGAGTGCATCGTCTTGCCGTTTTCGGCCAGGCGGAAGTACCCCGTCGGCGTGGGCGTCTCGGGCGCACCGATGCACACACCGATCCGCTTGACGAAGAGATCCTGCAGGAAAATGTCCGCCACCTTCGCATCGCGGTAGACGACCAGGTGGAACGGGCCCTTGAGCATTTTGTAGCTCCGCCCGGCCTTGAACCCGCTCGCCGAGGCCAACCCGTTAACCCGCAGCACAATGCTCGCCGGCGTATTGAGGCCCAGTCTGGCGATGACGCCCTCCCGCACGATCTTGCCCTCTTTGCGAACGCTGTTGAGCATGTCGCCCGGCCGGAAGGTGTAGCTCGTCATGTACGGGTCGTCGGGGTGGACGTAGGTGTCGGGCTTGAGGACGGTTCGGGCGGCGAGGTCTTCCAGTGCGGCGCGGGCCTTGGAGGCCTGCCCGGCCGAGAGGTGCCCCGACGTGTAGGCGGTGTTGAGCTTGGCCCGGGCGGTCAGCAGCCCCTGCTGGGTGTCGTAAAGCTTCATGCCCTCACCGTAGGCGGCGCGGGCCTGGGCGGGCGAGGCCGACGGCACGGTCAGCGGGCTGGGGCCGATCTGGGCGGCCAGGCCTCGCGTCATGCCGGCCGGTCCCGGGGCGGGCTTGTCGGCCTGGGCGGCGGGCATGGACGTGGGGTTCTGCTGGCCGGCCGGGGCGGGGGTCGCAACGTCGTCGCCGGGCGCAGGGGGCTGCTGGGCCGAGTCGGACGGAAAGACGCCCATGAAATAGGCGACAACCGCCACCGCCCCCGCAGCCAGGAGCATCGGCAGCAGCAGGCCCATCAGTCGTCGGCCGAGGGAGCGTCGAGGCTTGTGCGTGGAATACATTTTCATGATGGCTCTCCGAATCGCGTCGCGTAGAAGGTACAACCCGTCGCCGCCGGGCGGGTATCGCTAGGGATAGATCACGCCCTCGTCGCTGACCAGCAGGTCGACGGGCCTGTCGGTAGGTTCCATCGGCACGTCGGGGATGATCTGTTCGACAAAAGCTACCCCCGCCGTGGTCGCCCGCACCTCAGGCCGGGCCAGGAACCGGTCATAAAACCCCCCGCCGCGCCCGAGCCGATTGCCCCGCCGATCGAACCCCAGCCCCGGGGCGACGATCAGATCAATCCGGCCAGGATCGACCTCCTCAGTATGGCGGATCGGCATGCGGAGCCCGTCGGTCGGGCAGAACAGATCAAGGTCGCCCGGCGTGCAGAGAAAGGTGCGCATGGAGCGACACGTTCCGCAGGCCGTCGGAGCCACGAGCGATTTATTCAGCCCCCAGGCCGTCATCGCCAGCGTCGAGACATCCACCTCTCCGACAATCGGCAGGTAGACCATAATGACCTCGGCCGAGGCGAACGGTTCGCAGGCCGCAATATGGTCGCAGATGGTGCGACTTTTGCGAACCACCTCGGCCGGGGGTATTCCCGCCAGACGGCGGTGCAGGTTTTTGCGGAGCTGTGCTTTCACAGCCGAGAGTATACCCCACTGCCGGGTCGGTGACTATTCCTCGTCGACGAGGTTCGGCGGGACGTGGCGCTTGAGGTAGTCGACATCCTCGCGGAGTTCTTCGCACATGGAATGCAGGCGGCGATAGATCATGTTCGAGACCACCGCCAGAAGCACCATCAGCACCAGGGCTCCCCACAACATCGACTTGTGGTTCTTGAGGTACGGCGAGATCGCCACCATCATCAGAATCGGGGTGATCGACGGAACGAGCATGATTTCTTTAGGGCAGTTTGGACATGTCGGCCTCGGTTGCTCTGCGGAGCCTTCCGGTGGAGATCTTCTTACACTTTCGCGCAATGCAGCACTACATCAGGGCACCTTGAAAAATTCACTTTTCGGCCTCGCTGGTCTTTTCGCTCCCTGGCGGCATCGCAAAAAACGGCGGAATATGAGCCCATATGCACCATTTTTTGCTCTTTGCCAGAAAGCGAAAATCCTACGCGATATCCGAATTTGAATTTTTCAAAGTACCCATCAGTGAAGTATCGGAACCACCTACGACAGAATTGAGGATGATTTGCCGGGCCTATCATTCCTCGCCGCCGGATTTTTTACGCAGCTTGGCCGCCCACTCGATATACCTGGCGATGTGCTGCTCGTAGCCGCGGTCGGAGGGGGTGTAGTAGGTTTTCTCCACGCCGAGATACTGCTGGTCCGGGCTGATGCCGCCTTCGTAATCGTGGCTGTACTGGTAGCCGGCCGCATTGCCGAACTGCTCGGCCATGCCCGGATGCGGCGCGTTGCGCAGGTGTTTGGGCACGGGCTGGGTCCGGTTGGATTTGACATCGCTCATGGCCTCGCCGATCGCGCGATAGCTGCGATTGCTCTTGGGCGCGCAGGCCATGTAGATCGCCGCCTGGGCGAGCGTGATTTGACATTCGGGCATGCCGACGCGTTCGGTGATCGTCCAGGCCGATGCCGCCACCGTAATCGCCCGCGGGTCGGCATTGCCGACGTCTTCGCTGGCGAGGATCGCAATACGCCGCGCGATGAAGCGCGGGTCTTCGCCGGCGGCGAGCATTTTCGCCAGCCAGTAGACCGTCGCATCGGGGTCGCTGCCCCGCATCGACTTGATCAGCGCGCTGGCGGCGTCGTAGTGCATGTCGCCCGTGCGGTCGTACTGGATGGCCTTGGCCTGGATGGACTCCTGGGCCACGTCGAGGTCGAAGGGCACGGGCAGGTCGTCGCGCCCTGCCGAGCGGACCTGGCTGAGCACGCCGACCTCCAGGGCCGTCAGCGCCCGGCGGGCATCGCCGTCGGAAATCGTCGCCAGATGGGCCAGCGCCTCGTCGGTCGCGCGGATGTCGTACTGCCCCAGCCCCCGCTCCGTATCGGCCATCGCCCGCCGCAGCAACCCGAGGATGTCGGCCTCGCCGAGAGAGTGGAACTCGAAAATCGTCGAGCGGCTCAGCAGCGGCGAGTTGATCGTGAAAAACGGGTTCTCCGTCGTCGCGCCGATCAGCAGGATCACGCCGTTTTCCACATCGCCGAGCAGCACGTCCTGCTGGGCGCGGTTGAAGCGGTGCAGCTCGTCGATGAACAGGACGGTCCGGCGGGACTGACTGGCCAGGGTCGCCCGGGCGCGGTCGATGATCGCGCGGACGTCTTTGACCGACGCACTGGCGGCGTTGAGGCTGTGGAACTCGAAGTCGCCGTGGCGGGCGATCACGCTGGCCAGCGTGGTCTTGCCCACCCCCGGCGGGCCGTAGAACACCAGCGACGTCACCCGCCCCGATTCGAGCATCCGCCGCAGCATCTTGCCCGGCCCGAGAAAATGCTCCTGCCCGAGGATCTCATCCAGCGTGCGAGGCCTCATCCGGGCGGCCAGCGGAGCGTGGGCGTCGATGGCCGACTGCTCGGATTCGTTGAACAGGTCCATCCCGCCAGTATACCCGCCGGGGCAGGCGGGGTTCATGCAGAAAGTCTTGTGCATCGCCGGGGCGTTTCCGCTAGGATCGTCGGCAGCGAACCTGACTCTGACAAGGAGCGAATCATGTGCGGCATTGTAGGATACGTCGGAACCAGCCCCGCCTGCGATATACTCGTCGAGGGCCTCAAGCGGCTGGAATATCGCGGGTACGACTCGGCGGGCCTGTGCGTGGCCCACGAGGGCAAGCTGATCCTCGCCCGCAGCCCCGGGCGCATCGCCAACCTCGAAGAACGCATCGACGCAACGCCCGCGATTCGCACCGGCACGATCGGCATTGCCCACACCCGCTGGGCCACCCACGGCGAGCCCAACGAGGCCAACGCCCACCCCCACTTCGACGCGACGAGCCGACTGGCCGTGGTGCATAACGGCATTATCGAGAACTACGCCACCCTGCGAACCTACCTCCAGGAGCAGGGCTGTGAGTTCCGCAGCCAGACCGATACCGAGGTGCTCCCGCACCTGATCCGCACGTTCCTCGACGCCGAGCCGGGCGTGACGCTGGCCCGGGCGGTCCAGCAGACCCTGGCCGAAGTGTCCGGCACGTACGGCCTGGCGGTCATCAGCGCCGACGAGCCGGATACCCTCGTCGTCGCCCGGCGGGGCAGCCCGCTGATCGTCGGCGTCGGCAGCGACGAATACGTGGTCGCCTCGGACGCATCGGCCATCCTCGAACACACCGCCAACGTGATCTACCTCAACGATGGCGAGATGGCCGTCATCACGCCCGAGGGGCTGCGGACGACCACCGTCGATAACGTGCCGGTCACGAAAGAAGTCTCGCAGATCGAATGGTCCATCGACCAGATCGCCAAGGGCGGCTACGAGCACTTCATGCTCAAGGAGATCATGGAGCAGCCCGACAGCACCCGCCAGGCCATCCGAGGCCGGCTCGACCTGCGCGAAGGGCGCGTCGTGCTGGGCGGGCTCGAGCCGGTCGCACGCGACCTGGCCCGGATGCGGAAGCTCATCATCACCGCCTGCGGGACGGCGTGGCATGCGGGGCTCGTCGGCGAGTACCTCTTCGAAGACCTCGCCAAGCTGCCCACCGAAGTCGAGTACGCCAGCGAGTTCCGCTACCGCAACCCGATCATCGAAGACGGCACGGCCGTGGCGGTCATCAGCCAGTCCGGCGAGACAGCCGACACCCTCGCCGCCCTGCGCGAAGCCCGCGAGAAGGGCGCCCTGGTCCTCGGGCTGGTCAACGTCGTCGGCAGTACCATCGCACGGGAAACCGACGCGGGCGTCTACCTCCACGCCGGGCCGGAGATCGGCGTGGCCAGCACGAAGGCGTTCACCAACCAGCTCATCGTCGAAACGCTCATGGCCCTGATGCTCGGCCGCCGGCGGCTGATGAGCCAGTCGACCATAGAACGCTACCTCAGCGAGCTGGGCGAAATCCCCGACAAGATCCAGGCGATCCTCGATCAGTCCGACACGATCCGCGCCATCGCCGAGCAGAACATCCAGCGGGACAACTGGCTGTTCCTCGGGCGAGGCTATCACTACCCCATCGCCCTGGAAGGCGCCCTCAAGCTCAAGGAGATCAGCTACATCCACGCCGAAGGGCTGCCCGCCGCGGAGATGAAGCACGGCCCGATCGCCCTGATCAACGAGGGCATGCCGGTGGTCTGCATCGCCCCGCGATGCGAGACGTACCAGAAGGTGCTGGGCAATATCGAAGAGGTTCGCGCCCGTAAGGGCCGGACCATCTGCATCGCCACCGAGGGCGACTCGGCCATCGAGCCCTACGCCGACGATGTGATCTACATCCCCGATGCCCCGCCGCCGCTGCAGCCTCTGCTGTCGGTGATCCCGCTGCAGTTGCTGGCCTACCACGCAGCCGTGGCGCGAGGCTGCAATGTCGACAAGCCACGCAACCTCGCCAAAAGTGTAACGGTCGAATAGACGTGATCAGTCGCGCGGGCCCTGGAACAGGCCTCCGCCGGTGGCGGGCTTGTTGTCGTCATCGGCGTCGTCTTTGGCCGCCGGTGGGGGCGAGGGCGCGACGGGCGGAACGTGCGGCGTCTGTTGCTGGTGTAATGGCTGCTGCTGATCGGCGGGCTGTTGTAGCGGCTTGGGCTTGTTGTCGGGATCGTACAGGCGCGTGGTCTGGGGCCCGACTTGCCTGCGCTGGCCCGCCGCGAAAAGCCCCGGCAGGCAGATCAGCCCGACCGCGCCGTAGACAATCGCCGTGGCTTTGAGGAAATCCGTCGGGACGGTCTGGAGCATCTTGTCCATCGCCTCGGCCATGTTGCTCTGTATCTCCTGCGCCCTCGGACTGATCTGCCTGCCGGCGTTTTTCTTCTGGGCAGCGGCCATGTCCTCGCCGTAGTTGACCTGGGTGGCCTGGTAGCACAAGCCCACGCCGGCGGCGGCAAAAATCAATGCCAGCACCGCCCAGGTCCGCGGCGAGGTCTTGCCGGTGATGACGTTGAGCCCGCCCAGCAGCAGGAGCACCGGCAGAGCGATGCCCGCCCAGAAGACATATCGCGGCCGGATGTCGCCCTCGTTGGGGCCCTTCTGCTTGACCTTGCCCTCGGGGTCCTTGATGTCCGGCGGGCTGAGCCGACCCATCGCGAGCTCGTAGCCGCTGGCCTGGCCGAGGTTGATCGCGCCATCGTCGCTGATGAGCCCCTCCGGCGCCTGGGCCTGCATCTGCCCGACCTGCTGGGGGCTGGGCTTCTCGTCGTCCGGCGCCTCGGCCGGGCTGCACTGCAGCTTCACCCAGGGCATGAAAAAGAGAATCGCCAGTCCGATCGCCGCGGGGGTCGTGAGCAATCCGCCGAGCTTCCAGCCGCCTTTGTGTTCCGTCGCCATGTCTGTCTCCGTGGTGCTAAAGCATTTTGCATACATTCTGTCGTGCCGTTGTCACCCTGAGTGAAGCCCTACGGGGAGGCCGAAGGGTCTTTTCGCGGAAAGATTCTTCCGCTTCGCGGCTTGCCCGGCAAGCCGCTTCGTTCAGAATGACACCATGCGAAACGACATCTGTTTTGCAAAGTGCTCTAAAGGTATGGCTGCGATCATCGCGCCTGGCCGGTCAAAGTGCAAGGCGTTTCTGCCCGGCCGCCGGCGAGGGGTTGTCCCGCCTGCCTCCGGCGGGTACCATGAGCCGTTCCTTTTACGCAACACGGAGCAGGCCATGGCTGATAACACGATGGAACAACTCGTCTCCCTCTGCAAACGCCGCGGGTTCGTCTACCCCGCCAGCGAAATCTACGGCGGCATTAACGGGTTCTGGGACTACGGCCCGCTGGGCATCCAGCTCAAGAACAACATCCGCGACTGGTGGTGGCGGTGCATGGTCGAGTGCCCGCCCCTCGACCCCGAAACCAACCAGCCCCTCCAGATCGTCGGCCTGGACTCCTCCATCATCCAGAACCCAAAAACATGGGAAGCCTCCGGACACCTTGCCGGCTTTGCCGATCCGATGCGAAAATGCACCAAGTGTGGTCACTTTGTCCGGGCCGATCATCTGTGGGACACGCTGGTGACTTCTTCTGACTGGGTGGATTCGCTGTTGCAGGAATTTACCCCCCATAGTGGGGAAATCGACGCGCAGAGGCTCGTTAAATGGGCCCAGAGAAAGGGCAAAAAACTCGCTCCGAATCTGGCGTTGGTGCGCAATACCGAAGTCACACTGAGCTGGCTTGCCACGCGGGTTGAAGGGCAGCCCGACGCTCCACTCGAACCTCGTGAGATTTTGAGCTATGTCGCGACCGAGCAACTCAATGCGACAGGCTTGCAGGACCCATGCCCGCGCTGCGGTGGGGAGATGGATGATCCCCAGCCGTTCAAGCTGATGTTTGAAACGTACGCCGGTTTGACACAGACAGAAGAGAACAAGACATACCTCCGGCCGGAGACGGCGCAGGGGATTTTTCTCAATTACAAGAACGTGCTGGATACGATGCGCGTCAAGGTGCCCTTCGGCGTGGCGCAGATCGGCAAGGCCTTCCGCAATGAAGTCACGCCGCGGAATTTCATCTTCCGCAGCCGGGAGTTCGAGCAGATGGAGATGGAATGGTTCTGCCACCCCGACGAGTCGGCCAAGTGGTACGAGTTCTGGAAAGACGCCCGCATGAAGTGGTGGCTGAGCCTGGGCATCGACCCGGCCAACCTGAAGTTCCGCGACCACGACGACGACGAGCTGGCCCACTACTCCAAGATGTGCGTCGACGTGGAGTACAAATACCCCTTCACCGCGCCGGACTACGGCGAGCTGGAGGGCATTGCCCATCGCGGCTGCTTCGACCTCACGCAGCACCAGGAGCACAGCAACACGAAGATGGACTACTTCGACCAGGAGCTTCAGGTCCGCCTGCAGAACGAAGGCGTGGACAAAGAGGAAATCAAGCCCCGCAGCAAGTACATTCCCAACGTCATCGAGCCGGCCAGCGGCCTGACGCGCGGCGCCCTGGTGCTGCTGTGCGAAGCCTACACGCCCGACCCGGATCGCCCCAGCGGCGTGTACATGAAGTTCCATCCGAAGTTCGCGCCGGTCAAGGCGGCCATCCTGCCGCTGGTGGCCAAAGACGGCATGCCGGAGATCGCCGTGAACCTCTACACGCAGCTTCGCGAGCAGTACGTCGTGGACCTGGACATCAAGCAGAACATCGGCAAGCGCTACGCCCGGCAGGACGAAATCGGCACGCCGTTCTGCTTCACCATCGACGGCCAGACCAAGGACGACAATACCGTGACGGTCCGCCATCGCGACGACCAGGCCCAGGACCGCATCGCACTCGACCAGGTCGAGACCTTCCTGGCCGATCAGATGAAAGCCGCCGAGGCCAACTGACGCTTGGTATAACGCAGGCATGCGGCAGGCGCATTTCCAATACCCTGGCCTGCAAGGACGGCACTTCTCGCCGCGCTCACACTTGAAACTTATGTGCAGCAGGCATCGCCAAGGCTGGCTTCGGCTTGGTGATGCTCCGCTTCTTCGATGAGCTTATTGTAGGCACGAACGATTCTGATATTTTCAGTCTCAGGCAACGAGCTTTTAGACCATAGACTTGCGAGAAAAATATGCTCAAGCTTTGCCGCACCATCTTTGACGGTGATTTTGAAGTTTGGCAGCTTGACCGAAAGGTTTTTGATGAATGGCGTTACCCCTTTGATCAGTGAGCCGACAATTTCCCCAGTCTTTTCGCTGTAATAAACCGTAACCAAGCCGTCAATCCGCTCGGCATAATAGTTATCTTCAGCAAAAACGAATTCGATACAATCTCCCTCAGGGATGTAGGTCACCAGAGGTATTTCCGGTATTTTCTCTCCACATCCTTTGAGCATTTCGAGGACTGCATTCGAAAAATGGTTGTCTGCTCTGTCGCTCATAAAACTTGCCTCGAGAAGCGAGTGTTATAATCTATCGGCAATTTGGGGTCGTCATCACTAGCCATGACCCAATGCCAGTTGTACACAATTCTATCATGATCTACAAAAATTAGGAAGACACGATTATTTGGCGTTTGCGTTTCTTTGCCATCCTCTAAAAAACGTTTTGATGGCACACCACAATAGCACCGCCACCCTGTACTACCACCATGGGGCTCATCCGCTTCGCGTTTCAGGCCTTCAAAAATTGCGGAGGGCCGACATAGCACCTCCTGAACAGTATAGGCCGCCTCATTGACACGCCCCAAACTTGTTCGGCAGGACATCAGCTTAACATGCGAGATGGTGAGCTGAAAAAGCTGGCCATCTTCAGGATTAACTGCCTCGCACTTCAGGGGTTCCCTTCGAGATGTTTTGTCCCCGGGCATAGACATCCTTGTACAAAACCTTACCGCAGGGTTCAATTGTTTTTATACCCCCGCCTTGTCGCGGCGGATCAGGTCGGCGGTGTCGCAGACGCGCTGGACCTGGTAGCCCTTCAGCGGCAGGATGTGGGTGTGGACGGCGTCGATCAGATCGTCCGGCTGCGGGAAGAAGGCGTCTTCCTGCTCGTCGGCCGGGGTGATCCAGTTGCGTGCACCGACGACGGTCGGCGGGGCGTCGAGTTCGTCGAAGGCCAGCTCGCTGATCTTGGCGGCCATGGTGTGCAGGAAGCTGCCGCGTTCGCACGCATCGGAGGCCAGCAGAATCTTGCGGGTCTTTTTGACGCTCTCGATGACTGGCTCGTAGTTGAAGGGCACGAGGCTGCGGGCGTCGATGATCTCGCAGCGGATGCCGAACTTGCTCTCCAGCTCGTCGGCCGCCTCGATCGCGCGGTAGAGCGTCGCGCCGACGGTGAGAATCGTCAGGTCGCTGCCCTCGCGCCGGACGGCCGGCTCGCCGAAGTCGACCTCGTAGAAGTCTTCCGGCACGCCGCCGGGGACGAACAGCTCGGGCTGGTCGTAGATGCGCTGCGACTCGAAGAAGATCACCGGGTCGGTTCCGCGAAGGGCGGCGTTCATGAGGCCCTTGGCGTCGTAGGGCGTGGCCGGGAAGGCGACCTTCAGGCCCGGAATGTGAGCGACCATGCTGGTCCAGTCCTGGCTGTGCTGGGCACCGTACTTGCTGCCGACCGACACGCGGATGATGGCTGACATCGTCAGCAGGCCGCCGGACATCGACTGCCACTTGGCGAGCTGGTTGAAGATTTCATCGCCGGCCCGGCCCATGAAGTCGCAGTACATCAGCTCGGCGATCACGCGCCCGCCCTCCATGGCGTACCCGCAGGCCGTGCCGCAGATGGCGCCTTCGGAAATGGGCGAGTTGAACAGCCGGTGGTACGGCAGGGCCTCGGTCAGGCCGCGATAGACGGCGAACGCGCCGCCCCAGTCGCGGTTTTCCTCGCCGTAGGCCACCAGCGAGCTGTCGGTATAGAACCCGTCGCGGATCGCCTCGAAAAGCGCATCGCGAATGCCGATGCATCGCTGCTTGCTGAGGGGCTTGCCGGCCTCGTCATAGCCGGTTCGGCTGCGCTTGGCCAGCAGCTTGGTCCGCGGGTCTTCGCCCAGCGGCAGGAGAGTCTCCGGCTGGCGGTCGGGGTCCATCGATTTGACCTTGCGATTGGAGAACATGACCTTTTCCAGGAGGCACTGATGTTTCTTGAGATCCAGGCGCGGGCTGCGCTCGAGGTCAACGGCCTTGCGGAAGGCCTTGAGGACCTTCTCGTGGGCGAAGGCGCCGATGGCATCGATGTCGGACTGCCCCGCAACGCCGGCTTCGACGAGCCCGGCCGCGAAGGCGTTGGTCGGGTCGAACTCGGCCCAGGCGTCCATCTCTTCCTTCGTGCGGTAGCTTGACGCATCGGAGGGGCTGTGGCCGCTGAAGCGGTAGGTGATGGTATCCAGCAGGACCGGGCCGTCGCCGCGTTCGAGGATTTCTTTCTTCCGGGCGATGGCGTCGATGACGGCCAGGGGGTTGTACCCGTCGACGCGTTCGGCGTGCATCTGCTCGGGGTTCACGCCGGCGCCGAGGCGGGCGAGAATTTCAAAGCCCATGGTCTCGCCGTTGGGCTGGCCGCCCATACCGTAGAAGTTGTTGACGAAGTTGAGGATCAACGGCAGGCCGCCGCGATGGGCGTCGTCCCAGAGCTTCTTGAACTGGTCCATGGTGGCAAAGCAGATGCCCTCCCAGACGGGCCCGCAGCCGGCCGAGGCGTCGCCGATGTTGCAGATGACAATGCCCGGCTTGTGGTTGACCTTTTTGTACAGGGCCGCACCGACGCTGACATCGCCGCTGCCGCCGACGATGGCGTTGTTGGGCATGATGCCCATCGGCGGGAAGAAGGCGTGCATCGAACCGCCGAGGCCCTTGTTGAAGCCGGTCTGGCGGGCGAAGACTTCCGCCATCGCTCCGTAGATGAGGTAGTCGATGGCGAGGTCCTTCGCGTCGGCGTGGTCGTCGCTCTCGATGGCCCGGAGCGTCTCGCCGTCGAAGTAATTCTCCATGATGTCCATCAGCTGCTTGTCGTCGAGCTTCTGGATGGCCGAGAGCCCCTTGGCGAGGATCTCGCCGTGGCTGCGGTGGCTGCCGTAGATGTGGTCGTCCGGGCCGAGCAGGTACATCTCGCCGACGGCGGTGGCTTCCTGGCCGATCGACAGGTGCGCCGGGCCGCGGTGGTTGTACTCGATACCCTCCCAGCTGCCGCGGAGCTTGATCTCGTTGAGGGCGTTCTCGAAGTTGCGGATAATCATCATGTCGCGCTGGATGCGTTTGAGATCGTCCGGGCTGAAGCTGTTGAGTTCATCGGAAATCGACCGGTTGTAGTGGTTGACCGGGATGGGGGCGAACTCGATCTGGCCGGGCTGACGGACGACGTTGGGATCGACTACTTGCTGCTTGGGCATGGTTGCTCCTTGGGGGCGTGGCAGCCTTCACTGGCCGCCGGGGTGATGATGTCAATATTGCGTTCCTGCAGAAACTCCTGCCACGGCACGGTTGGGGACTGATCGGTCACGACGGTGTCGATCTGCGCCCACTCGACGATGCGGCAGAGGCTTGGGGAGGTGAATTTTTCGTGGTCGACCAGCAACACGCACTGCCGCGCGTTGGCCACAGCCAGGCGGTAGAGGTAGGCGCTTTCGACGTCGCTGGCCGTCAGACCGAAGTCCATGCTCAGCCCGTCGGCACCGATGAAGGCGACGTACCCGCGAAGCTGGTCCAGCGCCGCCGTCGCCAGCGGGCCGATGGTGTCCATGCGGTCCGGACGGTAATGGCCGCCCAGCAGCAGCACCTCGATGGCCGGGCTGTCGAGCTCCAGCGCCAGCCGGGCCGAGTTGACGATGACCGACACGCCGCGGCGTTTTTTCAGCCGACCGGCCATCTCGAAGCAGGTCGTGCCCGAGTCGATGAAAATCTGATCGCCGTCGCGTACCAGCCCAGCCGCCAGCTCGCCGACGACGCGCTTGGCCTCGACGTTGCGGACCGCCTTGGACCAGTAGGAATAATCGCCCCGGGCAGGCAAGGCTGCACCGCCGTGAACCAGCTCGACGCGACCTTCTTCATGCAGGGCGTGGAGATCCCGCCGGACAGTCGCCTCGGATACGCCGAGATCATCGGCGAGGTCAGCCGATGCAACTTCCTTTTTCTCATAGAGTTGCGAGAGTATTTCGTCTCGCCTGGCTCGTGCTGGTTGACGGGTCATAGCCATAGTATACCTCAAAGCGTGCATGAATAATAACAAAGATTGCGCTAATAGCAACAAATAAATGTCGATATTTTGGCTGTTTATGCTTGACTCTTGCGAGTCTTAACCGTAGGGTATGGAGGTGTACCAGCCACAAAGGCTGTGAAGAGCACAAAAAAACGCCGCCCGGATACAACTTTGATGTTGTTGTTGCTGTTTTACATTCGATCCATTTGAGTCATTCGTGGACCGCTTGTTGTGTTGTCCCGTTGTTTGATTCGAGTCATTCGTGGACCGCCTGTTGTGTTGTCCCGTTGTTTGATTCGAGAGATTCGTGGACTGACGTTGTTCCGTCCCGAGGAAAGCCGATGAAGACGATTCACCTGTCACTGAGTGATGTTGCCGCCGAGGCAGCGACGCTGCGCCGGTGGCTCGTCCAGCCAAGCCAGGCCTTCCGGGCCGGCAGTGTGCTGGCCGAGCTGGACACGCGCGACGCACTGATCCGCGTGACCAGCCCCGCCGATGGCGCCATAGGCGAGATCCTCGCCCAGCCTGGCAGTACCCTCGCCAACGGCGCGCCCCTGGCCCGCCTCGGCCAGGCCGGCGACGCACCGGCCACACCGGCCGCCCCCTCGCAACCCCAAGCCTCGACCAAGGAGAAACCGGTCATGGAATGTCCTGAAGGTGTAACGCCCATCCTCATGCCCAAAGCGGGCAACAGCATGGAAGAGGGCACGATCATCGAGTGGAAAGTCGCTCCCGGCGATACCGTCAGCCAGGGCGACATCATCTACGAGGTCGAGACGGACAAAGCCTCCGTTGAGGTCGAAGCCGACCAGGACGGCCGCATCGCGCGGATCGTCGCCGAAGCGGGCGACACCATCGAGGTCCTCAAGCCCGTCGCCTTTCTGGGCGAGGCCGATCTCGACGAGCAGCTCGATGCGTACATCGACTCTCTCCAGGCTGCCGAAACACCGGCCGCACCCGCCCCGGCCGAAGCACCTGCCGCCCCGGCAGCGCCAGCCCCTGCCGCCGCGCCCGCTGCTCCGGGCGCTCCCCTTGCCCCGGCTGCGATGACCGACACGGGTCGCGTCAAGGCATCGCCGGCCGCCCGCAATCTCGCCGCCGACGGCGGCGTGGACCTCGCCGCCGTCGGCGCTGGCAGCGGCCCGGGCGGACGCATTCTCTCCACCGACGTACCCGCCGCAGGCGCAGCCCCGGCCGCACCGGCCGTCGCCGCCCCGCCGGTCGTCACCACCGGCGACGCCACCAGCCAGAAGCTCTCGCCCATGCGAAAAGCGATCGGCCAGGCGCTGTGTGCCTCCAAGCAGACCATTCCGCATTTCTACATCGAGCAGACCGTCGACGCCGAAGCCCTGATGACCCACTACCGCCGGGCCAAGGCCCAGTACCCCTGCAGCGTCAACGACGTGGTCGTCGCCGCAGCCGGCCGGGCCGTGGCCGAGTTCCCCAGCTTCCGCAGCCAGATCAACGGCGATCAGCTCGTGACCTTCCCCACAGCCAACATCGGCGTGGCCGTCGGCATGGACGCTGGACTCGTCGTGCCGGTCGTCATGGCCGCCGAGCAGCTCAACCTTCAGCAGATCGGCGCCGAAACGCGCCGCCTGGCCGCCGCCGCCCGCGGCGGGAAGATCGAAAACCGCGGCCAGGGCGTCTTTACCATCAGCAACCTGGGCATGTTCGGCATTGACCGGTTCAGCGCGATCATCAACCCGCCCGAGGCAGCCATTCTCGCCGTCGGCACGGTGCGGGAAGAGGTCATCGTCTCCGGCGGAACGATGAGGCCCGGCCAGGTCATGACCGTCACGCTCAGTTGCGACCACCGCGTGATCGATGGCCTGGAAGCAGCGAAATTCCTCGGCCGACTCAAGCAGTACCTGGAAAACCCAGGCCTGCTTGGCTGACCACATGCCGCGCCCAGCGAGCGCTGGGGCCATATACAAAAACCCAGGACTGCTGGGTTGAAATGAGAGTTGACGGGCTTGGCTTTATTGCGTACGATATAACGTACGCAAGGAGTGACCGATGACGACCATCACTGCCACCGAAGCCCGAAAGATGTTATACCGCCTGCTGGATGAAATCAGCCAGTCGCACGAGCCGGTGACGATTACCGGCAAGCGGAGCAATGGCGTGCTGATTGGCGAGGACGACTGGCGGGCCATTCAGGAAACGCTGCACCTGCATTCCGTGCCTGGCCTGGTCGAGTCGATCCGCCGGTCGGCCGATGAGCCGCTGGACAAAGCCGTCGACGGCAAGGACCTGCCGTGGTGAGCTGGCGCGTTGTATTCAGCTCGGCGGCGAAGAAGGACGCAAAAAAACTCAAGGCGGCCGGGCTGAAAGGCAAAGCCCAGAATCTGCTGGACGTACTCGGCTGCGATCCGTTTGAGGCCTATCCGCCGTACGAAAAATTGCTGGGTGATCTCAAGGGCTTATACTCCCGGCGGATCAATGTGCAGCACCGGCTGGTATACGAAGTGTTCGAGAAGAAAAAGATCGTTCGTGTCCTGCGGATGTGGACGCACTACGAGTAAAAAGACAACCTCGAACGGGTGTTCGATTGTGATTGGACATGTGGCACAACCGCCCCCGGCTGTGGTTGTTTCTGGTTTGATAAAGACTTCTCGGCCAATGCGGCTGAGCCACACCGATCGAGATGATTTCTAAGCACACATTGGAACATTTATGAGCAATCAATTCGACATTATCGTTATCGGTTCGGGCCCGGGCGGGTACATTGCCGCCCTCAAGGCGGCCCAGCTCGGCGCGAGCGTAGCCATCATCGAGCAGCACCCCTTCTTCGGCGGGACGTGCCTGAACTGGGGCTGCATTCCGTCCAAGGCGTTGCTGGCCACGGCCGAGCTGCTGCACACGCTGGATGGTGCTGCGTCGATGGGCGTCAAGCTCACCGGCCAGGCCGAGCTGGACTGGCCGGCCGTGCAGAAACGCAAGGCCAAGGTACTGAGCAATCTGCGGGGCGGCATTGGGAGCCTCTTCAAGGCTCGCAAGGTCGCCACGTTCCAAGGGCGAGGCCGCCTGGCCAGGCCGGGCAAGGTGACGGTAACGGCCGACAACGGCAGCGTGACCGAGCTGCAGGCGGGCAAGATCATCCTGGCCGTCGGTTCGGTGCCGATGCGCATTGCCGGCTGGCCAGAGGACCCGAACCTGGTCTGCACGAGCGACGAGTCGCTGCACTGGGACGAGCTGCCCAGCAAGCTGCTGATCGTCGGCGGCGGCGTGATCGGCTGTGAGTTCGCCTGCATGATGCAGCCGATGGGCGTGGAGGTCACGCTGGTGGAAATGATGGACCGCCTCCTGCCGGAGATGGAAGCCGAGCTGGCCGACGAGCTGGCGAAGGTGTTCAAGCGGCGGAAGATTGCGGTGCACACCGCCGCGAAGGTCGAGCAGGTGATCCCGGCCGGCGGTGGGATTCAGGCGACACTCGACAGCGGCGAGGTCATCGAGGCCGACAAGCTGCTGGTAGCCACCGGGCGAAAGCCCGCCACGGGCGAGCTGGGCCTGGATACGGTGGGCATTGAAACAGACCGGCGGGGCTTTATCGCCGTCAACGAACGCATGGAAACGGCTGCGGCCGGGGTGTACTGCATCGGCGATGCCAACGGCCGGACGCTGCTGGCCCACGCCGCCAGCGCCCAGGGCGTCGTGGCCGCGGGAAACGCCCTCGGCAGCGAACACGCATTCCACGCCCCGATCCCCTGGGCGGTCTACACCTTCCCGGAGATCGCCGGGGTGGGCCTGACCGAGAAACGCGCCGAGGAAAAGAACATGCCCGTTTCGGTGGGCCAGTTCCCGGTGGGGCATCTGGGCAAGGCCATGGCGGTCGGCCATACCGAGGGCTTCGTCAAGACGATCCGCCACCGCGAGAGCGGCGCCTTGCTCGGCGTGCACATGATCGGCCATAATGCCACCGAGATCATCCACGCCGCCACAGCCATGCTGCAGACGGGCGCGAGCACCGAGGCCCTGGCCGAGATGGTCTTCGCCCATCCGACGATGTCCGAAGCCGTCAAGGAGTCGGCCGAGGACGCGCTAGGCCAGGCCCTGCACCTGCCCCCGCGGAAGGTCGCCGAAATCGCCGCGACGCTCGGCTGAGCCGACCCCCAGCCGGGGGCGGCTGGGGTACACAAACTCAACCGGAAGGTCCATCATGGAACCACGCGAGATCATTCATACCATCGGCCCGGCCGTTCGGGCGGTCGTCTTCGTCCAGACCGGGCGCTTGCCGATCTACCGCTTCACCGAAGACGCCGAGGCGATGGACAAAAACTACCCCTGCGTTCTCGATCTGGCCGACACGACGGCGCAGACATCGGCCGGGCAGCTCATTGAGCAGTTCCGCCAGGAGCTGACGCGCTGCCATTGTCAGTCGCCCGACGTGGTGAAGCTCGCCGGGCTTGGGCTCTTCGAGCGGATGGACGATCCGCTGGCCGAGCCGACCGGCCGGGTGGCGGGCAAGGTGGCGATGGTGACCGGGGCGGCGCAGGGCTTCGGCCTGGAGATCGCCCAGAACCTCGCCGGCCAGGGCGCGTGGGTGGTGCTGGCCGACATCAACGAATCCGGCGCACGCGAGGCCGCCGAGGCGCTGTGCGAAGCGCACGGCCCCGGCCAGGCCATCGGCATGGGCATGAACGTGACCGACCCGGCCAGCATTGCCGGGGCCGTCGACCAGGTCGTCCGCCGCTTCGGCGGGCTGGACGTGCTGGTCTCCAACGCCGGCGTGCTCAAGGCCGAGTCGGTCAAGACCCAGCCGCTGAAGGATTTTCAGTTTGTCACGGACGAGAACTACACGGGGTACTTCCTGTGCGTCCAGGCGGTGGCGCCGCTGCTGGCCGCCGCCCATGCAGCCGAGGCGAGCTACACGAGCGACATCATCCAGATCAACTCCAAGAGCGGGCTGGAAGGCTCGAACCGCAACGCCGCCTACGCGGGCAGCAAGTTCGGCGGCCTGGGCCTGACCCAGAGCTTCGCTCTGGAGCTGATCGAGGACGGCGTGAAAGTCAACTCGATCTGCCCGGGGAACCTCTTCGACGGGCCGCTGTGGTCCGACCCGGAGGATGGCCTGTTCGTGCAGTACCTGCGGACGGGCAAGGTCGAAGGCGCCAAGACCATCGAGGACGTCCGCCGGGGCTACGAAGCCAAAGTGCCCATGGGCCGAGGCTACGAGACCACCGACGTGACGCGGGCGATCTACTACCTCATCGAACAGCAGTACGAAACCGGCCAGGCCCTGCCCGTCACCGGCGGACAGGTGTTGTTGAAGTAAAACGGGAGTCAGGAGTCAGCAACAACACACGGCAACAGCAAACAACAACAGTAAACGACAACAGTAAACAGCAACAACAAGCAGCAACCGCAACCGGCAACAACAAGCGGCGACAGCAAGCGGCCGCGATATCTGATCCCCGGCATCCAGAACCCAGCATCTGAGATCCGACATCTGAAATCCGAACCAGGCATTACGCATTTGATATCTGCCCTCTGAAATCCAAGGACACTCATGACAGCCATTCCCGAAACGCAATACGCCGTGCAGCTCATCGGCCCGGACGAACTGACCCTCAACACCGCCAAGCCGGTCCACCAGCCCGGCCCGCACCAGATCCTGATGCGAACCGAGTGCGTGGGGCTGTGCTTTTCCGACCTGAAGCTGCTCAAGCAGTTCAGCAAGCACGTCCGCAAGGGCCCGGTCATCAAGGGCATTGACCCGGCGGTTCTCGATGCGCTGCCGAGCTACGTTCCCGGCGAGAAGCCCACCGTGCCTGGCCATGAAGCCATCGCGGAGATCATCGCCGTCGGCGAGGGTGTCACGCAGCACGAGGTGGGCGAGCGGGTGCTCGTCCAGGCCGACTGGCGCGAGCTGCGGACGGCCGAGAGCAACGGCGCGTTCGGCTACGACTTTGAAGGCGCCCTGGGCGAGTACATCCTGCTCGACGAGCGGGTGGTCATCGAGCCCAGCACGGGCCAGCGATACCTCCTGCCGGTGGGTGGGGAGCAGAGCAGCTCGGCCCTGGCGCTGGTCGAGCCCTGGGCCTGCGTGGAAGATTCCTACGTCACGCCGGAGCGGCAGAGCGTTCTGCCGGGCGGGCAGCTGCTGGTGGTCGCCGCCGAGGGGTGCACCCCGGCCGGCCTGGACAAAGCCCAGGCCAACGGACCGGCCGGCGAGATCACGCAGGCCGAGCCCGGCCAGGTTGCCGACCTGCCGGACGAAGCATATGACGACATCATCACGTTCGGCGTCGATCGGGCGACGATTGAAGCCTTGTGCGACAAGCTGGCGCCGAAGGGCATTTTCAATATTGCCCAGTGCGGCCAGCCGTTCGGCGAGCCGGTGGCCATCGACGTCGGGCGGGTGCATTACGGCATGTGCCGGTGGATCGGCACGACCGGCAGCAATGCCGGCGAGAGCTACGCGACGATTCCCGCCGACGGCGAGCTGCGCGACGGCGATAAGGTGCTGATCGTCGGTGCTGGCGGGCCGATGGGGCAGATGCACGTGATTCGCGTGCTGACGGCCGGGCGGAAGGATTTGTACGTGGTCGGTACGGACTTCGACTCGCCGCGGCTGGCGTCGCTGGAGTCCAAGGCGCGACCCGTCGCCGAGGCCAACGGCTGCGGACTGTGCCTCGTCAATCCGCAGGAAGAAGACCTCGACGGCGAGTGGACCTACACCGCCCTGATGGCGCCGATACCAGCCCTGGTCGCCCAGGCCATTGTCGACAGCGACACCGGCGGGCTGATCAACCTCTTCGCGGGCATCCCGGCCGGGACGCGCCACGAGCTGGACCTCGATACCTACATCGCCCGCAAGCAGTGGATGTTCGGCACGAGCGGCTCGACGATTCGCGACATGCAGCTGGTCCAGCAGAAGGTCGAAACCGGCCAGATGGACACCAACGTCAGCGTCGATGCGATCTGCGGCATGGCCGGTGCGATCGACGGCATTCGCGCGGTAGAAAACCGCACGCTGGCGGGCAAAATTCTCGTCTACCCGCAGCTGCACGAAACGCCGCTGATCCCGCTGGCCGAGCTGGGCAAGCACTACCCCAGCGTAGCCGAGAAGCTCTCCGGCGGCGTCTGGACGCTCGAAGCCGAGCAGGAATTGCTCAAAGTCGGACGATAATCGACAAAACCTCCGTTTTTTTGCGTTGCAAGGGCGGGGTGGGTACGGTACCCTTCAACATTCGTTTCCACAGCAGAATCGGCCGGGCCAGGTGGTCCGCCCGCACTGCCTGCCAGCTTGACCGGGCCCCGCGTCCCAATATACAGGAGCAACACACATGCCGGAACCTTCCGCAGATATCGGACTCATTGGCCTGGCCGTGATGGGCCAGAACCTCGTGCTGAACATGGAAGACCACGGGTACACCGTGGCGGTCTTCAACCGGACGGTCGAAAAGGTCGACCGTTTCGTCCAAGGCGAGGCCAAGGGCAAGAAGATCATCGGCTGCCACAGCATTGAAGAGCTCGTCGCCGCCCTCAAGCCGCCGCGCCGCGTGATGCTGCTGGTCAAGGCCGGCGATGCGGTGGACAAGTTCATCGAAATGATCCTGCCGCACCTGGACGATGGCGACATCATCATCGACGGCGGCAACAGCAACTGGCAGGACACGCTCCGCCGGTGCAAGGCGATCGAAAAGGCCGGCAAGCTTTACATCGGCACGGGCGTTTCCGGTGGTGAGGAAGGCGCCCGCCGCGGGCCGAGCATCATGCCCGGCGGCAGCGACGACGCCTGGCCGCACGTAAAAAATATCTTCCAGGATATCTCCGCCAAGGCGACCAACCCCAACACCGGCGCCGAAGAGCCCTGCTGCGAGTGGGTCGGCAGCGACGGGGCGGGCCACTTCGTGAAGATGGTCCACAACGGCATTGAGTATGGCGATATGCAGCTGATCTGCGAAGCCTACGACCTGATGAAATCCATCGGCATGACCAACGAGCAGATGCACAAGGCCTTCGCCGAGTGGAACGAGGGCGACCTCGACAGCTACCTCATCGAGATCACCCGCGACATCCTCGGGACCAGGGACGAGGAGGGCAACTACGTGCTGGACCTGATCCAGGACCGCGCCGGCCAGAAGGGCACGGGCAAGTGGACGGCCATCAACGCCCTGGATCTCGGCCAGCCGCTGACGCTGATCGGCGAGGCGGTCTTCGCCCGCTGCCTCTCGGCCATCAAGGACGAACGCGAAAAGGCCTCGACCAAACTCCGTGGCCCGCGGGTCAAGCCCATCGAAGACCCCGTCAAACAGGAGAAGTTCGTCGAGGATATCCGCCAGGCGCTCTACGCCAGCAAAATCGTCAGCTACGCCCAGGGCTTCCAGCTGCTGCGTGCGGCGGCCAAGGAGTTCAAGTGGAAGCTCGACTACGGCGAGATCGCCATGATGTGGCGCGGCGGATGCATCATCCGCAGCCAGTTCCTCGGATTCATCAAGGAAGCCTTCGACAAGCGCAAGCGCCTGGTGAACCTTCTGCTCGACCCGTACTTCAAGAAGGCCGTCCGACAGAGCCAGAAGGGCTGGCGACGCACCATCCAGCAGGCCGTCAAGTGGGGCATCCCGACGCCGGCCTTCAGCAGTGCACTGGCCTACTTCGATGGCTACCGCCGCGAGCGCCTGCCGGCCAACCTGCTCCAGGCCCAGCGGGACTACTTCGGCGCCCACACCTACGAGCGCGTCGACAAGGAGCCCGGCGAGTTCTTCCACACCAACTGGACCGGCACGGGCGGCGACGTCACCGCCAGCACCTACGACGTCTAAGCCAACCGGCCTGACTGCAACCCCCGCCCGGCGAGCAACCCCCGCCCGGCGAGCGTCCCTCGCCGGGCTTTTTTTATGCGCCCCTGCTCGGCGAAAAAAAGGTTCATGTCCCATTACCGGGGAACCTCTTGGGACCAATGTCGAGAACTCCTGCGAAGAGATGCAGCCGTGGGAGCACTTGTCCTCCCGTAGCTTTGCCGAAGGAGCAAGCCACGGTGGAAAGCTACCCGAAAGATCAGCCCCGTGGGGGCAAAAGTATGTAGCCGGGAGCGCGAGCCCCCGGTATCCGGCTTCCGTAAATTCCAGCCCTGAAAGGGCGACAGAGACGACCGCAACAAGACTTTCGCCCCGTCGGGGCTCATTGCTTTTGGGACACGGTTTCCGGGGGCTCGCGCCCCCGGCTACAAACTGCCGGGCCTTGGGCCCTGAGAGCTCATCCACTCCCCGCAATCGGGACATGAACCAAAAAAAATGGGGCCGCGTTCGACAGTGAACGCCGCCCCAACCAAACAGGATATTCGGTTTTACTCGCTGT
>CAZCDM010000004.1:0-35597 GCA_964497475.1 uncultured Planctomycetaceae bacterium
TCCGGACAGCGGCCTCTTGCATCATTGCGCCAGTTTCGTAAGATTGGACGATTCCCGCCGTCCAGCCGACGGCCTGACAGGAGCATGAACATGGCGCTTTCCTTCTTCCGCAAACGACAAAAACTCATCTTTGTCATCATGGTCGTCCTCATGGTGAGTTTCCTGATCGGCTTTCAGGGCTTGAGCATGCTGTTCCAGACCGACCCGGGCAAAGAAGCCTTCGGCACGACCCGCTTCGGCGAGATGACCCGGGGCCAGCAGGAATCGGCCCGCTCGCAGCTGGCCCTGCTGGGGCAGTTCGCGCCGGGCTTCGGCATGAACAGCCCCATGTCGGTGGCGTGGCAGGCACTGACGGCAGGCAATGAAGAGGCCAGCACCCCCCTGACCTACGCCCTGCTGCTCGAGGAAGCCCGCGCACAGAACCACGTCATCACCGAGCGCGAGATCGACATCACCATCGATCAGATCAAAGCCAACGGCTTGGACTTCGACGAGCGAGCCACCCTGCTGCGACAGAACCAGAACGTCCCGCTCAAACGCATTCGCTCGATCCTGGCCGGCTGGCTGAGCGTGTACAAAACGTACCGCGCCTCGAACGTGCTGATCCCGCCCAGCCGAAAGCAGCTCCGTCAGCTCTTCGGCGACCTGCGCGAACAGATCAGCGTCGAGGTGCTGACCGTATCGGCCTCGGACTTCCTCGAGGACGTGCCCCAGCCCAGCGAAGAGCAGATCGCCGAGCAGTTCAACGAATACCGCAACCGCGCGAGCTGGCGATTCAACGGCCTGGAGAGCTTCCCGTTCGGCTACCTCCAGCCGCCCCGCGTGCAGATCGACTACCTCTTCATCGACCGCCAGCCCATCGCCCGCGCCGCCGTGCCCACCGACGAGGAAATCGCCGATTGGATCGACCAGGACCCCGCCGTTCTGCAAGGCGTGGCCCCGGACGATTACGCAACCCGCATGGCCATCGCACGCCGCGAACTCAAGGCCCCGCTGATCAACACCCGCTACCAGGAGGTGCTCGGCAAGGTCCAGGCCAAGCTGCGCGAACTCGTCGACGCCGAGAGCCCTGCCTCGGGCCCGACCACGAGCCTCTACATCCGCGCCGCCGAGCAGCTGACCCTGCCGGCCGACGACCTGCTCGCCCGCAAGGTGCCCGTCGTCGCCATCCGCCAGCAGCCCCTGCACGAGGCCATCAACACCCTCGCCCAGCTCACCGACCCGCCGATCAAGGCGATCTGCTTCCCGACGGGCAAGCACGGCACGATCGAGATTTCCCCCACGCTGAAGGTCACGCTGGTCGGGCGGGACATGACGCTGGCCGAGGCGCTGGGCAAAATCGCCTCGCAGGTCAAAGACCTGCCCGAGCTGACCTGGGCCCGCTTCGACGGGCTCGACGGGGTGATCTTCCCGCTGGCCGGCGTGCCGTTCTTCCCCATTCGCGCCGGGCAGAGCGGCCTGGTCGATGCGGACATCCTCTCGGCCGATCCGCTGCTGGCCGGGGCGATGCTGGTCGACCCGAACTTCCGGCGTCGCCCCGTGCCGCTGCTGGCGTTGGCGTTCCAGGTCGAGCCACTCGTCGAGGACGCCCCGCTGCGTGTGGGCCAGCCCGGGCCGATCATGGCTGTCTATGGCGAGCGATCCACCGGCCAACTGCTGTGGGAAGTGTCCGCAGCCAGGCCGAGCGAAACCCCCACCGAGATGACCGACGCGATCCGCACCCAGGTCATTGCCGACTGGCGGCTGGCCCGGGCGTGGGATCTCGCCGTCCAGCAGGCCGAGCAGATCACCACCGCCCAGCAGATGGACGACTGGGCCAAGACGCACGAGCAGGAGCTGATTGATACGGGCCTCTTTGCCCGCAAGCAGCAGTACGCCATGGGCCTGGGGGCGTTCCAGACCACCCGCATCCCGAAGATGAACTTCTCGGACCGGCAGAATCTTTCCGTCGATGCCGCCTTTGCCGAGCAGGTCTTCGCCGCCCTCGCGCCGAAGGATCTCACCGCCGACTACCCGGCCGCGGGCTCGAAGGTCCTGGCCGTGCCGCTCAAGAGCGAGCTGTTCGTAGCCGTGGCGCGGCGGAACAACTTCCGCCCCGCGATGCAGGACGAATACCGCCAGGCCGAGCCGAACCTCATCCAGTCCCTCCAGGCCGACCAGCGGTTCGAGGATTTCCGCCAGTGGTTCGTGTTCGACAATGTCCGCCAGCGGACCGACTTCGAGCGCGTCTCGCGATAGGGCTGCGATTTTTCCTCGCCCGAGCCGGGTTGGCCTTGACAGGTCCGGGCGATGTGCTAGGATATGCAACTCGGCTGACCCACCCAGCCGGCCAGGTAGCTCAGTTGGTAGAGCGCGGCCCTGAAAAGGCCGGCGTCGCTGGTTCGATTCCAGTCCTGGCCATAAAAAAAGCCACCGCAGTCCGCGGCGGCTTTTTTTATGCGCGACGGAGGCGGACTACTTTCTCGTGACGAACCTCGCGGCGACCCGCTCTGCCCCGAAGAACTGCTTGCTGAACTCGGCGGCGAGTTTGCGGTCGTAGTACTTGCACGAGAAGATATTGATATAGGCGGCCCCCGTGCCTTCGGAGAAGTGCCCGGTCAGGCTGCTGGTTTCGATGAACTGCAGCAGCGAGTAGCCCTTGGTGATTTCACTGTTCTCGCCGAAGTAGGGTGTCTGCGGCGGGCCGTAGGGCTTCATGTCGATGACGTCGCACAGCTCGCGGGCGTATCGCTGAATGGTTTTTTCGGTGGAAATCGCCTCGATGTCGCAGCCGTAGAGGTCCAGCTGGAGTTCCCAGCCGAAGGTGATCTCGCGCTGCCGGGCCGGGTCGGCCGGGGCGGGCCCGGCGATGGCGTCGATGCGTTCGGTGATGTAGGGCGGCAGCTGCAGTGCGCCGAAGTGCACGCCCGGGGTGTAGTACCGCAGCGAGCCGTCGAGCTGGCGGATGCGGTCGGCCAGGTCGTGCAGGTCGATCTCGTGGAGGTCCCGCTCGTGGGAGGCCAGCAAACTCGTGAAGAACCCGCCGACGTAGGTCGGCACGGCGTAGACGTACCCGGTGGCCTGGCTGAAGGCGGCTCGGGCCAGGGCGATCTGCTCGGCCAATTCGTCCGGCTGCATGAAGCTCGAGCCGGTCTGCCGGCTGAGCACGCCATCGGGCGCGAGGCAGCGGGCGAGGTCTCCGTAGAACTCCGGCGTGAAGAGCACCGTGGCTGGGCCGACGGGGTCGGACGTGTCGAGGATGATGACATCCCAGGTGCGACGGGCTTCGGCGAGGAAGACGGCGCCGTCGGCGACTTCGATGGTCACGCGCGGGTCGTCGAACGCCCCGGCCGAGATCGCCGGCAGATGCTCGCGGCTGAAGTCGATCACGCGGCGGTCGATCTCCACGAGCGTGACCTCTTCGACGCTGGCGTGGCGGAGGACCTCCCGCAGGATGCCGCCATCGCCGCCACCGATGACCAGCACCGACCGCGGCTGGGCGTGGGTGAGCATCGGCACGTGCGTCATCATTTCCTGGTAGATGAACTCGTCTCGCTCGGTGATCTGGACGTAGCCGTCGAGCACGAGCATGCGGCCGAAGGCTTCGCTGTCGACCAGTTGCAGCTCTTGCAGGCCGCTTCGCTGCTCGTGGAGCACCTCGCGAATGTCGTACCGCGTCGTCAGGCCGGGCCAGGTTTCTTCGACGCACTGCAGGGCGAAGTCGGTTGTCATGGCAGGAGCCCTCTCTTGATTTCGGACAGTTGGATATCGCCCGGCTGGAAGCCTTCCTTGATGGCCGGCAGGGCCAGGTGCGGGTCGCACGTGCCGCAGACGAACAGGTCCAACGCCGCGTAGTCGTACTCCGGCCAGGTGTGAATGCTGATGTGTGATTCCTGCAGAATGCCCGCTCCGCTCACGCCGCCATTGGGCGTGAACTCGTGCAGGTGCATGTGCAGCAGCGTTGCGCCGCAGTCGTCGACGGCGCGGCGGAGGATGCGTTCGATTTCGGGCAGGTTATCGAGGTGACGGCATCGCCACAGCTCGATAATCAGGTGGACGCCGGCAAACTTCAGCGTGCCCTGACGGCCACAGTACTCTACGGCGGTTTCGGTCAATAGAGGCTCCTTCGGGGGCCAGCAGATCCGGCGGCGGCCACCCCGGCCGACACGCTCATTCGAACCGTGAATCGTACGCTACTTTGTCCGTCCGTCAATCCCCAAAAGCCTCAACGTTCAATTAATTTTTCGCGCGGTTGGGCTGGTCCGGCCAGGTGCCAGAACCCCCTGGAGTTGGCCCCGGCTCGACCCACCAGAAGCCCGGGCTGAATTGCCCTGCCGACGCGCCTACATGCTGAGCAGGTCGATCATACGACGGACCAGGCCAGGGCGATAGCAATGCGCCGTCGTCATCGGCCCGACAGGCCAGGGCCATTCCATAAGACGAATCAAGCCTCGACGAATACAGTGAAACAGATAGCCGGCATAAAACGGTCCAAGCAGCCTCTGGACCAGACTGCCCACAGGCCCGGTTTTCACCATGAACCCCGTACAAATCCGCTCGGCTTCGTTGAAATACTCCCGAGCCAGACGCACAGGAACATACCCTGCCGCCAGGGCCACTCTCGCCCAGATGATCGTGGCCACCCAGTGGATGTACAGCGACGTAAGCCGCTGCGGCGATGCCTCTGCCACGATGGCCAGAAACGACCGTCCGATACAGGGGATGATGACCGACACCAAGCCGGGAACATGCGGCTCTGCCTTGGCCCTGAGATCTGTGCGCACCTAACCAAAGACCCCGCTCGATGAGAACGTACCCCCGGGAACGAAAAAAGACTTGAATGAATGTTCGGCTTGCCGTACATTATATGTCGTACTGAACATGGTGGCTTTCAGGGCCTGATCGTGGGCACGGAAGGCCGCCTTTGCATATCTGGCCATGACCGAGACCACATCCATCGACCTCAGCGCGAGCCTGGAGGACTACCTCGAAGCGATCTTCCGGATCGTGCAGGACAAGTCCGCCGCCCGGGCCAAGGACATCGGCAAGAGGCTGAAGGTCAGCCGCTCGTCGGTCACCGGAGCGCTGCACGCCCTGGCCGACCGCAAGCTGATCAACTACACCCCGTACGACCTCATCACGCTGACCGAACAGGGCCGATCGCTCGCCGAGGATGTCGTCCGCCGCCACGAGGTGCTGCGGGACTTTTTCGTGAAGATCCTGGCCATCGACAAACGCGACGCCGACGAGGCCGCCTGCAAAATCGAGCATGCGATCTCCGAGACCGTCCTCGAGCGGTTCGTGGAGTTCGCCGAATTCGTCGAGCGATGCCCGCGCGGCGGGTCGAAGTGGCTCAGCGGGTTCAACTACTACTGCGATCACGACAGCCGCACCGGCGACTGCCAGCACTGCGTCGAGCAGGTCCTCGACGAGATCAGGAGCAAGACCGTGGATCAGACATCGGGCCAGACAAGCGAGGCGACCCTCGCCGATATCAAGCCCCGCCAGAAGGCGTCCATCGTCAAGATTTCCGGCACGGGCAGCACGCGCCGCCGCCTGCTGGACATGGGCGCCACAGCCGGGACCGTTGTGGAAGTCGAGCGGGTCGCCCCGCTGGGCGATCCCATCGAAGTCAAAATCAAAGGCTACCACCTCACCCTCCGCAAGGAAGAAGCCCAACGCATCGCCGTACAGGCCCTTGGATAACCATGCCCCCCACCGCCATGAAGCAAATGATCCCACTGACATCCGCCCGTCCAGGCCAGACCGTTCGCGTCACCCGCGTCGACGGCGGCCAGGCCCTGCGAGGCCGACTCTGCTCGATGGGCCTGACGCCCGGCACGCCGGTCGAAGTCGTCACCGACAACGGCGGGCCGGTGGTCCTCCGCGTACTCGGCAGCCGGGTCATGATTGGCTACGGCATGGCCTCGCAGATCATGGTCCGCGAAGTCTAGCCCCCCGCAACGCCCCTCGACGACCCGAAAGAAATCGCCAGTCCATGTCGCCCTCACCCCCAAGCCCCGACCCGGCCCGGCCGGCCGATTCGCAACGGACCATCGCCCTGGCGGGCAATCCGAATTGCGGCAAGACGACGATCTTCAACGCCCTGACCGGCGGCCGGCAGCACGTGGGCAACTACCCCGGCGTGACGGTCGAGAAGAAGCACGGCACCTGCCGCCACGGCCAGACCAGACTCCACGTCGTCGACCTGCCGGGCACGTACAGCCTGACGGCCTACTCGGCCGAGGAACTCGTCGCCCGCAACTTCCTCATCCACGAAACGCCCGACGTCGTCATCGACATCCTCGATGCGGGCAATATCGAGCGGAACCTCTATCTGGCTGTGCAGATCATGGAACTCGGCGTGCCGCTGGTCCTGGCGCTGAACATGGCCGACGTGGCCCGGCAGCGCGGGCTGGAGTTTGACCTCGACCTGCTGAGCAACCTCCTGGCCGTGCCGATCATCCCCACCGTCGGCCACAAGGGCACGGGCAAGGCCGAACTGCTCGACGCGGCCGTGCAACGCGCCAACGAAACCGATCCCGCCCCGCCGCGACACATCGACTACGGCCCGGAGATCGAAGCCGAAATCGCACGCCTCGAAGAACAGATCGCCCAGGCCAACATCGACCTCCAAACCGTGCCGATACGCTGGCTGGCAATCAAACTTCTCGAAGGCGATACCGAGGTCCGCAACCATTTCGCCAACGACGAACTCATCGACGCCGCCGACCGCGCCGCTACGCGGCTCGAGTCGATCCTCGGCGACAGCCCCGAAGCCCTCCTCGCCGATCACCGGTATGGCTTCATCTCCGGCGCCTGCCAGGAGGCCGTCCGAAGCACCGTCGAAAGCCGACACAACCTCTCCGACCACATCGACGCCGTCGTGACCAACCGCATCCTCGGGCTGCCGATTTTCCTCGGCCTGATGTACGCGGTCTTCCTGCTGACCTTCACCCTCGGCGACCCGATGATGGGCTGGATCGAGGGCGGCTTCGAGTGGCTCGGCCAGGCGCTCAGCAGCCTCTGGCCCGCCGGCTCGCAAAGCCCCCTCCGCAGCCTGGTCGTCGATGGCATCATCGGCGGCGTCGGCGGCGTGATGGTCTTCCTGCCGAACATCCTGCTGCTGTTCCTGGCCATCGCCGTGCTCGAAGACAGCGGCTACATGGCCCGGGCGGCGTTCCTCATGGACAAGCTCATGCACAAGATCGGCCTGCACGGCAAGAGCTTCGTGCCCATGCTCATCGGCTTCGGCTGCAGCGTACCGGCCATCATGGCCACCCGCACCCTCGAGCACCGCCGCGACCGCCTGGTGACCATGCTCGTCGTGCCGCTGATGAGCTGCGGGGCCCGGCTGCCGATTTACGCCCTGCTGATACCGGCCTTCTTCCCGCAGGCGTGGCACGCGCCGATGCTCTGGACGATCTACCTGATCGGCATTGTCCTGGCGATCCTCTGCGCCAAGCTGCTCAAGGCCACCATCCTCCGCGGCGAGACCCCGCCGTTCGTCATGGAACTGCCCCCCTACCGCATGCCCACGATCAAAAGCGTGGGCCTGCACATGTGGAACCGCGGCGGGGCGTACCTCAAAAAGGCCGGCACGGTCATCCTTGGCATATCCATTCTCCTCTGGGCGATGCAGCAATGGCCCCGCCCCGACCAGACCCAGCTCGACGCCTTCGCCCAGCAACGCACCGCCATCGAAAACCAAACCCACCTGCCTGACGACGCCCGCGCAGCGCAGCTCGCCGCCGTCGATCACGACCAGGCCCGCGCCGAACTGCAAGCCTCCCTGATGGGCCGCGTCGGCCGGGCTATCGAGCCCGCACTCCGACCGGCCGGGTTCGACTGGAAAGTCTCCACCGCCATGGTCGGCGCCTTCGCCGCCAAGGAAGTCTTCGTCGTGCAGATGGGCATTATCTACTCCCTCGGCGAGCCCGTCGACGAGGAACCCAAACCCCTGCGGGACAAGCTCCAGGCGAATTACACACCGCTTCAGGGCTTCTGCATCATGCTCTTCTGCCTGATCAGCGCCCCTTGCATGGCCACCATCGCCATGACCCGCCGCGAGAGCAACTCCTGGCGGTGGGCACTGTTCCAGCTCGCCGGGCTGACGGTGCTGGCCTGGATCCTCACCGTGATCGTCTACCAGGTCGGCCGACTTCTCTCCTGACGCCGCTGGCTCGCCGTCCGTAAAACTCTGGCCGTGGTGAGCGATCGTGAAAAAGTTCTTTCGGTCCGGTTTGGTGAATCGGCCGTTGCCTTCGGCGAGATTCGTCGCGATCGACATCGCCGCGCGATTCAGTTGGTCGACGAGGAAGTAGTAGTCCCTCGGAAACTGCTCCGTCAAGCCGGCGACCTGATCGGCGAAGTCGACGGCTTTCTGGTAAACCTGCAGGTTCTCGAACATGAACGCCATGCAAAACGCCCTGAAGAAGAAAGTAGAACAGGCGAGCAGGAGACCGCAGGTGAGCGGCGTTGCCACCCGTCGCACCTTGGCGGGAAGGACGGCTTGCCTCTTTCTCCTGCTCTACTGTCTACTGCTCACCTGCTCTATTTTTCGCCCGCAGGGCGAAAAATCGGAGCGGCGGGATTGCACTACACGGCGCTTCGTGGAATCCCTCGCTATGCTGCTTCGCTTCGCTCGCATCAGGATTGCTTCGCAATCCCCGCCATAAAAAAAGCCCATCCTTTCGGATGAGCCCTTTTTCATGTCGGAGCGGCGGGATTTCGCTTCGCGGCGCGTCGCTGCGCTCCGCGTGAACTCTGCGACCTGTGTCCTGCTGCGCAGTCCACGGCCGCGGGTTCAACCCTCACTTCGTTCGGGCAAAAGAAAACCCGCCACAAGGGCGGGCTTTCTTTTGATCCAATCGGAGCGGCGGGATTTGAACCCGCGACCTCTTGACCCCCAGTCAAGCACGCTATCCAAGCTGCGCCACGCTCCGATACCGGCCGGGGTTTGCCCACGCGGCCGGGAATCGATGCAGTGTACCGGGCCGGGGCGGGGCGGTCAAGGAGTTTCGCCAGGGCGGGCCAGCGGGTACAATGCGCGGATGCTACTGGATTCGGCAACTCGAACCGGCCGGGCTGAGACCGGGCGCACGGTGCTGCTCTCGCTGCTGCTACTTCTGGCGGTGCAGGCGATGGCGCGGGTGTGGCTGGCGAGGAACTCGCCCGTCATCGCCAAGGACGGCACGATGTTCATCGCCAGGGCACGGGAGCTTGACCGCGAAGGGTTTGCGAACATTCAGCAGTGGTATCTCCACCCGGGGTATCCGATGGTGATTGTCCTGGCTCGCAAGGCCGTGCGCGGTGAGGGGCTCGACGCCTGGATTGCCGCCGCGCGGGGCGTTTCGCTCAATGCGGGCCTGGCTGGTGTGATGGCGGTGTGGTGGTTCGTCTGGCTGTGCTTCGGCGATGCGACGATTGCGTTCTGGTCGGCGATGCTTCTGGGGCTGGGCCGAAAGTTTGCGGGCCTGGGCGGAGATGGACTCAGCGACGCGATGACCTTTGCCCTGATGATGACGGCGGTGTGCATGGTCTTGCTGGCGGGGCGGCGCATTGCGGAACGCTCCTGGGCGGCGATGGGCTGGGCGATCGCGGCGGGTCTGCTGACGGGGGCGGCCTACTGGGTTCGCCCCGAGGGCCTGGCCGTGGGTCTGATCGCGGGGCTGTTCTGGGTGGCCTTGGTTGTATGGAAACGCCGTGGCGGCTGGATTGCTCTGGCGTCGCTGGCCGCGGCGGGGCTCTCGGCCGGGCTGGTCATGCTGCCGTACTGCCTGGCCATCGGCGGGCTGACGAAAAAGCTCGCGTGGAGTCAATTTGCGTTGGGCTCGGGGACACCGGCTGTTCTGGCCGAGTTGCTCTACCCCATCGAATCGCCGGCAGCGGTGAAGCTCATTTCGCAATGGTTCGAGATGATCCACCCGGTGCTGGGTGGGCTGGCGGTTGCGTACCTGCTGCTGTGGGTGATGGGCTACCTCCGGCAGTTTCGTCCGCTGGCGCCGCTTCTGGCCAAGCCGGCAGGGGAGGCAATCCTGCTGATCGGAATCGTCTGGGTCGTTGTCGTTCCGCCGCTGGTGATGCGGTATCTCCAGGTCGGGGCCATGTCGCATCGCTACCTCATTCTGCCGGCTGGGGTGATGGCCGGCTTTGCCGGGGCAGCCCTGGTGTGCCTGGCCCGGCTGATCGCGGTCGCCGCCCATCGCATCCGCCGCCCGGCCGGCTGGACCGTACTGCTGCTGCCGGTGATGGGCCTGGCCATCGCCGTGGCGATGCTGATTCACACGCTTCGGCCGATGAACCCCAACGACGTCTTCTACCGCGATGCCAGCCAATGGGCCCGCAAACAACTCGGCCCGGACGTACCCATCCTCACCAACCGCACCTACCTGAGCTTTTATACTGAATCGCCGGACATATTGCGTTCGACGCTGTTCTGGGAGCAGTTGCAGCGACAGGCCCGGACCCAGCCGGCGGATTGGATGCAGGAAGAACTGGCTCGACGCCTCGCCCCAGAGGGCAGGGAGCCTTTCGATGCGATCCTGCTGGAGCGCACGCCCGGCGAAGAGGACATCGAATCGGCCTTGCTGCGGTGTGGCTTTGTCTTTGACTCCTCGTGGCGAAAGAGAACCCGCAAGGATCTCCGCCAGGTGGACCTGTACCGGCGCGTGGCCTACCCGCCGCAAACGCAGCCGACTACGAGCCAGCCTCGCTGAGTCGGGCACGCAGGGCAGAGGCGTTGACCCCCGCGATGCGGAACTCCTTGTGCGGGTTGGCCGGCGCGGAGACCAGCTCGACGGCCGAGGCGGGAACCCCGATGGCTCGGGCCAGAATCTTTGCGACGGCCTGATTGGCCCGCCCCTTCTCGGCCGCGGCTGCGGTGGTCACCTTCAGCTCATCGCCAAGCAGCCCTGCAATACGATCGCGCGACGCACCGGGCACGACCTTTACCGGCAGGATCGCACCGGCCGGCGTGTCTCGCAAAGCCAGCCCCTCGAGCCTCACGACCCGATCATGCCTTCCTGCCGCGCGTAGGGGAAGATGCCCCCCGCGGCGATGATCTCCGCGGCGTCGCCGAGCGGATCGAGGGCGAATTCCTTGCCCGTGGCGACCTGGCGGATCACCGACGCGTCAAGGTCGACCTCGACCTCCTCGCCGGTGGCGAACGTCTCGACAAGTCGCTGCTGGCTGACCAGCGGGGCGCAGTACCCGCCGTTGACGCAGTTGCGGTAGAAAATGCGGGCGTAGCTCTCGGCGATGATGCAGCCACAGCCGGCTTCGGCGATGGCCAGCGGCGCGTGCTCGCGGCTCGATCCGCAGCCGAAGTTCCCCCCGCCGATGACGACGGCGTAGGGGCTCTTGAACTCACCCTCGGGGGTAAAGGGCGTGTTGCCTTCCGGCAGGCCCGCCTGATCGCCCGGCAGCCCGCTCATGGCGTAGCGGCCGAAGTACTTCCGCTCGGTTTCGTCGGCGGGGTTGTAGCTGAGAAACTCCGCCGGGATGATCTGGTCGGTGTCGATGTGATCGCCAACGACATACACCAGGCCGCGTATTTTGCTTTCCATGGTCATGCTCCTTGTTCGGCGGAGTGTAGCCGATCTGGTGTGAAATGTATAGCGCGGGTCGGCTGCGTCGGCGCCGGTGCGTACAATTTTTCTAGGGAGACCGCCCGCCGCAGGCCGACATATATCAACGTCTGTCCACGAACTCCCCAATTGAGGATTCCACCATGAAACATGTGCATCTGCTTACGATTCTGTTGCTGTCCTGCCTGGTTCTTACGTCCCTCGGCTGTGAGATGAACTGGCCCGGCCAGGACGACGATGCCTCCGACGGCCCGTCGACCACGAGCAAGACTGCCCCGAAACAATCGGCCGCGCCGACCAACCAGGGCCATAACCTCACCGTCCGCATCAACGGCAAGGCCACCCAGCCCGGCCCCGTCGTTGGCGGCGAGCAGATCTGGACCGCCGCACCGGCCACGGCCGCCCCGACGCTGCACTTCACCGCCAATACCGACGTCCTCGGGCCGATCAACCAGTCCGCTATCGCGATTCACCCGCAGAACGGCCAGGCCGTCGTCCGCGAAGATGTCTGGCAGTACACGGGCACCTCCACCCTCGGGCCAGACAAGGACATCCGCCTCAACCGCTTCACGCACATCACGCCCGATCGCCAGATGCACACGAACCTGCCCGGGCTGCCGGCCGGCAACTATCGGCTGATCCTCACCGTGCGCGGCGAGAAGGATTTTGACCACCAGGCCATCGACCTGACGATCGAATAGTCACCGAGAGATCGCAGTCTTGCCTGTTCGTTAGGCGTGATTTGTGTTACCCTCCCCCCGGAGGTGAACATGAACCCTATCGATCTGTACTGGTTTTCCGGCACGGGCAATACGCTGCTGGTCGCCCGGGCCATGCGCGATGAATTCCTCGCCGCCGGCGTGGACTGCACGCTCCGCCGGCTGGACGACGCCGACCCCACCGCCATCGACCCGACCCGGACGCTGGGGCTGGCCTGCACGGTGGCCTGCCAGACAACCTACCCGCCGGTGTGGAACTTCGTAGAAGCTCTACCGGCCGTGGAGGGCACGGATGCGTTTCTGGTCGACACGATGGCCAAAGCGTCCGGCGGCATCCTCGGGCCGATGCGAAAGGCCTTTGCGGAGCGCGGCTTCACGCCGCTGGGCGCGCGGGAAATCGTCATGCCCAGCAACTTCCTGATGAAAGACCTCAACGCGGAAAAGAACCGCCGCACTATCGCCGCCGGGCAGGACAAGGCGCGCGACTTCGCACGGGAGCTGCTGGCCGGCTCGGCGACGTGGCGGCCACCGAGTGTGATGCAGTCGATTCTCTGCGCGTCGGGCCGATGGCGCAGTTGCTGGTGGCTGGTCCGGCGGATGAACCGCCTCAGCGTGGACGAGTCCAAATGCACCCGCTGCGGGTTGTGCGAGAGGCTCTGCCCGGTCCACAACATCACCCGCCCGGAAGGGTTGCCGGTCTTCGGCACGGAATGTATCGCCTGCCAGCGCTGCCCCTGCTTCTGCCCGACCGGCGCGATCCGCATCGGCAAGGGCAAGGCGGTCTACCCCGCGCCGGTCTCCGCTGCGGATATCCTCGACGAATCTCGCGACGCACCGGGCCAGTGACACCCCGCCCGGCCGCGTGTCGCAACAGCCTACGCCCCGGCTGGCGCGAACCCCGGCTGGCGGGGTTCCAATCCCGCCAGCTCACCCAGCCGCTCGCCGCACGACGCCCCCTCACCGCAGCAGATCGACGACCTCGCCCTGCATGTCCATAGCCTTGCCCAGGGCCAGCACGTTGGCCGTGAAGGCCTGGCGGGTGAAGAGCAGGCCTATCTGGGCGGCGGGCAGGTCGACGTTGGGCATCTCGACCCAGCCGGCCTGGTCGGCATGGGGATGCTCGGGGCGGAACTCCTGCCGCGTCGGCGCGGGCGACTCGGCCACGACAGCCCGCACGCCGGGCGCAGCATCGGGCCCGGCCTCGAAGGTGACCTGCTTTGCGCGGTACGGCCCGGTCGAGGCTGTGCGCGTAGTCTGCGACTGGGCGATATTCTCCGCTGTGACCTTCAGGCGGGTCCACTGGGCGGTGATTCCCTGCATCGAGGCCGAGTGCATGCTGGTCGGGCGCGGTCCCATACGCAGGAAGCGTAGGATTCAATCCTCGGCCGGGCCAGTCGTCGGAGCCGATTCTTCGACGGCATAGCGAACCCCCACCACCATGCCCGCCTGCATCTCGAAGGCCACCGCCCGCCCCGTCGCCGGATTCAACAACTCGACCGTCGTCATCGAGAGCTTGTGCTTGGCAACGCGCCATTGCAGCGGTGCATCGGCCGGGCCGGTGGTGGCCCGCGGGGACATCTCCTGAAGCACCGGCCGGACACTGGAAAGGAACGCCTCGGCAATCTCGTCCTTCTCCTCGACGCTCTTGGCTTTGGTGTACGCGCTGCCGAGGTCCTGCCCGTTGAGCTTGACATGATGCCAATCGATCACGCGATACATCTGATCGCTCTGCCCGGCAAGAATCACCTGATAGGCCCGGCGGGCATCGGCAAGATAGCGCTCCGTGGGAAACTCCTGTGCCCGAGGCCGAACGACACACGCCAGCGTTACCGCCACGATAAAAACCGCCGCGAGCACCCCCATGCCCAGCATCGCCTGGCTGCGCACACCGCCCGGTGCTGCACGGAACTGCTCTCGCTTCGGGAGGATCCCCGCCAGCCCGTAGGCGATGGCGGCGAGTACCGCAGCGGCCAGGCCTGCCGAGGTCATCGCGTACGCTCCGCCGCCGAGCAGTAGAATGTTATCCCGCAGCAGGTAGACCATCAGCAGCACACAGGCCGACGCAATGCCCATCCACAGCAGCGACTGGGCCAAGGCGGCCATGGTCCGCCGGGCCCGGCGGGACTTTCGCCGGGGGGGCTGCTCGGGCGGGGCCTGTTCAGCCCAGTCGGCAGCATCCTTCGGCTGGGCGGTAAGTTCCTCGACAGTCTCCAGCGGAACCCACCCGTCCATGCCCTCAGACCAGACCAGCGTCGAGAGGTTGATTTTCCCGGCCGAGAGGAGACGGCCTATCTGTCCGGCGCTGACCGGCCCGCACTGCTCGTCCTTCTGCAGGTAATGCCACTGCTTGCCACCAGCTGAATCCCCGGCCTCGAGCGTTTCCGGCGTGTCCTGCTCTGCGCCGAGCAGTTCGCTGCGGGCGTCGAGGTGTTCCTCCACGGTCATCTCGCCGTCGATCGCCATGCCCTGCAGTACAGTCTCGTCGGGTACCTGATTCCGGGCCGGCTTGGCCAGGAGGTATCCTTCTTCGCTGGTCCACTCGTCGTCAGGCTCGCAGGCCTCGGCGGGGGCCGGTTGCCCGCTCGGCTCGGGCGGGGTCGGCTCGGCGGGAATTGGGGGAGTCGGCGGTTCTTGCTCAGCCGGCTCGGCCCGGACCGCCGCAGAGGCCGCCGCGAGTTCTCCCTCGCTGGGCGTTTGAGTCGGGTTCCGCGAGGCCGACTCGTTGGGAGGCCGGGGAAACGACACGCCATTGACGACCGGCTCGTTGACGTGTTTGCAGTTCGGACACTGCCCGGCCGGACAGGCGGAGCCCTGGAGGCTTTCGAATTGCTCGCCGCACTTGGTGCAGGTGTACCGCTTGGAGGGCCCCAGGCCGGGGGTGACGATCGCCGGCAGGGTGACCCGGCAGGCCTGGGTGGGTTCGGCGATCAGCCTCATGCCCTTTTTGAATCCCGGGGTATCTTCAGGGGGCTTGCGCGGAATCCGCAGGCGGGTCTGACAGCGCGGGCACGAGCCGAGCCCGCCGGCAAAATCATCCGGCACGGTGATATACAGCCCGCAGATTCGGCAGTAGGAATTGATCATCGTCGCGTGGCGTGCCTCTCTTACCGTACCGCACAGCGCCCAGACCCTCCGGCAGGGGCGTATTGCCAATCCACATCTGCGAAACACTTAACGTACTGATAATACAAGTTCTGCCTGGCCCGGGTCAAGCGGTGGCACACGCGCAACGCAGGACACCCCCTCCCAGCCGGACTGGTTACCCGCCAGACGCCTGGCGACTTTGCGCGACGGCCAGCTCATCGCTGGCCAGTTCGGCGTCGCTGTTGACCATCATCTCGGCGAGCCCTTGCAGGTCGACCTTAGGCTCCCAGCCGAGCTGGCTGCACGCCTTGGACGCATCGCCAAGCAGCAGGTCGACCTCGGCCGGTCGGAAATACCGTGGATCGATCTCGACATACTTCTCCCAGTCCAGATCAAGCAGCCCGAAGACGACCTCCAGGAATTCCCGCACGGAATAGGTCTTGCCCGTGGCTACGACGTAATCGTCGGGCTCATCCTGCTGGAGCATCAGCCACATCGCCTCGACGTAATCGCCCGCAAAGCCCCAGTCGCGTTTGGCATCGAGATTGCCCAGGAAGAGCTTCTCCTGCAGGCCGACCTTGATGCGCGTAGCCGCCCGGGTGATCTTGCGGGTGACGAACGTCTCGCCGCGGCGGGGGCTTTCGTGGTTGAACAAAATGCCGCAGCAGGCGAACAGATCGTAGGCTTCGCGGTAGTTGACGGTCTGCCAGTGGCCAAAGACCTTCGCACAAGCGTAGGGGCTGCGGGGGTAGAAGGGTGTTTTTTCGGTCTGCGGCGTCTCGACGACCTTGCCGAACATCTCGCTGCTGGAGGCCTGGTAGAACCGGATCGTCGGGTTGAGGTCGCGGATGGCTTCCAGCAGCCGCAGCGTGCCGATGGCGTCGGCCTGGGCGGTGTAGACCGGCTGGTCGAAACTCACGCGGACGTGCGACTGGGCGCCGAGGTTGTAGACCTCGTCGGGCTCGCAGTGGCTGAGCACCCGTCGCAGGCCCGCCCCGTCGGTCAGATCGCCGTAGTGCAGGAAGAACTTCTCCGCCTCGTGCGGGTCGCGATAGAGGTGGTCGATGCGCTCGGTACCGAACGTACTCGACCGCCGCACCAGCCCATGGACTTCATACCCCTTGCTCAGCAGCAGCTCGGCCAGGTAGCTGCCGTCCTGCCCGGTAATTCCAGTGATCAATGCTTTGCGTCGTACCATGCGATCTCCTTGCAAGTCAACTGGAGCATAGCAGCCGGGCCAAGCCCTGTCGAGCACCGGCCGGACCCAGCGGTGCGTTGGCCTGACCGAGCCGCTGTGGTACACTATCGGCCGGACCGCCACAGGTCCGCCACCCCGCCCCATGACCACACCCGCCCCATCGGAATCATCGTTGACCGGCTACTCGCCGCCGCTGCTTCGCCCCCGCCGGCGAAGGCAGTGGGTGCTGTTCGTGACGTTGAACCTGCTGGCCTACCTGGCGGCGTGCTTGTTCTGGCAGTACCTGCAGACGGGCCAGTGGTTCGACCCAGGCATCTCCAGCCTGCGGGAAGACCTCACCCGCCCGCTGGGGTCGATCCTGCTTCGCCCGCTGAGCATTTTTCATCAGCCGTGGATGATCTTCGTCGTCGCCGGGCTGCTGTCGGTGCTGATTACCGTACCGCTGGCCACGGCCGTGATGTACCAGTTGCTGCTGTCGATGGCCTTCGTGATTATCGTCGCGCTGGTCGGGCGGGCGCCGTTTCTGGGCCTGGCCCTGGCGGCCGGTTGTATCCTCTCAGCCCGCATGCAGCTCCGCCGCAAGTACCCGCTGCTGGCGATCCTGCTGGGCATTGTCCCGGTGCTGGTCTACCTCTACCTGCTCACGCAGGCCAGTCTCGATACCTCCCTGCTGCTGCCCCTGCAACGCTGGATTCTGCCCGGGCCCTTCCTTCTGGCGGTGGTTTTCTTCGCCATCAGCGCCTCGCTGGTGATCGTGCTGGCCCGGCTGGTGAAGTTCCAGCCCGGCGTGATCTGGCCGAGCTGGCTGCTGGGCCTGGCCCTGGCGGGCTGGGCGTTTTTCGCCCACATCGGACCGGCCGAGCTGCACTACGCCCTGCTCGTCGAAGACCTCACCGGCGGGGAGGTGCTCTTCGCACCCAGGCCGCGAAGAGCCACCCCACAACCCACCCCGGGCGAGCCCGGCCTCAATCGCGACCTGACCCGGCTGCGCGACGATCTGCACCGCCGGCGAACCGAACTACTGAAACGCTGCGAATCGTTCCTCGCCACCTGGCCCCAAAGCCGCCGGGCCCCCTCGGTCGCCTGGATCGCCGCCCAGGCCCAGTCCGTCCGCCTGAACCTCGCCGAGCTGGACTCCCCCGTCATCGCCTACGCCGTCTCACAACCCCAGCCGGAAAGCCGAGCCATCTGGGCTCAGCTGCTGGAGCAATACCCCAAGAGTGACCAGGCCGCCCTGGCTGCGCTGCATCTCGGCCAGCTCGCCCTGGTCCGAGCCGGCGAGCTCGAACCCCCCGCCGCCCAAAGCCAGCTCGCCGCCGCGGTCGAACAGCTCACCCAGGCCCGCCAGCACCTGGCCGAAATCGCCCGTCGCGATCTCGACGAATCCTACAGCCCGGTCGGCGGAGAAATCGTCGCCCCCCTGCCCGATCGCCCGGAACAATCCGCCTATACCCGCTCGCTCTTCGAGGCCGACACGCTTCTGTGGCGCATCGAAGTCAATCGCGCCAGCGAGAACCCCATCGTCGCCCAGGGCCTGGCCAGGCTGATCGCGCTGCACCCGGCCGACCCCGACGCCATCCGCAAACTCCGGCTGCTCGCCGAGGACGACGCCTACAAAAACACCTCCATCGCGGGCAATATCCAGATCGCCCTGGCCCGGGCCAACCCCAACCTCTACGACCGCGTCGCCGCCCTGAAAACCATCGCCGCCCAGCACCGCCAGGACCCCGACGCCGCCATCGAAGCCAACTACGAACTCGGCCGACTCTGGCTGCACGCCGCCAGCGCCCCCTTCGTCCGCTGGGACCTCAAACCCCCCGAAGAATACTTCCGCATCGTCGTCGCCGCTCCGCCCAGCCCCTGGCAGCAACGGGCCGCCGAGCACCTGGCCCGGCTCAAAGCGGCCGCCCCCACCCGGGAGAACACCACCGATGAGTAATCCCCAGCGCGTCCTGCTGATCGGCGCGTCGGTCGGGGCGGGCCACAACCAGGCCGCCCGCGCCCTGCAAGCCTACCTCACCGCCGAGCGACCCGACCTCGACGTCACCCGCATCGACGTGCTGGACTACGTCCCGCGCCCGTTCCGCCGGTGGTACGCCGGGGGCTATGAGCTGGCCGTGACGAAGTTCCCCCGCCTGTACGGCCTGGGCTACCGCCTGACCGACCGCCCCACAGGCCCCGGCCGGACCCTCAGCGAACGCCGCAAGCTCGCCTGGGAACGCCTCTGGCTCGGCCGACTCGGCCGCTTCGTCAGAGACCACCAGCCCGACCTCGTCCTGCACACGCACTTCCTGGCCCCGCCCTACATCGCCCGCCTGATCGACCGCGGGCAGATCGCCTGCCGCCAGCGCGTCGTCGTCACCGACATCGTCCCGCATCGCTGGTGGTACGCCCGACACATCGAACGCTACTACACCGCCCAACCCGTCGGCCGGGAGGTCATCTCCCGCTGGGCCGTCCCGGACGAACAGATCACCGTCAGCGGCATGCCCATCGCCCCCAAGTGGACCGCCCCGCTGGCCAGCCCCGCCGAGCTGCGCACTGCATGGAACCTTCCGCCCGACCGCCGCATCGTCCTGCTGTCGGGCGGTACGGAATTTGTCTGCGGACCCGTCGTCCCGATCGCCCATGGGTTGGCCCGCCGGGGCGACCTCTGCGTGGTCGTCCTGGCCGGACGGAACAAAAAACTCCTCGGCCAACTGGCCCGCCTCGACGAAGCCGCCACCGGCTGCGTCGTGCCCGTGAGCTTTACCGACCGGCTGCCCGAGCTGGCGGAGCTGGCCGAACTGATGCTCACCAAGGCTGGCGGCATGACCTCGGCGGAGTGTCTCGCCAAGGACTTACCGGCCATCTTCCTCCGCCCCGTGCCCGGCCAGGAGGCCCTCAACGCCTCCACCCTCGCCCAGGCCGGTACTGCCATCGTCACGCAAACCCGCACCGAGGCCATCACCCAGGCCTCCGAACTGCTCGACGACACCGCCCGCCTGGCCGCCATGTCCCAGACCGCCGCCGGCCTCTACCGACCCGGCACGGAGACCATCTGCGCCGATATCGACAGCCCGGCCGAACCGGTCTGAACCGCCGCCGGCCGCGGCGCGGCGATTGACTTCCGACCGGGCGAATCGTAGCATGAACGATCCTGACCCCACCCCAACGCGAGGCTGACCATGCTGGCTGTCATCAGCGATATCCATTCCAACGGCGAAGCCCTGACCAGCGTGCTCGACGACATCGAGCAGCGCGGCATTTCGCGCATCGTCTGCCTCGGCGATGTCGTCGGCTACGGCCCGCACCCGGGCCCCTGCCTGGACCTCGTCCAGCAGTCCTGCGAAGCGACCATCATGGGCAACCACGACAACGCGGTGCTCTACGAGCCGGCCCGGTTCAATCTCGGCGCCGAAGCCGCCGTCTTCTGGACGCGCAAGACCATCGAAACCGACGGCGACGCCGAAGCCACCTCCCGCCGATGGGACTTCCTCGGCTCGCGCCCCGTCCGCCACCGCCTGACCGGCGAACTCTACGGCGCCCGCGAGATCATGCTCGCCCACGGCAGCCCCCGCCGCCCGGTCAACGAGTATCTTTTCCCCGACGACATCTACAACAACACCGAGCGGATCAACGCCTCGTTCAAAGAGATCGAGCACCTCTGCTTCGTTGGCCATACCCACGTACCCGGCGTGTTCACCCCCTCGATGGAGTTTCTCTCGCCGGAGGACCTCGGCGGCACATACGAGTTCGGGCGCGACAAGGCGATCGTCAACGTCGGCTCGGTCGGCCAGCCGCGCGACCGCGACCCCCGCGCCTGCTACGTAGCCGTCTCGCCGGGGCAGATCGAGTTCGTCCGCGTGGAGTATGACTTCGAAGCCATCGTCTCGCAGATTCTGGCCAACACCGAACTGGATGACTATCTCGGCACTCGTCTTCGCGAAGGCCGCTGAACGCAACCCCGACAGGAGCTATTTTGGATAAGCGACGTTTCCTCATTTTTCTGACCGTCATGGGCCTGGGCGTAGCCATGATGCTCTTCTGGGCCCAGAGCAACAACACCCCCCAGCAGGACGCATCCGAGACCCAGCCGGCAGCAACAACCCAGCCGGCCTCTGCCTCGCAACCGGCCAGCCCGCCCAGCGCATCGCAGCCGGGCGCAATGGCCGTAACTGCCACACAGCCGGCCCCGCCCGCAGCCCCCGCCCAGCCGAGTGACCAAGCCCGCTGGCTCATCTGGCGCGGACCGGAGTCCAGCCCCGTCCTCGGCAGCCTGGAAGCAACACCCGAGGTCATTGGCTTTTCCGGGCCCTACAAGTTCCGCCTGGACCTCACCGGCCACGGCGGTGCCATCGAGAGCCTCCGCCTCAGCGAGTACTTCGAAACCGTCGCCGACAAGATGGCCTACAAGGATAACCCCGAGGAGTACCAAGCCCTCCGAAGGAAAGACCCCTCCACGTACAAGGGCCACTACCAGCTCCTGTCGCGCGAGGGTCTCGCCCGGGCCGACCTGGCCCCGATGGCGACCCGCCGGCTGACTGTCTGGGTCGATGGCCAGGACGAACCCGTCGTCGACGCCCGCGACGTATCGCAGCGCACCTGGCAGCTGGCGGACCAGGCCGAGACCGACACCACGCAGACGGCCCGCTACGAGCTGCGCGTCTACCGCGACGAGAACCCCACCGACACCGAAGAGCCCAAGCACGTCCTGACCCTCGCCAAGACCTACACCGTCCGCAAGGACGATTACAGCATCGACGTCCGCCTGGCCGTCATCAACCATTCCTCGCTGAAGCTCCGCGCCACCGTCGAACAGCTCGGCCCGATCGGCGTACCGATTGAGAACTACCAGCAGGACTCCCGCCTGGCCGTAACGGGCGTGATGGATGAGGGCCAACTCGTCGCCGTCCAGCGGACCAGCCCCGAAGCCGACAAAGTCACACTCGATCAGCCCATCGACATGGGCAGCTCCGACGCAGCCGACCAGCCGGTCGTCTGGAACGGCCTGGTCAACAAATACTTCGGCTCGATGCTCTACGTCCAGCCGAAGGACCCCGAACTGCTGGCCGCGGCCGCCTACTCGCTGCACTACCGCATGACGCCCATCTGGTCAAACAAACCCCTGCCGAAAAGCCCCGGCGGAGGCCGGCTCTGGATGCCCAGCTTCGTCTGGGACAGCATTGCCCTGCCCCCAGCCAGCCCGGCCGAGCCCACCTCGGCGGAGCTGACGATCAACCTCTTCGCCGGACCCAAGAGCGAGAAGCTCTTCCGCGAGACACCGCTGTACGACAAGCTCCGCTACGTCGACACGATCGAAACGCGCAGCTGCGTCTGCCCAGCCAGTTGGATCGACTGGCTCCGCAAGGGGCTGATGTGGATGCTGGACTTCTTCGCGAGACACCTGTTCTTCGGCAACTTCGGCCTGGCGATCATCCTGCTGGTGATGATCGTCCGCGTGCTGCTGCACCCGCTGGCCAAGTACAGCCAGGTCAGCATGGCCAAAATGCAAAAGCAGATGGCCGCCCTCAAGCCGCAGATGGACAAGCTCAAGGAAAAGTACGCCAACGACAAGCAGGCCCTCAACGCCGAGATGATGAAGCTCTACAAGGAGCACGGCAACCCGATGAGCGGCATGCTCGGCTGTCTGCCCATGCTCCTGCAGATGCCCATCTGGGTCGCCCTGTTCTCCGGGCTGCGTTCGCAGGTCACCCTGCGTCACGCCGCGTTCCTGCCGGTCTGGATCACCGACCTGGCCAGCCCCGACCAACTCATCTCCTGGCAGCCGGATGTCATGCTCATCGGCCACTCCTTTAACCTCCTGCCGATCCTCCTGGCCGTGGCGATGTACTTCCAGGCGAAGATGAACCCCTCGATGTCCGGCTCGGCCAACATCAGCCCCGAGCAGGAACAGCAGCAGAAGATGATGCGCTACATGATGCCCGGCATGATGCTGCTGTTCTTCTACAACATGCCCAGCGGCCTGAACCTCTACATCATGACCTCCACCTTCGTCGGCGCGATCGAGTCGCACGTCATCCGCAAGCACATCCGCGAAAAACAGGAGGCCGAAGACGCCGCCGAGGTCATCGTCCGTGCCCCCGGTAAGGCCGACCGCGACAACCGCCCCAAGAAACCCAAGGGCCCCTTCTGGACCAAGCGAGGCTAGCCCCGAAAGGATTCCCATGCATATCGACACGCAATTCAGCATCTTCCTCATCAACAAGCCCGGCGTGCTGGGCACGGTTACCGAGGCCCTCTCAGCTGCGGGCGTGAACCTCTACGCCCTGAGCCTGTCCGACTCCGGCGAGCACGGCGTGCTGCGGATCGTCTGCGACGACGCCGACCGCGCCCGGGCCACCCTCCGCGAGGCCCACGACCGCTGGACGGAAACCGACGTCCTCGTTTTGCCCATCGGCAACGAGCCCGGCGCGTTCGCCTCGCTGGCAGCGAAGCTGGCCGACGCCGGCGTCAACATCCTCTACGCCTACTGCACCGCCGCGGAGAATTCTGAAAGTACGACCGCCATCGTCAAAGCCCCCGATGTCGCCCAGGCCCTCGACGTGCTGAAGTAAGCCTGCCGCGTCGCTACCACTTGTTGATCGCCAGGGCGCAATGGCCGGTGTTTTCCACGCACGCATAGCCGATGGCGTTCTGCAGCCGCCAGTGGGCCTGCCCGTCCGTCAGCGGCAGCAGTGCCGTCGTCAGCGTCGGCTCGATATCGCCATACCGCTGCCGATAGCGATCCAGAATCTCCTGGCGGTACTGCCACACCACCGGCGGGAACTTGACCTGCTGGGTCTTGTAGTCCACGACGAACCGCTGGCCATCGTCAATGAACGCCATCACCCGCGCGTTGATGCGATGGGCGACATCCGCCCCGGTGAAGGGCTCGCTCGGCAGGGCTGCCCGACACAGCAAAATGCCCGGCGCCGCGACCACCGCCGCCGGCCCGCCCAGGACCTGGATCTCGCCATCGATCTGGCCGAGCGTCATCGTCCGCCCATCGAGCGGGAAGGAAATCGCATCGAGGCCCGACCCGCTGCGCTCGGCCTCGTGCCGTCGCATACCAAGGTACATCGACCAGGCGATCCGGGCGTTATACCAGTAGGCAAGCCGGTCGGCCGGCGTGGGATACAGCCCCGGCGAGGCCGTCGGGCCGGTCACCGTCCATCGCTCGAGCTGGGCGTCAAGTTTATCGGCCACGGTCTCGTATTTCTCGACGTCGACAAACCCATCCGCACCGATACAATGACTCAGCACGGCGGCGAGATCCGCCACCGATGCATCGGGGCTCACGCCCGCCGAAGACAACTCGACCTTCTCCGGCTGCGGCAGTGCGCAACCGACCAGAACCCCCACCGACAAGAGAATCAGGCAACACTTCATGACCGACCATTCTACCGCCGACGAAACGCAAAGCCAATCCCCCGCCAGCAAGCCCCGTTCGCGCCGACGGCGACGGTTCCTGATCGCCCTGGTCATTGCCGCGGTGCTGCTGGCCTTGCTGTTGACCGCCGGCTGGGCGTCGCTGCCCTGGACCAGCGACATGCTGGCCGAGTGGGCCCTGGGCGACCTGTGGAAGGGACAGATCGACATCGGCGAGGTCTCGCTCAGCCTGTCCGGGCCGATCGTGTTGCACCACGTCACCTTCCGCGATCATCACCAGCGCCAGTGGGTCTACGCCGAACGCCTCGACCTGCACTTTGCCCACTGGCCCAGCCATCATCCCGTACTGCAACGTATCGTCGCCAGCAAAGTGCTGGTCACCGCTTACCTCGACCAGGGCCGACTCGATCCGCCCCTGCTCTGGCCCGACCCCAAGACCCCGTCCGAGCCGAGCAGCTACCTCGATCTCCAGGAGATCGCCCTGCCCGATATGCAGCTGTCTGTGATGCACGCCGATACCGCGCCGAGTGATGTTTCCATCCCGCCCTATTCGCCGCTGGCTGTGCTCGACGAACTCCGCCTGACGGGCAAGGCGTCGGGCAATGGCTCGCTGCGATTCGTCTTTGATCCCGATGTCCGCATCGAAACCGACGCCGAAATCCAACTCAACTTCCACACCGTCGACGTGCGGAACCTTCGCTCGCTGCTGGCCATGGGCCCCCTGGAGGCCGGCGCCCCAGCCCCGCTGCACTTGACCAACCTGAAAACCAAACCCATGACCTACCGCAACGGCCAGCTCCGCCTGCCCGCCGTCCAGGCACGCTGCGAAGGCGGGCTGTTGTGGGGCGGCCTGCGAATGCAACTCGAACCCGGCAAGCCAAAACGATACACCGCCTACCTCCGCTGCCGCGAGCTGCCCCTGCGGACCATCGCAGCCAGCATCGACCCGAACAAAAACATCGCCTTCGGTCAGGTCCTCGCCATCGTCAACGACATCCAGGGCGAAGACCTTGGCTGGAACCATTTCAACGCTTCGGCCACCGTCATGCTCGACGAAGCCGACGTCCAGAAAGAACGCGTCGCCGGCGAGCTGCTGCGAACGGCGAGGCATGAATCGACCCCCCAGCCCGACAGCCGAAGCGACCTCCGCGTGATTCTTCGCATCACCGACGGCATTGTGAATATCCAGTCGGGCAAGATGGGCAATGAGTTGGCGGCAATCTTCGTCGAGCCGGGCGGAACCATCGACCTGGCCAGCGGCGTGCTACACTTCTACGTCCTGACGGCCAGCCTGTCAGACCTGCAGAAAATCCCCCTCCTGAAAATCTTCGCCAACCTCGCCAGCAACATCACCCGCCTCCATGTCGTCGGCACGTGGGACGATCCGAAAATCACCAAGGCCCCCGCGCGCGACTTCGCCCACAGCGCCAAGGAATTCTTCAGCGACATCATCAAAACCGGCGGCGAACTGCCCATGCTCCTGATTCCCGACTCGGATTGATGCGGGGGCTCTATGCACCGAGCCGGTAGTTGAACAGCTCCTCGATGACGACCGTCGCGTAACAGCCCGATGGCGCACAGAAGCAGACCTCCAGGCAGGGCCCGGCCTGGTCGTTCTGCATCGAGACCGAGACCTCCCCCAGCAGGAATCGCAACGCCCGCCGCGTGCCTCGCGTCCGGCCTGCACCGCGGGTGAACAGCTCGTCGGTCACACCATACGCTTCGAGCACCTCGCGCTCGATTTGCCCGGGCTCGCCCTCGGCCAGCAGCGTTTGGGTCCCCGGCAGCGGGCCGGTGGGGCTGATCTGCCCGGCTGCACACCGCGGCTGCTCGATGACGAGATCCTCCACCGGAAACAGCCCGCCCGTGTCGGTCTTCTTTGCGATATCGCCCGGCAGGAGCACGTCGAGCGTCTCCACCCGACGGGCCAGGACATCATTGAAAATCAGGCTTTGGAAGGCGGAGACATACAGCCGCTTCATGCGCTTGTCGATGGCGGCGACGGCCTGGGCAGCGCGGCGCTTCTTTTTGTAGGCCGCCAGCGCCCGACGCTGGTCGCTGAACGTCCGCGGCCAACGCTTCAGCGCCCGGTCGAAGGCGCCGACCTGGAAGGCATCGCGAGCGGCCCGCACGTCCGGCGGGTCGGTCGGATCAGGTCGGCCGAGAAACATCTCGACGAACGCATCAAGATCATCCTGCAGCAGGGCCCGGCCGAGCACGCCCGTATCGCCCCGTCGGCCGAATCGCTGGGCACCAAAATAATTCGGTACGCCCCGTTGCTGGAGCACCGCGAGCGTCTCGGCGGCGATGTCTTCCGCATTGGCGGGCAGGGGCGAATCGCCCGGGCGGATGCGGATGGTAAACCGGTTGCCCGCCAGATGGCCGGGCTTGAGCTTATTGGTATGCAACCCCACTGCCTTGAGCCGGATCTGCCGGTCGCGAAAGCTCGCCAGCCGCTGGGTGTCGGCATGTTCGAGGCTGAGCAGTTGCGAGGTGACGGCCTGGGCGTCCTTGAGCCCGGCCAGGCCGATCGCATCGGCCCGCACGCCCATGTGCCTCGCGACTCGTTCGACGGCAGCCGGCGTCGGCAGGCCACATTTTTCCATGCAGACGTACAAATGCGTACCCTCGCCGCTGATGGGATAGAGCGGGATTTCCTCGACGCGGAAGTCCTCGGGCCTTTGCTTGATGCGTCCGTCGAGGCCTGGCAGGTCGCCGGTCAGCAGGGGCAGGTCGCTTGTGGGCAGAGAGTCGCGAGCCATACGTTACGGGCTCGGCGGGGCCAGGGGCTCATCGGCCGGCCTGGTGGCAGGGGCGTCGGTCGGGGCCGATTCATCGAGGAGCGATTCCAGCTGGGCCTGGACGTCGCCAGCCGATGGCTGGGTGGTCGGCTGGGACGCCGGCTGCGATTGCGGCGCGGGCTCCGCCGGCGGGGTCGGCGGTTCGGTCTGTGACGGCTCGGCCGGAACGGCCGGGGGCAGATCGGTCAGCGGCACGAGCTGATCGGGCGACTCGTTGGGCTGAGCCTGGGGCTCGGCCGGGGCAGGCGGAGGCTCGACGGCGACGGGAGCCTGGGGCGCCTCGGGCTCGTCGATCGGCCCGGGCAGGTCCGGCTCGGCCGGGGCAGCGGGCTCGGCCGGGGGGCGGGAATCGTCCTGGTCAGGCAGAGGCCGATGGACCAGGCCCGCTCGCTGAAGGATTTGCTGGCTGAGGATGTATTCGAGGTCCTGGTCCCGCCCGAGGGGAACCAACCCGGCGTCAACGCCTGCATGGGCGGGCATGCCCAGGCCCGGCGGGAGCGTCTGGCCCAGCAGGTCGTGATACACCAGCTCCCGGCCGGTCGGGCCGCCCTTCCGGCTGCCCCCTCGGCCGCTGGCGCGTCCGGCCACACCCGTTGCCAGTTCCGAGCTGGCAGTGGGCACCTGCCTCTCGGCGTCGGACCGGGCCATGGCCACCTCGACGGTGAAATCGAACTCATCGGTCCCGGCGATGCGACGGATACGCACGCGGGCGGCACGGTAAATCGTGTGGAACGTGTTCTCTTGCAGGTGAAACATCGTCGCGGCGTCTTTGCGCCAGAGCTGTTCGAGCAGGTGCGAGCTGGCGACGGCGCGAGTGGTGAGGACCCCGTCGCGGCGGTCCTGCCGGTAGAGCGGGAAGCGATAGTCCTTCAGCGTGGTCCGGGCGGCGTCCCAGAGCGTCTGGAAGTTGCGCCCCGCGATGGTATCGGGCGGGCGCTGCATGGGCGCGGTGTATTTCGGCGTACAGCTCAGGGAAGTGCATACCGCACCGGCCAGTGCAATCAGGATGAGAAGATGCGTCTTCACAGTCTGTTAGCCTACCGCCCCGGGCCTATCCTGCCAAGCCCAAACCGCCGCTAGAGCATCCGCTCGCGATAGCGTGGCTCGTGGTCGAATCGCTGATAGATCACCCACAGCAGCCCGGCCACGAGCACCGCCCCGCCGACCATATTGCCCAGCGTGACCGGCAGGAGATTCCGCAGCAGGAAGTTGCCCCATGTCAGCCCGGCCGGGCCGCTGCCGGCCGAGGCTTTGAGGAACAAGCCCATCGGCACGAAGTACATGTTGGCCACGCAGTGCTCGAACCCGCCGGCGACGAACGCAGCGATGGGCAGGAGAATCGCGAGGATCTTATCGGTGGCGGTCTTGCCGGCGAAGCACATCCAGATCGCCCAGCAGACGAGCATATTGCACAGCACGCCCCGCCAGAAGGCCTGCCAGAACGGAAGGGCACACTTGGCCTCGGCGATGCGAACGGCCAGCTCGCCGGTGGCCCCGCCGGCCAGTCCGTCCTGCCCGGCCCCCCCAGACCATGCCCGCCACCAGCACCGAGCCGATGAAATTGCCCACATACACCACCAGCCAGCTCCGCAGCAGAAACCGAAACGCCACCCGCCTGCAGAGCACGGCCATGACGATCAGCGTATTGCCGGTGAACAGTTCCGCCCCGGCGATGACGACCAGGATGAGCCCGAGGCTGAACGTCATCCCGCCCAGCAGCCTCGCTGCGCCCACGGGCAGGGCGGCCGAGCCGGTCATCGTGATGGTGAACACGTTCGAGGCCAGGGCGATGAAGATGCCCGCCAGAATCCCCAGCAGGAACATGCTGATGGTGTCCATCTGCACTTTGCGGGTTCCGGCCGAGGCGGCCTTGAGGGCCATGTTCGGCGGCCAGAGGGTGTCGAACTGATTGGACTGCACCGGAGATTGATGCGGTGTGTCGGACGTGCTCACGATAGGTCCTTTCGGTGTGTCTCGGAATCCTATCGGCAAATCGCAGCGGTTCCGGCCAGCCGTTACCGGGCCGATCGGCGGCGGCGAAGCAGCACGCCGGCTCCGCAGAGCAGCAACCCCAGGGTGGCCGGCTCGGGCACGACGCCAGTGAGCTTGAGGGCGTAGATGCTTTCCGTGCCGCTCAGGCCGCTCTGGTCGTCGGCGTCGGAGATCAGCAGCAGGCTGTAGGAGCCATCGGCAAGCTGCGGGCCAACGGCAAGGCCTTCGTAGTTGACATAGCTCAGCGAGATATCAAACGATCCGGACCAGAGCAGCGTTTTGCTCACGGACGTGTAGGTTTCACCATCCAGCCCGCCGGCCAGGCTGGATACGTCAGTCGCCCCTGCGAGGTCGACGGCGTAGATGCGATTCTCGAACCGCGCTGGAAATACATTGCCAGTGACCTGGCGTTCGAGCACGAGCAGCGTGCCATCGGGGGCGACGGCGACATCGACCACGCCGTTGGCTTCGCCGCTGGCGGGTACGCCGCTTTGGTACGGCTCGGTGACGTAGGCATACTGCGGCCCGGCGGTGAAGCTGGCGCCGCTGCGCTCGAATCGCCCGAGGCGGACGGTCGTGCCGGTGGTCATGTCGGCTGGTCCGCCGTCGACGGTGAGAGCTTCTTCGTTTGCGGTCCATAAGGACTGGCCGTCGGGCGAGATAGTCAGCGACTCGAGGCTTCGGTTGGCTGTCGCGTTGGAGTAGACGTCCGCTACGGTCAGGCCGGTCAGCGATTCGCCGGCGGGGGTGTACTGGCTGATGGCCGGCCCGGTTTCGTTACTGACGAACAGGCTGCCGGCCCCGCCGTTGCCGTCGGCAAACCACGCAATGCCCTCGGTATCGCCGGTGATGCTCACAGCCGAGCCGGCCGATGCCGAGCTGACCGCGCCGGTGGCGAGGTTGAGATTGATCGTCATCGGCACGATTGCGCCGTCGTCGTCTACCGCGTACCAGTCGCTGCCGGTATAGGTCAGGCCGCTGAGCCCGCGCCCGCCATAGCTTACCGCAGGCGAACCGGCCGGGCCGACGTCCTCAACGCCCAGCTCCGCCCGGGCCTGCCCCGGCCCGCTCAGAAACAGGGAGACGAAGACCACACCGAAGAAACGGACCATTCGGGGCGTGCCGAATATGCGAAGCATGCCTGACATGAAAAAACATCCTTTGGCGGCGAGCGGAGCGATTCCTGCTTGTATTATAGCAGGCATCGGCAAAATCGGGGGGAACTTTGCAGGCTTTCCGGGCCGGCTCAGGCGACGGGTTCCAGCAGCTCGTCGACCTGGTCGGCCTGCTCGAACTTTACGCTGATGCGCGTCGAGATGCCCCGCTGCTGCATCGTCACGCCGTAGAGCACGCCCGCCATGGACATGGTCCGCTTGGCGTGGCTGATGATGATGAATTGCGTGCCGGGGATGAACTCGCGGACGAGGTTGTTGAAGCGGTCGGTGTTGGCTTCGTCGAGGGCGGCGTCGACTTCGTCGAGCAGGCAGAAGGGGGATGGCTTGGCCTGGAAGAAGCCGAAGATCATCGCCAGGGCGGCCATGGTTTTTTCGCCGCCGGACAGCAGGCTGATCGAACGCAGCTCCTTGCCCGGAGGGCGGGCGACGATTTCGATGGGGCTTTCCAGCACGTCGTCGGGGTCGACGAGCGTGACGTCGGCCTTGCCGCCGCCGAAGAGCTTGCGGAAGATCGTCTGGAAGTTTTCGCGGACGGCGGTGAAGGTTTCGATGAACCGCTCGCGGCTTTCCTTATTCAGCCGGCGGATGAGCTCCTCGAGCTGGCCCTGGGCGTCGGTGACGTCGGAAAGCTGCTCGTCGAGGTAGCTGCGCCGCTGTTCGAGTTCGTCCTGCTCCTCGATGGCGTCGAGGTTGACGTTACCCAGCCGATCGATCTTGCCGCGAAGTTCCTTGATCTCGGCTTCGACGCCCTGCCAGTCGCGATCTTCGTCGTGCTCGTAGCGGGCGTAGAGCTCGACGAGGTCCATCTGCATTTCCTCGGCGGCGCGGGTAATCAGGTCGCTGATGTGGGCATCGAGTTCGCTGATGGCCACGCGAAGCGTGTTGACCTGCTCCTGCGATTCTTCGGTGGCGGCGCGGCGGTCGGTGATCTGCCGGCGGATTTCAGCGAGGCGCTCGGCTGTGCCCTGCCGGCTCTCGGCGAGGTCGCGGACTTCCTCGTCGAGCGAAGCGCTGCTGGCGCGGTGCTCGGCGATGGCGTCGCGCGAGTCGGCGATTTCGCCCTCGGCTTCGGCGCGGCGGGTGCGGTCGAGTTCGATAGTCCGACGGCACTGCTGGAGTTCGTCGTCCATGTCCTGCTTCTGGCGGGTGCGGGCGGCCAGGGCGTCGGTGAGGCTGAGGTGCTTCTGCTCGGCCTCGGCCAGGGCGACGCGCAGGTCGTTGCCCTTCTGCTGCGTCTCGGCCAGTTCGGTCCGGGCGCGGTCGAGTTCAGCGGTAAGGGTTTCGATGGCCTCGCCGCGCTGCTGGCGGGTGGCTTGGAGCTGTTCGATCTGCCGGGCCAAGGCGGTTTGACGCTCGGCCGAGGCGGTGATTTTTTCGGCAATCTCCTTCAGCGCGGCGGCAAGACGAGGCTGGCGCTGCTGGGCTGAGGCGATCTTCTCGTCGAGGGCGGAGAGGTTTTTCTCGCACTCGGTCTTTTCGTAGCCGGCCTGGGTCAGGGCGGTGCGGAGCTCTTCGAGCTGGGCATCGAGCTGCTGGCGTGCCTGGCGGGCCTGGGTGCACTGGGCGTCAAGGGCGGCGATCGATTCGTCGAGTTCGGCGACCTGACTCTGGAGGTCGGCCAGCTCGCTCTGGCGGGAGATCACGCCCTGGGACTGGGCGACCTGCCCCAGGCGGACGCGGCCGGTGGCGTCGAGCAGCTCGCCTTGCTTGGTTACGAAGCGGTAGCCCGGCGGGCAGGCGCGGGCGGCGGCGAAGGCGTCGTCGAGGGTTTTGACGGCGAAGGTATGGCCCAGCAGTCGCCAGAGCAGCGGTTCGAGATCGTCGGGGAATTTGACCCAGTCCAGCACGCAGGCGGTGACTTGCGGCAGGAGCAGGGCGACGTCGTCGCCGGGCAGAGAGGCCTGGCGGTCGAGGCAGACGATGTGGGCCTGGCCGTTGTCGTCGAGCAGTTCGGTGATGGTCTGGGAGTCGGCGCAGAGGGCGTCGGCCGAGTCGGCCAGGAGGTATTCGTCCGCGCCGGCCAGAGCCGCTTCGACGAGCCCGGCCCGGCCGATGGAGGTGCGAATCTCGTCGCCCAGCAGCCCGCGAATCGACGAGAGCTTGCCGTCGCGCACGGCCTGCATGACCCGCCGCGTGCCCTCACCGAGGCCCTCCATGGCCTGGTGCATTTCATCGAGGGTATGGATGCGTCCCTGCAGTGCGCTGCGACGGTCGCGGGCGGCGGTGAGCTGCTCGCGGAGGTCCTGTTCAGAATCTTCCAGGCCGGCCGCCTCGGCCTTGCGCTGCTCGAGGGCGGTGCGGGTCTCAGCGAGAACCGCTTGGACCTGCTCGAGCCGCTGGGTCTGCGTGGTGCGGTCGGCCTGGAGTCCATCGAGGGAAGCAGCGTTTTCCTCGACCTGCCCGGCGGCGCGGAGGCGGTCTTCTTCCAGCTTCTCCTGCCGGATGGTGATGGTCTGGATTTCGCCCTGGTGCTGGGCGATCTGGCGGTCGAGGTCGGCCAGGGCTGCCTGGGCCTGGTCCAGCTCGCCCTGGCGGCGGGTGATGTTGTTCTGCGCCTCGGCGGTCGCGTCGCGAAGCTGCTCGCTCTGCTGGCGAAGCTCGGCGGTGCGGGCCTCGATGCCCGCCAGTTCGCCGGTTCGGGATTCGATCTCGGCGATGACATCTTTGAGACGGTCTTCGAGTTCGCCGGCGCGGTCGGTGCTGGTGGCCATCTGCTGGCTGAGTTCCTCCAGCCGGCGGGACTGCATGGCGATGCGTTCTTCCAGCGTGGAGACCTGGGCGTTGATGGAGGCGAGCTGGCTTTGTGCTTGCTGGTGGCTTTGTTCAAGCTGGGTGGCCTCGGCTTCGGCGGCGCGCTGGGCGGCTTCGAGCTGGGCGATGCGCCCGTTGGCCGCGGCGAGCGTGTCGCTGGCTGCATCGAGCTGGGCCTGCTTGCCGGTGCGGACGTTTTTCTGCCGGTGGTATTGGCTGAGGATGTGCAGGCTGCGAAGCTCGCGCAGGCGGGTGGTGTACTCCTGGTAGTTGCGGGCTTTGGTGGCCTGGATTTTGATGCTCCGCAGCCGCTTGTCGACCTCGCCGACGATGTCCTGGAGCCGGAAGAGGTTCTGTTCGACGCGGTCGAGTTTGCGGAGGGCTTCTTTTCGGCGTTGCTTGTATCGGCTGATGCCGGCCGCTTCGTCGAAGAAGGCGCGGCGTTCGTCCTGGCTGGCCTGGAGGAACTGGGTGACGCGCCCCTGCTCGATGATGCTGTAGGCGCTGCCGCCCAGGCCGGTATCGAGGAACATCTCTTTGATGTCCCGCAGCCGGGCCGGGTTGTTGTTGATGAGGTACTCGCTCTGCCCGGAGCGGTAGAGTCGGCGGGTGATGCTGATGGTGTCGGTGGTGTCCGGCTCGCCGGGTGCGGCGTGGTGGAGCTTGAGCATGCCCTCGGAGTTATCGAACACCAGCGTGACCGACGATCGGCCTGCGGGCTTTCGGCTGCTCGTGCCGTTGAAGATGACGTCCATCATCTCGCCGCCGCGCAGGCTCTTGGCGGACTGCTCGCCGAGGACCCACTTGATGGCGTCGACGACGTTGCTCTTGCCGCAGCCATTGGGCCCGACGACACAACTGATGCCCTGATCGAAATCAAACACGGTCTTATCGGCAAAGCTCTTAAAGCCGTGCATGATGAGTTGGGTGAGTTTCATCGGGGCATCTTCCGTAATGCGCAGGTGCAGTCCGTTGCTAGGTAACCCCAATATCTAGCGGTCCGGCCTGTCCGGACGCCCACCAGATGGGGTTGTTTTGTATATTTTCCTTATCTCGGGCAGAGGTTGCAAGACGAATTTTGCGCGAATATGGCCCTTTTTGCACATATCGTTAACTACAGTAACCACCTGGGAATAGGTCAGGCCGAGGCCTGGCACTTCCAGTGTTTTCGGATCGGGTCTGGGCATGTCGCCCAGCACGCGGATCAGCTCGGCCGCCCGGAAGGGGATGACGAACCGCTTGCTTGGCTTGCCGTTGGGGAGCTTGCGGAACACGGCCACGTGGGGGACGCGGCAGGCGGGGTCTTCGTGGTCGGGCTTGGCCTGGCGGGAGACGACCGTCACATCGCCGGTGGATGACTCGTAGAAAATCGGATTGGCCAGGGGCATGGCCTCGCCGAAGAGGGCAAACTTGGGCTGGAGGGTCTGGTTGGCGTAGATGACGTAATTCTGCCCCGAGTCGACCACATCCAGAAGGAACGACGCGGACTGATCGCCGTAGGGGCCCCGATCGACATCGAATCGCTTGACCGCCTGGTAGTCGCCGCGGGCCAGCAGGGCCTCGTAGGCGGTGATGCGGACCAGTTCATTATCGCCGCTGAGCAGTTTCCGCAGCACCGGCCCGGCGGCGATGAGGTCCGGATGCTTGCCGAGCTCTTCGATGGCCTGGAGCTGGAACGCACTGTTCCCGTCGGCGGCGAAGTCAACAACGGTGGGCCCGGCCAGGGCGGTATCGTTGAGCCGAAGGCCCGCCCGGGCTGCAAAGTAGCGCACCGCCGGATTCTTCGACGAGTAGCTCTTCTGGATAATCGGCAGGATGCCGCCTCCCATGGCTTCCCAGGTCAGGGTCAGCGCTTCGTAGTTCGCGCCGGGCTTGGCGAGGGCGGCGGCGATTTCATTCGCCTTTTTCGTATACGCCCCCTGGCCGGCACGGATCGGCAGGTGCATGACCAACTGGAGGAAATACGCATAGTGCCTTCGGTAATTCGGGGGAATCGTCAAATCGAGATAGCTGGCCGATCGGCTGATGGCGACCTTTTTATTGACCGGGTCGAACCGCGTGTTGATGATCTGCTGGAGCAGGTTGGACATGTGATAGCTGGGTTTGTACAGCTGCAGCCGAACGGGCATGCCCCGGCTGGTCACCCCGCCACCGAGGATGCGCCCCTGGCGGAGCTTGGCGCGGTCTTCGATATTGGCGGGGTTGATGAAGGGATTGATGAAGATGGCGCCACCGGCCTGGGCTTGGGTTTTCTTGTACGCCGTCGATGTACCTCCCCCGCCCAGCCAGGATAGATCCCGCGGCAGGAGGTAGCCGCCCTCGAGGCTGACCGTTCCGGTACGCGGAGCCGCCCGGACCAGTACATCAATGGCGGTTCCCTTGGGCGCCCCGGTGAGGATGATGGCCTCGATGTTGACGATGGCGGTATCCTTGTCGGCCAGGAACTGCGCAACCGACACATCCGCGTAGCCGATCTGCTTGGTCAGCAGCTTCAACTGCCCGCTGAGATACTTCACCAACGAATTCTTCAGCGCGGGGGGCACTTCACTCGACCCCTTGTCGATCAGGCCGATGACCACGCCGGGCGCGCCGATGGGGGTGTCGCTGGCCCCGAGGAGGGCGGCGACTTCGGCGACGGTTCCCTTGACGTCGGGGGGCACGACGAATTCTTCTTCCTCGTCGCGTGCCTTGGCGTCTTTGTCTTTCTCGCCGAACCAGCCGAGCGTATCCCAGCTGTCGCCCTCGCAGCCGGGCAGCAGCAGACTGAAGGTCAAGGCCAGCGTGAGCGTCGCGATGCGGCGCAGAAGTTCCGTGACCGGATGAGTATCCATAGTGGTCCTTATCGGACCTTCGCGCGGCGCGACGTTAGAAAAAGAGCCCTGGAACGAATGGCACTGCCGTGATTTTGTGTTTACAAAACCCCTCCGGCGGCAAAGGGT
>CAZCDM010000005.1:0-33542 GCA_964497475.1 uncultured Planctomycetaceae bacterium
CATAGTATCGATATAAAAGGCAGGACAAGCGCTTTGCACCCTCTCGGCTGTGCTGTAGAATGCCGCCATGGCCAGACGCTTCGGACATTCCTCGCTGCAGATTCAGGGCGGCCGACTCGGCGGGCGGAAAATCCTGGGCCCCCTCGGGCGAACCACCCGCCCGATGACCGGCCTGGCGAAAAAGTCGCTTTTCAGCACACTCCGCCCCTGGCTGGACGGCGCGGTCGTGCTGGACCTGTACTGCGGCACGGGGACGCTTGGCATCGAAGCCATCAGCGAGGGCGCCGCCCACGTCTGCTTCTGCGAGATGGACGCCTCGGCCCTGAGCCGCCTGAAGAAAAACCTCGCCGCCTGCGAGATCGAAAAACGCGCAGAAATCTGGGCCGGCGCCATCGAGGCCCGGCTCGCCCAGGGCCTGGCCGGGCTCGATCGGCCTGTGGATGTAGCCTTCCTCGACCCGCCCTTCCCGGCCGTTCGCCAGTGGGACTTCGACCGCCTCGAACGCGTCGTCTTTGCTCCCCTGGCTGAATCGCTGGAACCCCAGGGGCTCGTCGTCCTGCGAACCCCGGCTGATATCGACCCGCCGGCAACCCTCGGCCCGCTCAGCCGAGCCCGCGAGAAATCCTTCGGCCAGATGGTCGTCCACTTCTACGCCCACCCCCACGCCGAATAGCTCTCGCAGCCTGCTGCAAATCACCCCGGCCCGTCCGCTACGCAAACAGCAGCGGCGCGAAATACTCCGGCTGATGAAAGTTGAGCTTGCCCTCAACCGTCGCCCAGCTCGCCCAGTGCGGGTGCGAGCAGTCGTCGGCACACTTGTAGAAGTTCGCCCGCCACTGCTGGCCCGCAAGCTCACCCAGCGGGCCGAGAAAATGCTCGGCCACCGCCACCGGCAGCTCGATACGACACGTCCAGGTGACCGGCTCGTCCCGCTCGGGCTCGACCGTTTTCGGCAGAGACGTTGCAATGCGAATCTGCGATGCGACCTCCTCGGGCAGAGTCTCGCGATCCGCCATCGCACCCGTCTCGTCGCGGCGATGGTCTTTGATGAAGTAGATCAAAAACGCCCCGCCGCAGTTGACCTCCAGGTTCAGATAGCCCTGCCCGGGCCGGGGCTCGAAGAAAAACTCCACGCAGCTGTCGCGGCAGACCGGCTCGTCCCGCTCGGTGTGCACGCAGCGGACGTAGCGATCCTCCACGCGCCACAGCAGATGGATGGTCCGGTCGACATGGCCCAGGCGGGCCTGGACGACAGGCCGATGCGAACTGCTCTCCGAGCGGAACTGGTCGACCGTCAGTGTGGGCAGATCGGCCCAGGGGGCGTCGGTCCAGGTGGCCGTGGCGGGCGGAGCGTCAGGCAGTGCGTTGATGATGTACATGCGGATTCCTTTGCAGAAGGGCCGGTCGGGCTGGCCGATCAGGCGTAAGCATAGCGGGCGCGGGCCTGGTCGTCCAGTGCGGGCAGTTGCTCGGCGACGCTGGTGAACTCGAACCGCCCGAGCAGCCAGGCGAGCTTGCCGGCCGTTCGGCCGAGGTTGACGCAATGACGCCAGTTGCTCGCGGGCGAGGCGATCAGCCGGGGCTGGTCGGGGTCGAACTCCCACGGGTGCAGGTAGAGCATGGCGGCTCGACCCTGCCGGGCCGCGGCGGCGATGGCCCGGCCGATGAATCGCACCGGCAGCAGCCGGAGGTACCCGCCCCCGCCGGCGGGAATGCGCATCGGCCCGAGGGGGAAAACCAGCGGCGGGAGTTCGAGAATCTCACCGCCGCCGGGGCCGGTCGCGCGGTGCGGGTCCAGCGGTGCGTCGACCACGCCGTAGCGGTCGTGACGGATGGGGTAGACGCTGGAATCCCATCGATAACCCGTCTCGGCCAGGACGTCCACCGCCCAGGCAGAGCGTTTTACCAGCGAGAACGTCGGTGCGCGGAAGCCGGCCACCGCCTGGCCGGTGAGGTCTTCCAGCAGCGATCGGCTGTCTCGCAGCTCGGCCTCGAAGGCCTGCGGCGAAAGATCCGTCAACATGCGATGCGTCATGCCGTGGGAGGCGATCTCATGGCCGGCCCGGACGATGCGACGGATCGCTACGCTTTGCTCGCGGGCTACGCTGCCGAGGACGAAGAACGTCGCGCGCGTGCCCGCGCCGTCCAGCAGGGGCAGGATGCGATCCAGGCCGACGTTCAGCCTCAATGCGAAGCGGGGCCATTGGTCCGCCGTCAGCCCCGCCCGGCGGACCGCCTCGACCTGGAAGTACTCCTCGACGTCGAAGCTCAGCAGATGGCGAAGCGGCTGGGTCATGATTCCGCCGGCAGGGTCTGGAGTTGCTTGCGGGCCGCCTCGATGGCGCGGAGGTCGGCCGGGTCGGCCGATGCACCGTCCATCGCCTCGCCCAGGCGAACCGTCGCCTGGAAGTGCCATCGCGCCAGCTTCTTCTGCCCGGTCCGCAGCTCGACCATCGCCAGGTGGAAATGCACCTGCGGCGAGCGCGGCAGGCTCCGCACTGCCCGGGCGATCAGGGCGCGGGCCTCGGCGTCGTTGCCCTGGAGGTAGTTCAGCCAGCCCAGCGTGTCGAGGAAGGCCGGCTCGTTGGGGGCGGCCTTGCTGGCCTCGGTGACCATGGCTTTGACCTCGGCGACCTGTCGCGGGTCGTCCGGCGCAATCTGCGTGACGACGTAGGCGGCATTGTTGGCGGCGATGGGGTTTTTCGTATCGGCCCAGATCGCCCGGTAGAGTTCCAGCGCCTGGGGATACTGCCCGGCCCGCTCGAGGGCAATGGCGCGGTCGAGCATCAGCTGGGGGTTGTTCTGCCCGGCGTCGGCCTGGGCGTAGAGCTGGGCCGCCTGGGTGAAGTCGCCCTTGGCCACGGCCAGGCGGGCCGCCAGCAGCCGGCCCAGCAGCGTGTCGGCCGAACGAAGCGTATCGAGCAGCTCGCGCGCGGTCGCCGGCGTCGGGTCGGCGGAGTAGACCAGCCCGGCCGCCCACTGGCTGGTCGGGTCGGCCTGGAGGGCAGCCCGGGCGGTATCGCGTGCAAGGCCCGGCAGGTCCAGCCTCGCCGCCAGGGTAGAAAGCAAAAGCTGCTCGGCCTGAGCCGATGCCTTCTCCGGCTCGGCCCGGGCCAGGTCAACCAGCCCATTGACCGCCTGGGGCAGCAGCAGGCCCGAGCCGGCAAAGAGCTTGGCAGACCGCTCGGCCGTGTCGAGGTTCTTGCCCATGACCGCCACCAGTACGCGGAAGGCGATCAGGTCGGCCCCGCCCCGGCCGCTGCGTTCCAGCCTCAACGCGAGGCTGCCGAACTGGTTGAGAGCATCCTGCCAGACCGCTCCGGTCTTGCCCCGGGCGGCGGCGAGATGGATCGACGTCGCCAGCATATCGTCCGTACTGCGGATCGTACCGATGTTGGCCCCGCTGATGTACTTCAGCAGCGTGGCGCGGTCGGCCCAGGCGGGCAGGGACGTTTGCGCAGCCAGGGTGTCGCACAGCTCGGCCGAGAGGGTAAGGTTCTTGCGGCGGACCATGGCCAGGACGGCCTGGTTGGCCAGCGCGGGCGGAATGGTCACGGATCGCTCGGGGCTGGCCTTGTACTGCTGCCACAGGGCCAGGGCGCGGTCGTAGTTGCCCATGCGATTCAGCCGTGCCATGGTGTCGGTGACCAGGTCCGCCTGGGGACCGACCTGCTTGATGGCCTCGGTGAGGACGGCCAGGGCGGTGGCGTCGTCCCCGGCCAGGCCGGCCAGGAGAATCTGCGCCGAGCTGAACAGCGGCGAGTAGACGGGGATTTTCTCCAGCCACCTCCGGGCCTGGTCTTTTTGGCCGAAGACCGCCAGCGATTGGCCGAGGGTGAACTGCACCTGCGGCTCGCTGTGTTCGTTGAGCTGCTGGATCTGTCCGATGACATCGACGCTCCGCCCGATCAACCCCCAGGCCGCGAGCATGCGGGCCCGCTCGAAGAGGGCGTAGAGTTTGCCGGCCTGGCCCCGCTGGGCGAGCGTGTCGAGCACGGCCAGGGCGTCGAGCAGGCGCCCCTGGCTGTCGATCGCCCGGGCCAGGAGGATGTGGATCTGCAGGTTGTCCGGCTGGAGGTCGCGAGCCTGCGTGATCAACGCGATGGCGCGGTCGAAATGCCCCTGCGCCGCGGCGATGGAGGCCCGCAGCAGCACCGGGCCGGGGTTGGCCGGGAACAACTTGGCCGCAGCGACGGCGATTGCATCGGCCCGGTCGTACTCGCCGATCTGCCGACAGAAGACGGTCAGGGCATCGAGCAGGGAGAGGTTCTTCTCCTTGCGTGCGCGGGAGGCCAGGGCGTCTGCCAGGTTCAGCAGTTCCTCGGTTTTGCCCTGCAGTCGAAGCACATTCAGCAGCGCCAGTTCGGCGCGGTCGGCCCAGATGGGTTTTTCCCGGAGCAGTTCGAGGTTGCTCCGCGCGCGGGCGAGCTGATCGGCCCGGACGAACGCCCCGGCTGCCAGAAGTCGCGCATAGTCCCGCAGGTCGGGCGAGGCCGTCGCGCGGTCGGCCAGTGCGGTGTAGATGGACCCGGCCCGGGCCGGGTCGCCCCGGCGCCCGTACAGCCAGGCCACGGCCATTTCGATATGATCCATCCGGGCCGTGGGAAGCTTCTTGAACCAATCGCGCACCTGCTCGGGGGTGCGGGTGCGGGCGAGGATGGCCGTGGCCCGCAGGTAGGTGGGCATGCGCCCCGGTGCCTGGCTGATGACTTCGCGAAGTTCATCGAGGGCCTTGTCGGGCTGGTTCTGCGCGAGCATCGCCTCGGCCAGCAGCTCGCGTGCGGCGAGGTTCTCGCCCTGGGTGCTGATCTCCTTGCGGAGGATGGTCTCGGCCTGGGAGGCCCGGCCGGTGCGGAGGCAGGTCACCGCCAGCCGCAGGTCGGAGGGTGATTCGGCGGGACCGTCTGGGATGGGCTCGGCCTGGGGGTCGGGCGGTTGGCCTCGGAGGATGTCGATCTGCCCGGCCAGGACGGCCGCGTCGGCATTGAGTGGTTCGATGGCGAGGATCTGTCGGGTTTCGGCCTGGGCACCTTCGAGCATGCCGACGCGGAAGAGCGTCTCGGCCAGGGCCAGGCGGGCATCGATGTTGTCCGGTTCAAACTGGACCGCCTTGCGGTAGAGTTCGATGGCCTGGAGGCTTCGGCCGGTCTGCCGGAAGAGCCCGGCCAGTTCCATCCGGGCTGGAACGTTGCGGGGGTTGGATTCCAGCAGGCCCTGCAGGAGGGTTTCTGCCTCGGCCACCTGCCCGGCGATGAGCCTGGCCCGGGCCACGAGCAGCGCGTCGCGCCCCTGAATCTGCTTATCGTCGATGGCCTGGCCGGCGACGCGGGCGGCGATGTCCTGCTGGCCGAGCAGGGTGTAGCCCTCGGCAATGGCCAGCAGGAACGCGGGGTTCTTCGAGGCCTTGCTGCGGGCGTTGTCCAGAGCGGTCTGGGCGACGTTGGGACGTTCCGTGCGGATCGTCAGGGCCACGAACAGCCGCAGGGCGGCGGGGTCGTCGGGGTGGCCCTGATAGTAGGCTTCGGCGTCGGTGAAGGCCTGGGTGTAAAATCCGTCCCGCCAGAGCAGCTCGGCCAGGTACCGCCGGGCACCGGCATGGGCGGGGTCGAGCATGGTAACGGTGCGCATGGCCTGGCGGGCGAGGGCACTTTTGCCCGTAGCCAGGGCTGCTTCGGCGTAGGCGAAGTGGGCGTCGGCCCAGTTGGGGTAGTCAGTCTTGAGGGCGAAGAGAATCGTCTCGGCCTGGTCGGGCTTGCCCTCGATCATTCGCAGCGTTGCCTGGAGCATCCGCGCCTGCTGATTCTCGGAATCGCCGGCCAGGACATCCTGCAGGATGCTCTCGGCCAGGGCCAGTTCGTCCAGCCGGGTGGCCAGCTCGGCCCGGGCGACCTTCAACTGGGCATGATCGGCTTCTGCCGCGAGCAGGTCGTCCATCTTGCTGGCGACGACCTTCATCTGCTCGCGTTGGGCTTCGGGCTGCCCGGCCAGGGCCTGGAGGTCATGCATCCAGATCATGGTCTTGGGAATCGCCAGGCCCGGCTGATCGAGAATCACGCCGCGAATTTCCTCTTGCAGCTCGGGGCTGGTTTCGACCTGGCCGGACAGCAGCAGCCGAACCAGCACGCGGGCGGCGAGGTCGCGGTCGGGATGATTTTTCACGACGCCGATCAGCAGTCGCTCGGCCTGGGCGATGGCATCCTGCGATGCCTGCCGGGCCTGGCGGGCCTGGGTTTGCAGTTCGGAGACCTGCTCCTGGCCGATGCCGGTTGCCGTCAGCTCGGCCTGGCGCTGGAGCTGCCGGGCGATCAGGCGATAGCCGAACCCGATCCGCTCGAAGTTCAGGGCGCGGGTCTGCATCAGGTCAAGCTTCTGAGATTCCTGATCGGTTTGGATTTTCTCGAGCAGCGTGTTGGCGGCTTGGAGTTGCTCGATGGCCCGGCGGCAGTCGGGCAGCTCGGTCTGCTGGGTCTGCGTTCGCAGCAGTTGCTGGGCCGGGATCGACCAGGTACTGGCCAGGAGCATCTGACAGTCGACCTGGGCGGGATTTCGTGTGAGGGCTTCGCTGAGCTGCTCGCGGGCCGATTCGTATCGGCCGAGGCGAAGCTGTGCCTGGCCGAGGAGGTAGTAGCCCTGCCAGTCATCGGGCTGGCCGGCAATGCGCATGCGGGCGAGGCGTTCGGCCTTGTTGAACTTTCCTGCGTCCAGGGCCAGTTGTGTCCGCGCCAGCAGCCGCGGGCCGCTGTTACGACGGAGCCACCAGGCCAGGCCCCCACCGCCGGCGGCCAGCAGGAACACCACGAGAAAGACAATCACAATCAGCTTGCGTTTTTTTGGCATCGTCCAAGCATCCTTATTTCCCAGGCGAAACATCCTCGATGTGGGGCAGCGCGGCGCGGAAGAGGTTCTCGCATCGCTGCAGGGCTTCGAGGTGTCCCGGTTCCATGGGCGTGCTGACAAACAGCAGTGCCCCGTCGGCCCGACGGTTCCGCAGGGCGTGGAAGAAGACCACCAGCTGCTGCCGCCAGAAACTGCGCGTAAAGTCATTGCCCCCGCGATACGTGTACAGGAAGAGCTTCTTCCGGCCGGCGCGGTTCTGGGCAATGATCTGCCGGACCGGCACGTCGCCGAACGGCCCGACATTGCTCAGGGTAAGATTCTGCTTGGTGTAGATCTCATCGCCCAGGCCCTCAATGCACAGGTCGGGCGGATGGACGCCCTTGCGGTTGGCCCCGCCGAAGATCAGGTAGAAGTCGACCGGAGGCTGTCCTGGGCAGACATAGCGCCGCAGGACGTACTCCGGGTTTTCGAGGATCAGCTCGGTGCGTTCGTCGAGCTTGTAGCCATACCCGATCCACCGCTGGCCGTCGATCATGAATGTCGTCGGGATGGTGTGCTGCATCGAGCCGCTCTGGCCGACGGCTCGGCCGACGTGGGCAACCCACAGCGAGCCGGCCGCGAGGAGGACCATGCCTCCGCCGGCGGCCAGGCCGGTCCGGCTGGCCAGGGCCTGCCAGAGACGCTGCGGCGAGTCGTCGTCCGCGCCGCGGACCTGATCGGCAGGAACCAGCGGGCGGGGCGTCATGGGGCGGCCGGCCAGGGCGTAGAGACCGAAGATGATTTTCTCCAGGCCGAACATCAGAACGAAGGCGATGACGTAAATCCCCAGGCCCGAGACATCGTGATACCACCCCGCGGCCAGATCGACCGTCCATATCTCGGCCACGAAGATCAAGCTCACGATCCGCACGAAGTTGCTGACGATGGCCACCGGCAGCATGAGCAGGAACATCGCCGCCCGCCACAGCCCCCGCAGCTTGCAGACGTAGGCGTACAGGGCCCCGAAGGCCAGCAAGCTGATCAGCGTCCGCAGGCCGTTGCAGACGTTGGCGATGATGAGGCTTTTGTCGCCTTCGAGGAACACGCGATTGCCCACCCGCTCGGCGACGATGAAGAGGTTCGTGAACCAGACCGACCAGTCGACGGTGAACATTTTCAGGCGGAAGTTCAGCCGCGCAATGGTCACCTCCGGCGCGGGCACCATGAACAGCAGAAAGACGATCGGGAACCACAGCCGACGCAGTGCGGTCGTGCCCCAGATCAGCAACACCAGCCCGGCGATCAACCCCACCAGTGCTGCGCCGCTGACGAAGTTCACCCGGGCCAAACACCCGGCCAGGTGCATCAGGCCGAACAGCACAAGCACGGCGCCGCCGCGCCGCGGCGCGGGGCGGACGGGGATTTTCGTGTAGCGGATCAGCAACCCGGCGATGAGGACGCTGACCAGTACGATCAGTGGGCCGTGGGTGTAGTAGCCCTCGCCCTCGATGAATCGCTCGTAGAGGCTCAGCCCGCTGCGCCGCCAGGCCGGGAACCAGCGATGCCACATATGGACGAACGTCCCGGCCTGGGCAACGACCAGCCCCGCCAGGATCAACCCCAGCCCAACCCATGACCGCCAGCCAGCCGGTCGCGCGACGTTGTTCGTTTCTTCGTTCATGCGATCAATCCCATGGCTCGACGATATCACATTCCCCGGCGAGGTTCCGACCCCGCTCGCACGCAAGACTATCACGTCATCATAGCGAGGTCATCAATAAAACGACGCCCCGTTTACTCGCTTTCGCGGATCACGTACCGGAACTTGCCCGATGCACTCGGCGGGATGTCCTCGCACGGCTCGATGGTGATGGGAGCGTCGGCCCCGAGGTACCGGTGCAGGCCGGCCAGGATGCTCGCATCGCCGCCGGCCGGGTAGGCGGCAGTCTTGACCAGCAGCACGCGGATGGCGCCGGCGGGGTCCTGGCGGAGCTGGAACCTGGCAATGCCCTCGATGTTGCTCAGCGAGGCATGGACGGCTGAGGAGTGAACCCGTCGGCCGTCGGGCGCCAGCAGGAAGTCGTTGCTGCGCCCCTGGACAACACGCATGGTCTCCAGCCCCCGGCCACACGGGCAGGGGGCCGCGGCGAGTTGGCCGATGTCGTCCGTGCGGTAGCGGATGAACGGCTGGGCGAAATTATCCAGCTGCGTGACGACGATCTCGCCATCGACGCCCGGACCGACCGGCTCGCCGGCCTCGTCCAGCACCTCGGCGATGACGTTCTCGCTGGTGATGTGCATCGTGCCGTGGGGACACTCGTGGGCGATGAAACCCGCCTCGCGACTGCCGTACCCGTCAGCCACCACCGCTAGGCCCAGAGCGGATGCGATAAACTCCCGCTGGGCCGGGTAGAGCACCTCGGCCGTGGAGAAGACGACCTTCGCGCCGAGATCGTCGAGGCGAATGTTCTGCTGCTCGGCCAGGCGGCACATCAGTTCGATGGCGTTGGGATAGCCGAACAGGCAGTCCGGGCCGAAACGTCGCAGCGAAGCAACGTAGCCGGCGAGGGATTGTTCGCTCAGCTGCCAGGCTGGGAAAATCCGCTCGTTGGTCAGCGTGTCGCGCAGCTGCCGGGCGCGGCCTTGTTTGTCCAGCTCGACCGGCGCGTTCCAGATGTACGCCTCGCGCACGCCGTGGGGCATGGCGAACCAGTCGTGGCTGCGCATGCGGGCGGCCTTGTCCCAGGCTTGTCGCCGCCGGTCGATGGAGAAAATCAGCGGCACGCCGGATGAGCCGCCCGTGCGATACCGCCTCGGCCCGCCGGGCACGTTTGCGTTGGTCAGTGCCTTGCGATTCTCGCGCAGCGTCGCCTTGTCCAGCCGGGGCAGGCGGCGGAGGTCGTCGAGGCTGGTCGGCAGCCAGTCGCGGTCGAGCCCGGCCAGGTCCGCATACCCGGCCGTGTGCTGCATCGCCACGCCCACCAGCCGACGCAGCTTGCGAAGCTGCAACGCGCGGAGCTGCTCGGCCGACCACCACTGCGACCCGGCCAGGAACCGATGTACCGCGAAGGTCCGCCGACGGCAGAGTGCCTCGAACGCGGGGCTGATGACGTGGCGAACCAGCCAGGGGTTCATAGCGGGCCCTTTCGGCAGTGGCGGTAGAGGGCATCGAGCCGCTCGACCATGTTCGATAGTGAATAGTGCTCGGCAATGCGGGCGCGGCCCGCCTGGCCGAGTCGACTCCGCGCGGCGGGGTCCTCGGCCAGAGCTTGCATCGCATCGGCCAGGGCGGCCGGCTCGCGCGGCGGAACCAGCCGACCAGTCTGGCCTTCCACAACGACCTCGCCCAGTGCGCCGACCGTCGTGGCGATCACAGCCAGGCCGGCCGCCATCGCCTCGAGCACCGCCATGGGCAGGGCCTCGCTGTGACTCGGCAGGACGAAGCAGTCGGCCTCGGCCAGGGCGTCGTCGCGGGCCGCTTCGTCCAACATGCCCCGCAGACGAACCACCTCTTCGAGCCCGGCCTGGGTGATACGCTCTTCGAGCGCAGCGTGCTGGCCCGGCGCGGTCTCGCCACCGGCGATGTCGATGATGCACGCCAGGCCACGATCTCGCAGCAGCGCAGCGGCGTCGATGAGGTCTTCGGTTCCCTTGGCCGGGCTGAGCGTGCCGAGCATCAGGAAGCGGCAAGGCCCGCGGCCGGACCGGGTAGCCGGCCGATCCGACAAGACGACACCGTTGGGCAAGGTCGCCAGTCGGCCGGGCTCGATCAGCTCGGCCAGCTGCCGCCGCATCGCGCCGGTCAGTACGATGATCCGCCCGCCCAGGCGCAGTGCGCCGCCCAGGGCTGCTCGGCGGACAGGCCCGCCGGTGGTGGCGAACTCGCCAAACCGCCCGCCATGGACGTGCCACACCCCACACGCCCCTGTCAGCCGGGCTGCGAGCATGAGCAGCGCGTCCCGCCAGAAGGTCAGGCCGCTGCATGTGTGGATGTGCACGATGGGTCGTCGCGCCGCCAGCGTGGCTCGCGCGACGCGCACCACCAGGCCCGCCTGGGCTGCCATGCCGCGAAGGATCGATCGGCCGGGCGGCGTGGTCTTGCCCGACTGGATCAGCCGCAGGTCGTACCGCCGGGCCAGGTTGCTGCGGGCCAGTCGATCAGCCACGCTGACCATGCCGCCCTGCAGCGGGCTCAACGGGCCGATCATCTGCATCGCGGGTCGCGCAGCACAGCCGGGGCGTGCGGCACGGCGAAAAACATCGGCATAGCGATTGGTCATGACCTCGGCGGTGTAGTGTTGCTCGATGCGTGTTACAGCGCGTCCGGCGAGGTCGGCTCGTCGGGCCGGGTCGGCCAGCAGCGCCGCCAGCACATCGGCCAGTGCGTCGGGCTGGCCCGGCGGCGTGAGCAGCCCAGCCTGACCGGCCAGGACGTTCGGTACGTCGCCGACAGCCGAGGCCACCACCGCCAGACCGGCCGACATCGCCTCGAGCAGCGCCATCGGCAGCCCCTCGGTCCGGCTGGGCAGGACGAACACGTCGGCCGCACCGTAGAGTCGTTCGACATCATCGCGCGAGCCAAGCCACGAAACGCGCCCCGCCAGGTCGGGCTGCTCGCTGCGACGTTGCAATATCTCAGCCAGCGTGCCATCGGCAGCATCGCCGGCAACGGCCAGGTGGAACGCACCAGAGCCTCTCTCGGCAAGCCGGGCCGCCGCGTCGAGCAGATCGTCGTAGCTCTTCTCGGGCTTGATATTGCCCACCGCCAGCAGCAGCGGCGTATCGGCTGCGATGCCCAGTTCGCTGCGGACGGCCAGGCGGTCGGCCGATCTCGTGCGGATCGGCTCGATGCCGTTGGGCACGATGGTGACCTCGCCGGGCCAGTGCAGCAGGTGGGCGTAGCGGCTGGCGACGTGCGGCGAGACGGCCGTCATGGCGCGGCAGGCTCGCAGGGCCAGCCGTTCGCTCAGCCGGGCCCGGGCGGGCGCATCGCCCAGCAGGCCGTGGGCGGTAAAGACCATCGACGCGGTGGGCCCCAGCAGGTTGGCTGTGGCGACGTACGGCAGCGAGCTGCGATCGTGAACGTTGATGACAGCCGGCCGCGCGACAGTAAGCAGCCGAGCCAGCCGACGCACCGCCACCGGGTCGGGCCCCTGGCGCGAGTCCAGTGACGTAACCGCAATGCCCTGCTCGATGAGCTGCTGGCCGAAGGGGCCGGCGTCTCGCAGGGTGACGACGCGCACCGGGCCGATGTGCCTGTTCCAGGTTCGCGCCAGGTGAGCCACTACCCGCTCCTTGCCGCCGGCGGCAAGGCGGTCGACCACCAGCACCAGCCTGCCGGACCATGGCGCGGTGACGCGGCTCACACCTGCGCCCCGTGAAGCTGTCGCATGCGCTGGCGTCGCGTGCGGTAGGCTGGCCCGGCGGTTCGAGCGGGCTGGGCTTCGATGTCCGTCTCCTGGTCCATCAGCAGCTCCTGCCGAACGATGACCTCCAGCGGCACGGCCAGGAGGAACACGGCATAGGCAAACTCAAAGCCGACCTGCGAGAGGAACGACCCGCCGATGCAGAAGGCCACAATGCCGCACTGGATGCCGGCGGCGTAATCGCGGGCCCAGGCAAAGCCCGGCCGATCGGCCAGCTTGCGGATGCGACGACACATGCGGAAGGCTGAGACGATCATGCCGACGAACAACCCCAGGCCGACCCAGCCCGTACCGGCCAGGGTGGTAAACCAGATCGAGTGCGCCACGTGCGGCTCGTCGACGGCGTGGACCTTGAAGCGGTTGTACTCCTTCAGGAAGGCATCCTTGCCAATGCCGATTCCCGTCAGCGGCCGGTGGCGGGCCATGTTCAACGCCGTCTCCCAGGCCCACAACCGCATGCGGGCCGATTCGTCCTGCTCATAATTTTCCAGCGTTTCGTAGCGGTCCATGGTTCGTGCGGGCACCAACGCCACCGCAACGGGCAGCAACATCATGCCGTAGATAAGCACCTTGACCCAATTAGTCTTCCGCCAGAGCGTGATGACGCCCGCCGCCCCCATCGCGAGCATACCTCCGCGACTGCCGCCGGCGATAACGGCCGGCACGGCCAGCAGGGCCGTTGCGTACAGCCCGCGCCGATACCATCGCGACTGAACCTCCACCACCGCAAAGGCCAGCAGCGGCATGCCGATGGCGATGAACAGGGCTGTGTCGTTATTGTCCATGCCCAGCGGCCCGCCGTGGTGGGTCCGCACGCCGCCTCGCAGCAGGAACAACCCCAGCCGGATCGCATACAACCCCGGGCACATCGCCAGGAGGATGAAAATCTGCTTGAGCTGCAGCCGCGTGCGGACCAGCCCGGTCAGAAGCAGTACGGCAATGGCGATTTTGCTGAACTTTTCGAAGAAGACCAGCGAGCCGGAAAAGTCGTAGCTTCGCAATACTGAAATGCCCATCCACAGCCAGAACAGCACGAACATGGCGCTCGGGCCGGCGAGTCGGAATTTTCGCCCGGGCGTGGCAGCGGCACGGAGGATCAGGCAGATCGCGACGATAAAGGTGAACCGTGCCGAGCGGGTCGAGGCCGACCAGACCAGCGATTGCGGCTTCATGAAGCTCAGCCAGCAATAGGCCATCAACCCCCAGAACGCGTCATACATCGCCAGCGGGATACACCCGAAGCCCAGCAACGTCATGATGACGTCACGAATCCCCATGGCCGGCCTCCGGAGTGTCCTGCGCGGCGCGGGCCGCCTGGAGCAGCGTGCCCGCCATGGCCTGCCAGGTCATGTCCTGTGCGACGGTTTGCATGCCCGCCTGGCCGAGGGATTCGCCCAGGGCCGGGTCGTCGATGATGCGCAGGGCCTGGTCGGCCAGTTCTTGCGCGGTCCGGCCGAGCAGGATATTGCGGTCGGCCTGGGCGGGCGTGCCCTGCATGCCCAACTGCGTGGAAACCACCGGCGCCCCGGCCGCCCACGCTTCCAGCAGCTTGTTCTTGATGCCCGTGCCGGTCCGCATCGGCTGGAGGACGACACTGGCTTGCCAGAGGAACGGACGGACATCCTCCACCCAGCCGGTAACCTCGGCTCCGCCGCCGGTGAGATCCTGCAGGACCGCGGGCGGGTCCGTGCCAACGATGAGGCCTCGCACCTCAGGGCGGGTCTTCTGGATGAGCGGGATGATTTCGCGCAGCAGGAACAGGGCGGCATCGCTGTTGGGTTCGTGACCGAGGTTGCCCAAGAACACCACCGTGGGCGGCTCGGCGCGGCGGCGGTCGGCCGGGGGTGCGAAGTGCGCCGTATCGACGCCATTGCCGACCACCAGCGTCGACTGTTGCGGATTGCGCTGATAAAAGCCCACCTCGTCGGCAAGGCTGACGAAGGTCACCAGATCGACATTCGGCAGGAAGCGTTTCTCGGCCAGCCGCTGGCCGAACAGAAACAGCAGCCGGCGGATGAAGACGCGCGGGCTGAAGTCGTCCCAGAGGCGCGGGCCTTCCTCGCGGATGGGGTCGTCGACCATGTCGGCCACGACCAGCCGGGCCGGGCGTGCCTCGGGGGCGTACTGCAGTGCGCTGCGCCCGGCGAGGACGACGACATCCTGCGCGGCGGCCCGCTGGGCGAGGGCGTTGGCCAGGGGCGCATCGAACGCATAGGGCACGAAGGCCCGTCGGGGCCGACCGCGCCGAGGCCCGGTCCGACCCGGAACCGTCGCCAGCTCCACGCCGAGGTCGCGATAGGCTTTGGCCGCTGCGCTGTCCGGCTCGTGCGAGAGCACGGCGACCTGCTCGCCGGCAGCAATGAGCTGCTCGGCGAGATGATCTACCCGCAGCCACGTGCCGTGCGTCATCGGCCAGGGAAAATGAGATGTCACAAACAGCCAGTTCATGTCTCGCCTCCTGCCTCCTGGGTCATATCGTCCAGTATAGCCGAAAATCTCCGCACGCAATGGTCCCATGTGAACTGCCCGATGCGCTGACTGCCCGCGGCGATGAGCTCAGCCCGGCGGGCGGGCGAGTTCAGCACGCCAGCCAGGCCGGCCGCGATGGCGTCGGCGTCGGCCGGGTCGACCAGCTCGGCCGCCGGCCCGGCGACCTCCGGCAGCGAGGTCGTGCTGCTGGTGACCACCGCCGTACGGGTCGCGAACGCGTCGAGCACGGGCAGGCCGAACCCCTCAGCCAGCGACGGATAGCAGAGCACCTCGGCCGCGGTCAGCAGCGCCGCGAGGTCCGCCTGCGAGACAAACCCTCCTGCCGTGACCGAATCGCCCACGCCGGCAAGGTTGATCTGCCGGCGAAGCTCCGGCAGGAAGCGCTCTTGGGCGCCGATCAGAACGAGCTGCCAGGTCTGGCCGGTCGCCTGTGGCAAGGTCGCCCACGCCGTGACGAGCCGGGCGGTGTTTTTCCGCGGATCCTCGGCGGCAAAGCCCAGCACCACGGGCCGATCATCTAGGCCGAGCCCAGCCCGGGCGGCTGCGCTGCGCTGCGGGTCGACCGGGTCGAGCACCGAGCTGTCCGGCGCCCAGGGGTTGACGGTAATTTTCTCGGCCGCGATGCCTAGCCGCTCGACGATCTGATCGCGACTGTAGGCGCTGGGGGTGACGATGTGCTTCGCCCGCCGGGCCGAGCAGGCCACATCCCGCAGCCACCGCTTCCACCCGGGGGCGTGGATCTCAGCGGGGATCAGGTCGTGAATGGTCAGCAGGATGGGCGTCCGGCCGAGTCGCGGAGCGGTGTTGGCCGGGCAGTGAAGCAGCTCGGCCCGCTCGCTGCGACAGGCCATCGGCAGGCGGACGTGCTGCCAGAGATTCCAGCGGTCGCCCGGCATGTCGATGGCGCACGATTTGACATTGTCCAGATCCGCGAAGGGATCGTCACAATCCACGCCCCGGTGAAAGGCGAGGATTTCCAGGCTCGGCCGCTGCCGGGCCAGGCGGGTGTAGAGGTCGATGAGGTTTTTGCCCGTACCGCGCCGGTTGGCGGCGTAGATGGTGCGCGCGTCGAGGGCGAGGATCATGTTGCCCCTCCCGGCTGGGCCGTCAGGGCCTGTTCGATCGCGTCGACATGCGGCCCCCAGGTGAAGTCCTCCGCCCGGCGCGCGGCGGCGAGCTGCATGGCTGCGAGTTTGTCGCGGTCGGCATTGAGGGCGTTGATGGCCTCGGCAAGGCTGGCCGGGTCGGTCGCGTCGAAGTCCAAGCCTTCCCGGCCGGGGGTGATGAGCTCGGGCAGTGTGTTGTAGACGCGTGGCGGGTCGTGTCGCGGCCCCAGCAGGGCCAGGCCCACCCGCATCGCTTCGAGATACCCCAGGCCGAACCCCTCGAAACGCGAGGCGCTGCAGAACACGTCGGCGGCGGCGTAGCACGAGGCCATCGCGTCGGTCCAGCCGAGGCAGTGCGCCCGGCCTGCGATGTCGAGCCGATCAATGCGATCATGCAGGGCCGAGGCTTCCGGACCACCGCCGGCAAAAAGCACATGCACGCCCGGAGGACACTGCGCGATCGCCTCGGCCAGAAGCAGCGGCTGCTTCAGCGGCGTCAGCGCCCCGGCAAAGAGCACCAGCAGGTCCTCCTCGCCGATGGCTAACTCGCCCCGCAGATTCCGGCTGGATGACTTCTCCAGAGCGGTAGTTTGAACAATGCCCGGCCGAGCGCAGATCATTCTCGAAGCGCCTATCCCGGCCCGCTGCAATTCGGCGGTCATCCAATGGCTCAGGGTGATCAGCGTACCGCCATGGCGCGCGAGGCAGCGGTGTTCGCTTGTGGCATCGAACCCCTTGGCCAGCCAGCAACCAGCAAAGTCAAAATCCCGGCCTGTCTGAAAGGCCCGGCAGGCAGCGAGAGTGGTCGTGATCACCGAGGCTCGCCGGAGAGCTGGCGCGACCCGCGAAGCGGCGGCGGCGAACCAGGGCCAGAACGAAACGATGCCCTCGACGCCGCCCAGGTGCGGCGCGAGCTTGCGTGCCAACGGCTTGACGATTTCACCACGCCCCAGTCGCCAGAGCAATCGCGGCGGCCGGACGCGGGCCAGTACGGTCACGCGGTGCGGGCCGAGTTCGATGGTGCGGTCGTGCGCCTCGGGGCCTCGACAGATCACGCGGACGTCGTGGCCTCGCCGGGCGAGCCCGTCGGCCACGGCCAGGGCATGGGCCTCGCCACCGCGGAGGATGGGCTGAGTGACATCGCCGGGGACGAGCACCGCGATGTTCATGGCGTGATCTCCTCGATAATGTCGACCAGGCGGCGGGTCTGGTTGCGGGGGGAGAGTTCGTCGAGCTTCTCGCGGTCGATGTGCGGGCCGAGCCGGCCGACCTGCCAGGCGACGAGGGTCCTCTCGATGAGCGAGGCGATCTCGGAGGATTCGCGCGAGGCGATGAGTTCGTAGCGGCACAGCCCGTCGAGCAGATCGCGTATGGCGGCCGGTTGCGGCGCGGTACCGATGACATACCGGCCGATCGCGAGGTAGTCGTACACCTTGCTTCGGATGACATAGTCGGCCCGGTCGGTCATGGGCACTTCCAGCCAGAAGGCGCTGGCCTGGGCGGCGCGAGCCAAGGCCTGCTCCCGCGGCAGGCGGGCGGCGAGGGTCACCACGCCGGTGTCGATGAGCGCCTGCCAGCCCGAAAGGTCCTGAACGTTGTGCCCGATCCAATCGAGATGCAGGTCGAGCCCGTTGCAGTGAAGCTGGCCGATCGCCATACGCAGAGGGGTCGGGTCGTCGTATGTGCTACCCAGCAGCGTCAGGTGAAACGTATCGCCCGGCTCGGAGGGCAAGGCCGACTCGCCCAGCGATGGCGAGAACATATTGGCGATGGTGTGGATAGCCCCCTCGCGGCCGGGGTACTGCTCGGCGAGATGGCGAGCCTGCAGCGGCGAGACGCACGTGATTGCCCTTGCGCGGTTCAGGGCGCGTGCTTCCAGCTGGTGCGCTTTGCGATCAGCTCGGCCGGTGCGTTCGTAATCAAACCCGCCGGTCCATGGATCGCGCAGATCCAGCAGCAGCGGCAGCGGGCCCGCGCCCAGCCGGGCAGCCAGGACGATCATGCTCTGCGGCGGTGCGGTGATGAACATCGCATCGAAGGAGTCCTGCCGGCTGAGCTGGTTGATGCGTCGGGCCAGCGGGCCGATGTAGCGATTGCAGTAGGTGCCCGGATCAGGGAAGTCGCCGCCCGCTCGCGCTCGCCAGGCCAGGGCATCGAATAGTTCCTCGCGGGTTTTTCCGCAGAGTCGCCCGGGCAGGTGCAGCAGGGTTGCGAGCCGGTTCAGCCAGCCTTCGTCGCCCGGGCTGACACGATGGATTGTCCAGGGGCTGGTTTCATCGGCGCGGTCGCAGGCGGCACGATCGGCGCCGGGCGGATAGGTCGTGAGGATGGTTGGCGTCCAGCCGAACTCTTCCAGATGCGTGCAGAAACTCGTGATGCGGTTCGTGCCTACGCTCCTGCTGGGGGGCCAGTAAAAACTCACGGCGAGCAAACGCTTCACAGCCGGGCCTCGGGATGGTCGGACGGGAGGATGGGTTTGCGTCGCTGGAACATGGCTTTGATCTGCAGCCAGATCTGGCGGCGGTCTTTTGCATTGAAGACGATGAACCAGTTGATCGCCGAGGCCGTGCCGGCGAAGACGATGACCTTGATGAAGAATCGTATCCAGGGATCGCGCAGCCAGTCGGTCCAGTCCAGCAGACCTTGCATGGAAACCTGCCGCTTGATGTAGATCAGCGAAAACAGGACGCCCACGCCAACGGTCCATCGCAATACATTCCTGCGGATGAAGGGCATGACAGGCAGCTGGATCCAGCGAGCGATGCACAGCCCGATGAAGATATTGAAGAGGATCATGGGGATGAACGTCCCCAGCGCCACGCCGATGAGCCCCATCTTGAACACGCCCAGAAACAGCAGCGTCAGGCCGAAGTTGCACAACGCCTGCGCCAGGGACATCGATGCGCCGAATCGAACATGCCCCAGCCCGCTGATGATACTGCCGCCCACCCTCACAGCCATGGTCACCAGTTGTGGCACGGCCAGAATGACCAGCACCCATTTGCTCTGGTCGAAGGCCGGGCCCCAGAACATGGTCATGAACTCCGGCCCGAGCAGAATCAGCCCGGAGTAGAAGGGAATCGCCAGGGCCATCGTAACCTTCGAGCCCCAGCGGAACATGTACCGCAGCGACTCGTAGTCCCCCGTGCCGCAGTGCTTCATCGTCTGGGGGGCGAGCACTTCGGTAATCTGTCCGACAAACTCCCGGCTGTAGACCACCAGCATGATCGGGATGTTGTAGTACGGCACGGCCCCGGGGCCGAGGAACCATCCGATGACCAGCAGGTCGGTCAGATAGAGCAGGCGCATGGCAATGGAACTGACGAACGCCCAGATCGAAAAACTCGACAGCTCGCGGAAATAGGCCCACGTCACCCGTCGAAAGCGAATGTTCAGGGCAGGAAATACACGATGCGCCATGATGTAAGACAGGATCACCCCGACGAGGCTCGAACCGGCCTGGACGGCGGAAAGGCGCGCGATGCCGCCGTCAAAATGGAGCACCACCACCGTACCAACGGCCCGAACGACCAGAACGATGATATTGATGATGTTGTATATATCGAAACGATCCTGGCTGAAGAGAACCTGCGTGAACGTCGCCCCGAAAAAGGTCAGCCAGAGACTCAGCGAAACCATCATCACCGCCGAGCGGGCGCCATCGAGATAGGCGGGGCTGGCTTTGGGGAAGATGGCGCCAAAGTTCGGTGCGATGAGAATGGCCGCCGCAAACAAAGGGATGCCGCAGGCCAGGAAAAACGTCAGGGCGGTCGAGATAATGCCATTGACATGTTCGGTTTCCTTGCGGCCGAGGTAGTAGTTGATGAACCGCCCCAGGCTGGTCCGCATGCCCAGTTCGATCAGGCTGAGGTAGCCCGTGAGCGAAACCACCAGCAGCCAGACGCCGTAGATGTCCTCGCCCAGTGCCGCGTAAACGTACCGGGAGAGAAACAGCGAGACGATGCCATTGGCCGCCACGCCGATCCAGTTGGCGCGAAGGCTGCGAGCGAATATTTGTGTGCTACTCATCGGCGGGCCTCATTGTATCGTCAGGTCGGGCCGATGGGGAGTCTTTGCAGGCGGCAGCGATCTGATTCATCCGGGCCGGCCAGGTTTCGGCCTGCATGGCCTGGCTGCGGGCGGCGCGGCGATCGGCGGGCTCGGCCAGGGCGGCGGCGATGGCGGCTTCGAATGCGTCGACGCCTTCGGCGAGGTGAACCAGCGAGCCGTAGCGGGCCACTTCCGGCAGGGGCGTGGAGACCACCGGCAGCCCGGCGGCGAGGTATTCCCGCAGCTTGATCGGATTGACCGCGCGGGTCAGCTCGTTGAGGCGGAAGGGAATGAGCCCGACGTCGAAGCCCGCGCACCACGCCGGCAGCTCTGCGTAGGGCTTCGGGCCCAGCAGGTGGATGTTCGGCCGGGTGCGGCAGGCGGTCAGGTCGACCGTCGAATCGCCCAGCAGGACGATCTGCCACTCGGCCCGGCGCTGGGCGAGGGCGACCAGCAGGTCGAGGTCGACCCAGTCGCGGATCAGCCCGAAAAAGCCCAGGCGCGGGTGGGGAATGTCGGCCAGCTCGGCCGGCTCGGCCAGGCCGGGCTCCAGAGCGCGGGCGAAGTGGGTAGCGTCCACGCCGTGGGGCAGCAGCAGCGTGTTGGGGTTGAGCGATTTCTTGGATTCCAGCAGGGCCTGGCTGGTGACAATCTGCAGATCGGCCCGGCGAGCCAGGGCGGCTTCGTCGGCGAGGATCTGTCCGGCGTCGTAGCCGCTGAAGTGGGCGAAGTCGTCGACGCAGTAGTAGATCACCCGCCGGGCATCGAGGCCATCCAGCAGGTAGGCGATATCGGGCGCGAAGGACCAGACCTCCAGCGGCCCGGCGGCGATGCGTCGCAGGGCGCGGCGGATCTGCCAGAGGATCAGCCGGCGGTTGATCGCCCGGGCCAGGCGCGAGCCGGGCAGGGGCAGGGCCAGCGGCGTGAGGACGTAGAGGTTCGGCCGGGCTTGGCGCAGACCGGCGAAGACCTGCCGGAGCTTGTGGACAATCCAGGCGATGTCCGAGGAACTAGCCGCCGGCGTGCGCGAGGCGTGGTAGCCGACCCACAGCACGACGTTCTGCTCGGCGAGCAGGTGCATGACGTGATGCTTGCTGGTCGGCGGGGCGTCGTAGCCGCTGGCGAAGCAGAGGATGGTTCGGCCAGCGATCATTCGCCCTGCCCTGCCAGTCGATGACACAGTGCGAGGAACGGTTCGAGCGTGTCGGCCCAGTTGTAGCGATCGAGGACGAATGCGCGCGATGCTGTGCCGATGCGGCGGCGGAGATCGTCGTCGGCCAGGAGAAGCTCGATGGCCGCTTTGTAGTCGCCTGGCGTCTCGGCCGTCAGCAGGTCGCGGCCTGTCTCGGCGCCGAGGGGGGCGGCCGCGAGGCGGCTGGCCACGACGGGACGCGCCATGGCCATGGCTTCGAGGATTTTGTTCTGCACGCCGCGGGCCATCTGCAGGGGCACGACGGCCAGGTCGGCCCGGGCGAGGTAGGGTCGCACATCGGCGACACGGCCGGTGACGGTCACGCCGGGCAGCTCGCCCAGGGCAGCAACGGCCGGTGCGGGCTGGCGGCCGACGATGCTGAAGCGAAGATCGGGCCGGGCCTGCTGGAGCTGCGGCAGGACCTCGGCGGCGAACCAGCAGACCGCCTCGACATTGGGGCGGTAGTCCATCTGCCCGGTGAAGACCAGCTCGGGCTTGTCGTTGGGTGCGGGCGCAGCCGGCGGGGGCTGGAAGTGTTGGATGTCGACCCCGTTGGGGATGACCTGGACCTTGCCCGCGCCGGGGCGGTCGGCGAGCAGGGCGCGTTCGGCCTCGGTGACGACGAGGGTTGCATCGCAGCGATCGAGGCTGCGGGCTTCGAGCTTTCGGACGCCGCGTGCTTCACGCCGGTAGATCCAGCGCGACACCCACTTGGCGCGGTCGGCGTAGTCGAGGAACTTCTGGCTGTCGACGTCGACGAGGTCCATCACGGCCGGGGTGGCCGGACCGGCTGCGTCGCGATAGACGATGGTGCTGGATGAGTAACAGACGATCAGGTCGAAGGGGTCGGCCTGGGCGGCGGTGGCGATCTGCCGGTGCAGGGCGGCGCGGTCGAAGATGCCGCGCGTGACGCATCGGCCGACCAGCAGGCCGGTAGCCGCCGTTCGCATGGTCCCGGCCGGTGCGTGGAGAATGTTCGAGCAGATCGGGCGGAGGTGTTCGATGGCTTTGTCGTCGGCGGGGTTGTGCGACAGGCAGGCGAGCGTGACGTCGAAATGCTCGGCCAGGGCGCGGAGCTGATAAAACGCGCGGACGCGCTCGCCCTTGTCGGGCGGGAACGGCACGCGATGCGAGATGTAAAGGAGGCGTTTCATACGGTGCGGTCAGGGGATCCAGGAGGTGATGACGTCGCCGGCCGGTCGGGTCAACCAGAGCGGCAGGTGTTTCCAGACGCGGCCGGCCAGGGCGAACTTGCGGTTCGACGGCGAGAGGTTCGGCAGGTGCTCGCCGCGGATCAGATCGATCTGGTAGTGCAGCGGCTGGGGGGTGAAGTCGTGATGGCGTTTGAAATCGTACGGCCCTGCGTTGTCGCGCCGGGTGCGGTTGAAGTCGAATGTATCCAGGCCTGCCTCGACGGTCCACTCCATCAGGCGGAGATACATGAGGTTGCTGGCTGAGGTTTCGCGGGCCTGGTCGTTCGAGCCGGAGAAGTAGGCGACGAGTTCGTTGCGGAAGCGGAAGCTGACGACGCCGGCGAGGGGCTGGTCGTTGTGGAGTACCGCGAGGCAGATGCAGTCGGGGCCGAAGGCGGCGGCGAGCTGGCGGAAGAGGCGGCGACGAAAGTTCGGCGAGCCGAGGCGTCGCATGGTCAGGGCGTAGAGGTCGTAGATGGCGTCGAGCCACTCCGGGCCGATGGCGGTGGTGCAAAGCGTGCGCCCCTTGCGGGCGGCGGCGCGGGTTTTTTTGGGCAGAGAGGGCAGGATGGCGGCGGGGTCGTCGGGGAGTCGCTTGCGAAAGGTGTCGTAGCGGTCGAGTACGGGCAGATCGAGGGGGGACTCGTCGCGGTGGCGCAGCTCGATGTACTCGGCGCGACAGTCGGCGGCGAGCTGCTCGGCGCGGGCCAGCAGGGCGCGGGCGGTTTCGTCGTCGGCTGCGAGGATGCCGCCGTAGGTTGCGTACGGCACGGAGACGAGAACCCGGCCGACGAATCGGCTGCGGACGAAAAACAGCGGCAGGACGCCGGTGAGGGTATCGCCCCGCCAGGCCAGCAGATGGTTCGGTCGGTGCGGGTAGGTGGCGGCGACGGCCTGCGACCAGGCGGGCCGATGAAACACCGTGCCCTGCGAGTGGTCGAGGACGAAGGCATCCCAGGCGGTCTGGTCCGCCTCGGTGGCGGGGCGAATCTCGACGGCGTGGGTCATTGCGAAGCCTTGCTTACGTGATGCGGTAGAGGGCGTTGGGGATGAAGTGCTTGCGGTTGGTGAGGATCATGCCGGCGAAACGGACGTTACTGGCATGGAGGAGGCGGATGGCGTTTTCGATGGACTCGCGGCGGGTTTTGTACATGCGGGCTACGAGCAGGGCCTCGCCGGTGGACAGGGCGAGCAGGCCGGCGTCGGAGATGACGTTGATGGCTGGGGTGTCGAAGATGATGTAGTTGTACTGCCGGCGGAGGTCGATGACGAGGTCGTCGAGTTCGGGCCCGCCGACGAGTTGGCCGACCTCTTCGGGGCGGACGGTACCGGCCGGGATGAAGGAGAGGTTGGGGTAGCAGGTGGGCTGGACGACTTCGGAGAGGTCGGCCGATCCGCGGAGCAGCTCGGCCATGCCGGGGCTGGGGCGGGCGTGGAGGAGCTTGGCGAGCCGGCCGTTGCGGAGGTTGAAATCGACGAGGATGGTGTTGTGGTCGGCCCGCTCGGCCATGACGAGTGCGAGGTTGAGGCAGGTGACGGTTTTTCCCTCGCCGGGCTGGCTGGAGGTGATGAGGTAGCAGAATCGCTCCTCACCTGCATTGCCCAGCAGGCTGGTTCGCAGGGAGCGATATTCCTCGGCGATGGCGCTGCCGGGATGATTATGGACGACGGCGAGTTTGGCCTTGCCGGAGCGGCGGTGGATGGAGGCATCGGTTTTGCTCTCGTCGGTGTCATCGGAGGATGATGTTTTTGCGACGGGCCTGGGCCGGGAGGCCGGGCTTGGTGCGTGGGTCGCAGTCGGTGCAGCGGGGACGCTGGCGGGGGGCTTGACGGGTTCGCTCGAGGCCGGTGCAGTCGGGGTCGGGGCGTGTGCGGGTGTGGCGCCAGTCTGGCCGGGCGCAGATTTCATGCGGTTCTGCTCGTCGGTAATCAGTTCCTCTCGGAGGACTTGGTGGATGAGTTCGGCGTCGATGGTGTCTTTGCCCAGGCGCGCTGCACGCAGAAGGACATTGTCGCAAAGGACATTGATCAGGCGGGGCGTGCCGCTGGTGGCCTGATAGACGGCGTCGAGGGCGTCGGCGGTGAAGAGTTCGCGGGTTTCGGCCCCGGCGATGACGAGCCTGTGCTTGACGTAGGCGTGGGTATCCTGGGGGGACAGGTGCCCGAGGTGGTAGCTCAGGACGATGCGCTGGCGGAGTGGTTCCCACTGTGGCTGGAGCAGTTTTTCGCGCAGTTCGGGCTGGCCGATGAGGACCATCTGCAGGAGGCGGTCGCCATCGGCCTGCCAGTTGGCCAGCGTGCGGAGTTGTTCGAGCAGCTCGATGGACATGTCCTGACACTCATCGAGGGTCAGGGCGACGAGTCGGCCTCGGGTCTGGAGGCGGGCGAGGTAGGCCTGGATGTCCCGGGAGATGGCGTCGGGGCTGTCGGGCTCGGGCAGGCGGAGCCCAAGGCTCTGGGCGACGGTGCGCAGGAACTGCAGCGGGCTCTGCGGGGGGTTCTGGATTTGAATGAGGATGGTATCAGGCGAGAACCGCGAGCGGAGCATGGTGACCAGAAAGGTCTTGCCCGCGCCGATTTCGCCCGTCACGAGGACCATGCCCTTTCGCTGATTGATGGTGTAGACCATGTTCGAGAGGGTTTCGGCGTGGATGGTGCTCTCGTAGAAGTAGCGTGGGTCGCAGGTCAGCGCGAAGGGTTGGTCGGTCAGGCCGAAGTGTTCGAGGTACATGACTGGCTATTCCTCCATGATATCCTGCAGGAGCAAGGTCGGAGACTGCTGCCAGAGCTTGTACTCGTCGGGTCGTTTGAGGCGGAGGAACAGGGAGGTCGCCAGGTAGAGAATCGCGCCGATGAGGACGGCCGAGACCGCCGGCCAGAGGAGCCAGTTCATCAGGCGGCGGGTGGCGCGTTCGCGCAGAGTGACGATTTCCTGGATGGATCCATAACAGGGCACGTCGAAAAGTTTCTCGGCCCCTTCACTGGTGGAGATGGTGCGGTCCATGAGGGTCAGGCCGAAGACCAGGGCCCCGCCAGCGATGATCCCGCCGCCGAGACTCATGGCCAGGAGCTTGAGGAGGTTGGGGCTGGAGGGCAGGAACTGCCGTCTCGCGCGTTCGACGGTTTCCAGATGGGTGCGTCGTTTGGCGGCTTCGGCGGCCAGGGCCATTTCGACCTGATTGAGCCGCCCCCGCCAGGACTGGGCTTCGTCTTCGGCGTTGTCGACCTTTTCGATCAGGTCGGCATAGGCGGCGCGGTGCTGGTTCTGGTTGTCCTGCTGGTCGCGATAGCCCTCGGCCCGGGTGCGTGCGTATTCGAGCCGCTGCTCGACGATTTCGATCTGCGCCTGGGCGGCGGCGGCCTGGGCGGCGAAACTGTCAATGCCCTCCCCGCTGCCGTAAATCTTCTGCATGACGATTTCGGGGGGCGTCTGCAGGAGGCGCTTTTTGACCAGCTCGATGCTCTGGCGGAGCCCCTGGACCCGCGGATGCTTCTCGGTCATGTTCATCAGGAGGATGGATTCTTCCAGCCGTTCGCGAAGACCTCGGAGTTCCTTGTTGAGGCGTTCAAGTTCCGGATTGGGCCCGTAGATCACCTGGGAAGGTGCTTCGCCCCGCGCGATGCGGTCGCGTTCGGCGATGAGTTTGGCGTAGTTTTTGCGCGCGATTTCGAGTTGCCGTTCGTTGGCCTGGGCCTGGGCCTGCATCTCCTGCATACGTTCGACGAGAATCCAGGGCATCTCGGTACTGGATACTTTGTAGCGGTTCTCGAATTCGTACTTGGCCTTCTGGGCGGCCTTGAAGCGCTGCTCGGCATTGCTGAACTGCTTGAGGAGGAAATCGCGGCTGCCTTTGAGGCGAACCAGGATTTTCTGGTTGACGGTATTGATGTAGTTCTGGACGAGCAGGTCGGGGATCTTCTGGGCCAGGGTGCGCTCGTGGTGGGTCAGGCTGACGCGGATGGAGTCGATCGATTCGCTGCGGACGTCCCACTTGACGGAGAGGCCCTCCTGGATTTCGCGGATCATCTCGCGTTTGGCGAGCTGGCCGGCCTGGGTGAGCTTGCCCTCGGCGTTGTGGGGCAGCCCGGCCGTCAGGCCAAGCTCTTCGATGGCGCGTTCGATGGCGGCATAGCCGCTGAGTTCGTGGGTCAGCGTCAGGCGGATCTGGTCGAAGCCCAGCGCGCCGCGGTCTTTGTCGCTCTGGGCGGCGGCGTCGCTGCGGCGTTCGAAGCGCGTCGTGCCGGTGTATTTCAGGGGCACCTGGAGCGACAGCGCCAGGGCGATGATGGACACGAGGCTGGCCGTCAGCAGAAAGATCGTCTTGCGCTGGAAGATCACACGAAGCAGGTCGCGGGGCGTTTTTCGCTGCGGCTCGGCCGGGGGCATGTCAATTGCCTCCGATCAGATAAGCCGAGTTATCCTCGCTCTTGCCGCGAATGACGTCCCAGTCGCTTTTCATGGTGCGGTAGGTCGTCAGGCCACCGGCGGCCTGCTGGAACGGGAAGAGCACCTGCTGTATCGCAATGCCGACCCGGGCGAAGGGGTTGGGCTGGACGTAGATGACGTCGTTGGGCATGAGGAGGATGTTGTTGCTCAGGTCGCCGTACTGCATCATCGCGTAGAGGTTGACGACGAGCTGCTTTTGCGGGCGTCCCTTTCGTTCGGGCGTGTACCCGGCGGTGATGTACTGCCAGGAGCTGTCGCGCTGCCGGCCGCCTTCCTGTGGGCTGTCGCCCCGGATCACGAGGATGCGTTCCTTCCAGGCGCTGTCGGTAGGCTGGGCGCTGCCCAGGGCGTTCAGCAGCGAGTCGTGCCCCGTCCAGGGCCTCGGGCCCGGGTTGGCGACGTGGCCGAAGATGTAGTATCGCTGCGAGTTGTACCCGATGACATCGACATTGACGGACGCCTCGCTGTAGTACTCGCTGGCAGCGCGGAGAATATCTTTCTCGATTTCCTTGAGGCTCTTGCCCGCCACGAAGATTTCACCCATCAGGGGGACGTTGATTTTTCCGTCGGGCTTGACGAGGATGACGAGGCCTCGTCGGCCGGCGTCGTCCTGGCGAAACTCTTCGATATTCTCCGAGTCAATCAGCAGCGTATCGGGCGGATAGACGCGATACTCCACTACCGAGACCGGGCGGCGAGGCTCCTGAAGGAACTTATCGACGCTCTTGGGATCATAGCACCCCGTAGACAGAACAATTCCCCAGCCGAGGACTGCCACCAGCAGCCAACGCGCGTAACACCCTCTGGGGGCTTGCTCGTACAACATAAAAGCCCTCCGGCCCGCCGCGGGAATACGACGGAGCCTGACTTGTTCCCAGCACCGTAATTCATCCTACAAATCGGGTTACATAGTTGCAAGGTCGCTGTAGTGGATTGTGATGGGTCCACACGCTCTCTGCAAACCGATACCCAATGAGTTAGTTCGGCTGGAACGGAGGAAGAGGTACAGTCTTTTTACCTCAGCGGGGTCATGCGGACTCCTCCGGAGCCTCTGGGGAATCGTCCGATTGATCCTCCGCCGGGGCCGGCTGGTTGGCGCAGGCGTCGATGGCGTGGGCCTGGGTATCGAGCACTTCGACCAGCCTGTGGATGCGCACCAGATCCAGGGCCATACGGACCGCCTCGGTCGGCTGGGCGATTTTGATCATCCCGCCTCGATTGTGCACCTTGCGGATGCTGAACAGCAGAACCCCCACGCCGGAGCTGTCAACGAATTGCACGTCCTTGAGGTTCAGCACGATCCGGTCGTACTTTTCCAGCGGGGCCGTCAGCGCCCGCTCCAGCTCTTCGCAATTGGCGGCGTCGAGATGGGCCAGCGGGATCGTCAGAACAACAACATCGTTAGATTCTTGTTGGACTGGAAGTTCCATAAGCGGTTCCTTTAGCTGGTTATATTCGTTTGATGAGGCGGACGCAACTTTTTCCTTCCTCATCGGTGGAATATGCAATTTCATCGACACAGTTGCGGATCAGGTACAGTCCAAATCCGTGATCCTGGGATCCATCGAAGGCCGGGGCCGTTATCTGCAACTGGCTCATCGGCTCGCCCCAGTGGAACAGTTCAAAGACGATCGAATCTTCGTAGATCGTTCCCTGGATGAGGATGGTTTCGTTCTTCCGGCCGTGGTAGCTGTGCCTCATGATGTTGGCGACGGCTTCGTTGACGGCCAGTTCGACCTGATTGCACAGGCGACGGTTCAGTGCAGGCACGCGGCCGCAGAGTTCGCGGATGAACTCTCGCAGGGCCACGAGGTCCGACAGGTCGCTGGAGAGCTTGCGCTTGGCCTGGGTGACCAGGGGCGACTCGGGCGCCGATTCGATCCGCACGGCGATGCAGGTCAGGTCGTCGGCAAAGCTCACCGAGTTGCTGAAGTAGACCAGCTCGCCGTAAATGTCTTTGAGAATCTCGGCCGGCTCGCGTTCTTTCCTCTCTCGGAGGAACGCGATGAGCCGGTCCATGCCGTACACTTCGTCCTGGTTATTCTTGGCCTCGATGAGCCCGTCGGAATAGAAAAAGACCATGTCGCCCGGCGCGATGCGGATGGACATCTGCTTGTAGACTTCCCACTCGGTAAAGCCGATGGGCATGTTGTCGGACTTGAGTCGCGTAACCTCGCCCGTGCTGCCGTGCAGGTGCAGGGCGTTGGTGTGGCCGCAGTCCACGACGTCCATGCGGAGCTTGTCGAGGTTGAAGCGGGTGTAGCAGACGGTCGAAAAACTATTGAGCCCGATGAGCTGTCCGCAGAGCTTCTGGTGGGCGTACATGACGATCTCTTCGGTCGTCGGCAGCGAGGCGACGTTCGACGCGCAGACCAGCGAGCTGATCGCCTGGAGAAAGACGCTCTTGATGGCCGCCCCCAGCAGAGCGGCCGGCACGCCCTTGCCCATCACATCGCCGATGATCACATCGAGGTGCTGATTGTCGTGCTTGATGAACTCGGTGAAGTCGCCGTCGATCTGATGGGAGGGAATCGTCAGGGCGGCGAGCTTGGCCTGGGGGATATCATCGGGCACCTTGCCCAGCAGCAGCGTCTGCTGAATCCGGCTGCCGATGTTGATCTCCTTCTGCCGGGCGCGCTCGAGTTCGTCCTCGTTCCGCTTGCGCTGAATGGCAGCGCCGAGCACACTGGCGGCGGTTCGCAGGGCGTCGACTTCGGCATTGGACCACTGCCGCGGGAAGGCCTCCTCGTCAAAGCCCATCACGCCCCACCATCGCCCCTCGACGAAAATCGGCACGAGCGCCAGCGACTGCACCCCCCGGCTGTCGTAGTGCGCCCGCTCGGGGCGACTCAAGTTCAACACCGGCCCGCAAATCGACTCGCCCGCGCCCAGCACGTCGGGCCAGCCCGCCAGCCAGTTGTCCCGGAACTCCAGGTCCTGATACTGTGGGTCGTCCAGCAGGCTGCCCGATGCCTCCGCGGCCGCCCACTCATACCGCAGGCTCGTCCGGGCCTGGCCTCGCGAGCTGGGATGGTTCTCGAAAACGTACACCCGGTCGACCTCGGTGGCCTGGCCGATGTCCCGCAGTATCGCGTGCAGCTCGGCCTGCCAGTCGGGCGTCTGGAGGAACGTCTCGGCCGCGTCGCTGACGGCGTGGAGGATTTCGTCTCGCCGCGCCAGGGCCTGCTCGGCCTCGCGGCGCTTGGTGTAGTCGCGAATGATCGCCGAAATGCCCACCAGCTGCCCGCGCGAATCGCGCACCGGCGAGGCCGTCACCATCACATAAATCGTCTCGCCAGCCTTGCTGATGTGCTCGACCTCGTACCGCTCGAGTTTCTCGCCCCGCCGGAGCTTCTCGACCATGTCCGGCAGGATCGACTCGGTACGATTCGGCGACATGAGCATCGTCACCGACTGGCCGATTGCCTCGGCCGCGGTGTACCCGTAAACCCGCTCGGCCCCGGTGTTCCAGGTCATGATCGTGCCGTCGATGGTGTGGCTGATGATGCCCGCATCGGACTGCTGCACAATCGCCGCCAGCCTCGCCCGTTCCTGCTCGGCCTCCATGCGGGCCGTGTTGTCATACCCGAAGCCGATGATGTTGATCAGCCGACCCTGGCCGTCGACATGCTGGACCGAGTTCCACAGAATCGACCGCTTCTCGCCCAGCCGGGTCGTCAGAATCATCTCGTGCTCTTCGCGGGTCGACTGCCGATCTCCCCCATGTAACTGGCGAACCTGTTCGGAATCTTCCCCGGGATAGAGCGTTTTCCACCAGTTCCGCCCCACCAGATCGGCGGCGCTGTAGCCGGTGATCCGCTCGCCGGCGGGGTTGATGAACATCGTCGTGCCGTCCGGCGCGAGCCCGCAGATAATCACCGGCGAACGGTCGATGATCCGGGCGGAGTAGTCCCGCTCGGCCCGCAGGGCCTGCTCGGCCTGGCGACGCTCGGTAATGTCCACCAGCACCGCCTGGACGGCGTCAATCCCATCGAGCGTAATTTTGCTGGAGAACATCTCCATCCACCGAACCGTCCCGTCGGAGCGGATCATGCGGAACTCGATATGCCCCTGAAACTCCTTGCCCGCCAGGCGATCCCAGTACCGCTGGAGGAAGGCTTCGCGGTCCTGCGGGGCGATCAACTCCAGCACGTCGCTGGGATCGAGTTCGCAGAGGGCTTCGACGGAGTAGCCCAGCGCCTCGGCGATGGTGGAGTTGGCAAAGACGATGCGCGGGGTTTCCTTCTGCAGAACGACCAGGCCCTGGAGGGACTGCTCGACCAGCAGGCGATATTTCCGCTCGCTTTGTCGCTGGGCTTCCTCGGCGTGTTCGCGTTCGGTCACGTCCAGCAGCAGGCCATCCCAGATCACCCGGCCATGATCGCTCTTGCGCGGGCGGCTGGTCATCTGCACCCAGACCTGGTCGCCCTGGACGGTGGGCATGGCGCATTCGTACTCGAAGGGCCCCATCGTATCGCGAGACAGCTCGATCGCGGCACGCAGAGCGGGGCGATCTTCCTCGTAGGCCAAACTCAGCGGGTCGAAATCCGGCGAGGTGATCTCGCCAGCCTCCATCCCCAGCACGTCCTTGATCCGGTCGGTCATGAAGCTGAACTCCAGCCGCTCGTCCGGGTACATCACGAACTGAAAGACCGCACCGGGCAGGTTGGCGGCCACCGCCTTGAGCGGCAGGGTATCGGAAATCATCCGGAACCAGGGCGTCCAGGCATCGGAGACCTGCGGGATCTCGCCCGTGCCGCTGGAGGCCTCGGTGCGGATATGCTCAACCAGCGCCAGGGCCGGCTTGATGAAACTCCGCCGGACGAGATAGTTCGCCACAAACAGGAAGACGAACAGCCCGAGAATCAGACCGACGTTGATGCTGAACGTCGGCAGAAAGCCCCGCAAGACGTCGGCCTTGCTGACGACATAGACCAGATGCCATCCCGTCTTCGGCAGCGGGTAGGTGAAGCGGTAGTATTTGCCCGACGTATCCTGGCTGGGCTTGGCGAGCGAGGGAATCACCAGCGGCTCTTGCAGTACCTCCGGACGGAGCATCTCGCTGACGTGCCGCGGCGTGACGGCCATCTCGGGGTAGTAGTTCGGCCCCATGATCATCCGACCATTGCGGTCGACAATACGCAGCTCGCCGTTGGAGTCGTCGAAGTTCACGATAAAATTCCGCAGCCGGGCCAGATCCAGCTCCATGCCCACAAACCCCAACGGCTGGCCCGGCTCCTGCCACACCGGCGCAAGGAACGAAACCACCAACCCCTCCCCTTGCGGGTGAAGGTGCGGCTCGGTCCACCACCCGTTTTTCGGCAGGGCTGCGTCGTCCTTCGCAACCGGCATGACGTGCCCCATATTCTCCAGCAGCGATGGAATGTCGGCCGCTCCCATTTGCTCGAGGAATGTCTGAGAGTTCACCCAGGGATAGCAGGTCATAAACCCATGGCGCGACAGGTAAAACGTCCAGGTCACGGGCGGGGAAGAATGGTGCGCCATCCGCTGGACCTCGAACATCCGCAACGCCATTTCCAGCTCGGCCCGCTCTTGCGGACGCAAAGAATCCAGCGAGATCGTCCCGAAAAGATTCCCCGCCAGGCTGTGATATCGCTCCGGAAGCTGATCGAGGGTCACCACCTCGCCCGCCGCATCCGGCGAGAGATAGGTCCGCAGGATCGGCGCTTCGGTGTGCAGGTCCGGCGCCTGGTACGTGTTGGCCGCCCACTGCTGCATCGAGCGAACATTGTTGCTGGCGATTTCCAGAAAGTTATCCAGCGATCGAGCCCGCTCGGCAAGGCGATCGCCGATGATGAACAACGCGTCATCCCGATTCTTCTGGAAGTCCAGCACGACCAGCGCGGAGATAATCAGGATGAAGATCGCGGAGATCACCGCGATGGTGGAGTTGTATGAAACCGAGAGTTTTTCGACGGGGTCGCTAGCCATTCCCGTTACTTTCTACCCTTCTGCCGTGCTGGCAGCGGCTTTGGGAGCAGCCCCGGTCGGACCGGGACCGTGTCGGGCCGATTATACGATTCCCGGCGAGATCCAACAAGGCTCGCCCGCCCAGGCTGCTTACAGATCGGAAATCACCGCCAGCGACTTCCGCACCGTCTCGGTGATCTCCTCAAATCGGCCCGCGTCGATGACCTCCCGTTTGGCCAGCCAGCTTCCTCCACAGGCCAGCACGCACCCCAGCGACAGGTACGAAGCGACGTTCTCCAGACTCACCCCGCCGGTGGGAATGAACCGTACCTGCCGGTACGGCGCAGAGACCGCCTTGAGCGTCGCCGGGCCGCCAAACGCACCGGCCGGGAAGAACTTCAGCACCTCCAGCCCGTAGCCCATCGCCCGCTCGATATCGCTCGGCGTGCAGACCCCGGGCATGACCGCCACGCCGTGGTGCAAACACCGTTCGACGACGGCCGGCGTCGTCCCCGGCGAGACGATAAACCGCGCACCGGCGTCGACGGCCTGGTCGACCTGCTCGGCCGTAAGCACCGTGCCCGCCCCCACCAGCAACCCCTCCAGCGACGCCATCTGCGAAATCGCCTCCGCGGCCGCATCGGTGCGGAAGGTCACCTCCGCAATCGGCAGCCCGCCGGCCAGAAACGCCTCGCCCAGCGGCACGGCGTCGGCGGCGCGGTCCAGTGCGATCATCGGAACCAGCCGATACGTCTCGATTATTGCAAGCACGTCATCCATCGTCGCTTCTCCTGGCCGAATCGGCCGATTGCATGTGTCACACGGTTCCCGCAAGAGACTAGTACTCTGTTAAATGCATAACGTCTGGTTGGTCTTTGTGCCGATAGTGGG
>CAZCDM010000006.1:0-16948 GCA_964497475.1 uncultured Planctomycetaceae bacterium
CCCACTATCGGCACAAAGACCAACCAGACGTTATGCATTTAACAGAGTACTAGGTCCATCCATACAGCAGGCCCCGAAACGACGCGGGGCCTGGCACCTCCACCTGCGAATCATGTCATACCGCTCACGCGGGTCAGTTTGATCTCACTTCGGGCTTAAAGCCGCTCAGGTCGACCGTCTTCCACGTGCCGGTCTCGACTTTGAAGCTCGGCGAGAGTTCCAGCTCGACCGGGCGGCGGTCTTTGCTCACGCCGACCACGCGGAGGCGGCATTGGCGGGAGTTGACCATCGGCACGGTCCACATCGTCGCCCGGCTCCGGCGGAGGTCGCGGGCCACGGTCGTCCAGCGGTCGCCGTCGTCGCTGCTGAACTGCAGCTCCATCGATTCGAACCTGCCGTTATGGGTCGGGATCCAGTTCAACAGTCGGCTGACGCCGCCGCGGAGAATCATGTTCGCCTCGGGCCAACCCTGCTGGACCGACTCGGGAATATCACTCAGGCGGGCAATCGGCGTCGGGGCGCGAACGCGGGAGGGCGTATCGCCCCGCGGGGTCTTGTCGCCGGGGTTAATCGCAACGTCGCGAGCGGTCTGGCTGGGACGGTAGACCTGATCCTGCTCGACCTCGATGGCCAGCGGCTCGGGATCCTCCGGCTGGTTCTCGCTGGGGATCGCACTGAGAGCGGGCACGGCCGAGTCGTCCTGGGGTGTGTAATTGTGGGCGTTGACGCGCGGAGCCTGGCCCATGGTTTCGGGCTGGCTGCGCGGCGTGTCGATGGGTTGGAGCTGCAGCGGGTTGCGCTTCGGCCGGGCCGGGCTGGGCCGCTGCGCCGGTGCAGCCGACTCGACCGGCTGAGGGGCCGGGCTCATCGACTCCTCGGCCGGCTCGGCGGTGGGGTCGGGGCCGGGCAGAGGCTTGATGCGGACGGTGTCGTCGCCTCGAGGCCGGGCCATCTGCCGGGGCTCGCGGGACGTCCGGCGAATAGCCGAGGCTTGCGGCGGTGTCACGCCGGGCTTATCCGCAATGGCGATCTGCGGCTCAACGGCCGGCTCGACCGACGGCTCGGCCTCCACGACCGGCCTGGGACGACCCAGCGGCTCGGTCGGCTGGGTAAGTTTGTCGGGCTTGGGGACATTCCACGTCGGGGCTGCACTGGCCGGCTCGTTCGTTGCGACCGTCGGCTGCCGCTGGATCTTCGGCGTGGTCGCCGGGGAGACCTCCGTGGGCACCTGGGGCTCGCTCTTGCTGACGGCCAGGTCGGTCGACGGCGCAGGAATCATCTGCACCTGGGGCGCTTCGGCCACGACAGGCTCGCGGGGTTCCGGTGCGGGCCGGCTCGGCCGGGGCGAGTCGCCCTGGCCTTTGAGCGTGCGGGCGATTTCCACATCCTTCTGCTTGGGCTTCGCCTTCGCCGCCAGGGCCGCCTTGCGGAACTCCTCGATCTGCTCCTGCCGACGGCGTTCGATCACCGCCAGCGGCTCGACGCCAGGGGCCTGGGCGGGGGTTTTCTTCGCAGCCGGTTTGGCCGCGGGCTCAGCCGGCGCGACCGCAATGCCATCGCGGGGCTGGGGTTGCTGCTGTGCGATCCATTGATCGGCCGGGTCCACCGGGGCCGGCTCGCTGGCGAGCCTCGGCTTGACGGGCTCGGCCCGTTTCGGCTGGGGCTGATCTTCGGCGGGCTCCTGGGCCACCCCGACCGGCCCCGGCGCTGCAGACTCGGCCGCCGGTTCGGGCCGGACCGGGGCCGTTTCCAGCTTCGGCGTCGGCGGGGTCGGATCGCCCTGGGCTACGCTCTGCGGATCGACCTTGATCGGATCGAGCAGGTCGGCCGGGGGAACCAGTCCGTCCTTTCGTTCGGCGATCTGCTGCTCGCGGCGGGCGGCGATTTCGGCCCGTCGCTGCTCGACCTGAACAATGCGGTCATCGCGCGGCACGACCGACTGGCGGGTCTGGCTGTCGTCCTGCGGGCGGACCGGGCCGCGATACACACTGGCCTGGGCCGGCTTCTGCTGCTGCGGCGCGATCGTATAGGGGTAGGCCAGATCGCTCGGTCGGCCCGACGGGGTCGGTTCGAGGATCTGCGAAGGCTGACGCGGAACGACATCTTCCGGACGCGGCTCGGCGGACGTCTGCGCGGTCGGCTGCGGCGAAGCCGGTGCAGGCTGGGGCTGAGCCGGTCGCGGCGTCCGAACCGGCCGAACACCCGGACTGCTCGCCACGGCCGGCGAGGACGCCTCCCCCCGTGGCATGGAGGAAACCAGCAACACCGGCGTCATGCCAATGCCGATATTGCCCGCCTTGTCCTTCGCCTCGACACGGAACCGCAGACCAGCCTGATCGGCCGCCTCGGGGGGGATGGTGACTTTCATCGTGCCAACTCGAGGGAGCGTCTGACCAAATCGCGACCATACAAGATTATGCGGAAACTGAGCAAAGCAGGTGCTCATCCGCACCGACTCGGCATTCATGTACGGATCCTCTACGGCCCAGTGCAGCGTAATATCGTCGCCAACCCGATAGATATGGGGAATCTTTTTCTCCTCGTCTTCCCATGGGCCCGGCGAGACTGCCAGCGTCACAGCCGGGGGCTGGGTGTCGACGATGTAGATCTTGTGAGGCTGGAACGGCGGGACTTCCGTCGGAGCAAAGCCGGGCCCGACAAAGCGAATCCAGTACCGGCCGTCCCCTTCGGCCTGGTAGAGAAAATACCCCTGCTCGATTCCGTAATATCCGTTCTTGCCCCAACGGCTGCCGCCATCGGCCGATGCATACACGGCCGTGCGCGGCACGACGTCATCCTGCCGCCCATCGGGGTGTTTGATGAAGAACTGCTCGTTCCGTACATAGTACACAGGGATATTGTTGCCCACCTTCTCGGCCGGCTGGATATCCTGCGTTGGCTGATAGTAAATCGGCTGATCGTAGAAGCATTGCGGGATACTGCCGCCTTCCCACTCCGGATTGTCGTCCGAAGCAGTACAGCTCATCAGTATGCCGCAAAGCAGCAAAGCCGTTCCCATTCGCATTCCGTTGCGCATATACCACTCCTGTGCAGAAGTGCGGTCTCAACAGACGTTCCGTTGTCTTGGGAAAGTTATCGGTCACTGCCGAAGAAGCTCTACAGTAATTATCGGAACTTTTCTCCCCGGCCGAATTCATCCGTCCCGGCCTGGTCCCGGCCTGCAAGGTACGGGCGGTTAGCTCCCCTCCAATCAGCCCGCCGCTCAGCGCGATTCATCATCCGAAACCGAGCAGTGATTATCGGACCCGCCCTGCCCGAACCGGCGACACGCACTGCACCCTTTGCTCCGCCCGGTCAGGCTCCGCCAGACCTGCCGGCCCAGAAGATAGACCGCCGCAGCCACCAACAGCATGACGATAATCGATTCGTTACCCATCGGTTCATTGTAGGCGGCAACCGGTGAGCTATTCCACCGCCTGGCCGAGCGAGGCGATGGTGTACGTCCCGGCCTGGCCGTCGATCTCGATCTCGACCGACTCGCCGGGCTTCTTGCCCAGCAGCGCCTCAGCCAGCCGCGTTTGGTACGAGTAAACGCCCCGGGCCGTATCGCTGTCCCACGGGCCGAGGAACTTCACGTCCACCTCCCGGCCGTCCTCGCTGCGGAGCGTCACGCGCGAGCCGACCGACACATGATCCGACGGCGCCGCGCCGGGCTCGAGAATCTTCGCCTTCGAGAGTTCCTCGGACATCTTCCGCACGCGGGAGACCAGCATGTCCCGCTCTTCGATGGCAGCCTGCCAGTCGGCATTCTCCCGCAAGTCGCCCTCTTCGGCGGCCTCGCCGATCTGCTTGGCATTGGCGGGCATTTTTTCGTCCTTCAGCTCGCGGAGCTCTTCCTGCCGGGCCGCCAGACCCGCGTCGGTCGTCCAGATGACCGACTTGTCCTCCCAAGGCTGGATCGTCTTTTTGATGAACAGGTGCGGGAAGGTGTTCCGCAGCATCAGCTCGATATCTTCGCGCAGGCTCACCGCCAGGCCGTCCGTGCGGTTGATCTGGTTGAGAATCACCGCCGCCATGCCCTGGTCCATCTGCTCCAGGGCGCGGCGGATCAGATCGCCCCCGCTGGCCGAGAGCGCATCGCGAATCGCCTGCCGCGCCTCGCGCTTGGCGTCGCGGTCGGCCTGCCACTTATGGTCAATATCATGCAGCGCCTGAAGCATCTTCGTCAGCAGCGTCACCGACGCCGGCTTCTCGCCGGCCGGTAAGTCCTCCCGCCCCCACGCCCAGACCAGCACAGCCAGCCGGCTCGTCGGTTCGAGAATCGCCTGATCCACCGCCTCGCCGATCACCTCACCCCGGCCGTGCGATACGAGCATCTCGCCCAGCACGTCGAGCTGATTAGCCGGCGCCTGAATGAACAATTCCGCCAGCACATCGCCCGCATCATCGCGCCGACCAACCGCCTCCAGCGCCGCAGGCCAGAACGCCTCCAACGGCAAGGCCGCCACCGCCTCGGCCGGGTTCTTCGCTGCCTCCAGCACCTCATCCACCGTCGGCACGTCGTCGCTCGGCTCGGGCAGGCCCGCCTGCCGACAGGCCGACAGCGACGTCACCGCCGCCAGCGCATCGGCCGGCCGCTTCGGATGCCACTGCGCCACCCGCGCCGCAAGCGTATCGGCGATCTCCTGCAGAAAGTCACTCTTCGGCTCAACGTTCCGGGCCGCTGCCTCGCTGAGATACCGCCCCAGCAGCTCAAAATAGTCCACCGGGCCGTACGCCTCGGCCAGGTCGTCCGCCAGCTCGGCCTCCAGCGACAGCCCGCCAGCGTGATACGAAATCGTCACCGGGTTGCGCCCTTCCAGCGTCAGCTCGGCGGTTTTCTTCGCGGCCGTGCGAGCCCGGCCCCACCAGCCGGTCCACTTTTTCGCGTCGAGATACTTCGGCACGAGCAGGTCCTTCAGCGTGTCGCTGTCGGTCTGCCCGCCGGCCGACTTGGCCAGGCCCAGCAGCACCTCGCCGGGCTTCTTCTGCACCCACTGAGCCGCATCGTCCGCCTCACGGATCCGCACGCGAAAGTCGTCGGCCTCGAGTCGCTCGAAATCGTCCGCCAGCTTTTTCGCATCGAGCGTGTCGGTCGAACCATCCTCGTCAATCTCCAGCTCGCCCAGCGGCGTGACGCGCTGGAACTTCGCGACGCGGTCCTCGAACCGACCGCCCAGCCAGTCGCCCGGCTGCAGGGCTAAGCAAGTCTCCAGCGTCCGCAGTGCCCGCCGCGGGCTCTGGCCGCTCTCCAGCCCGGCCGACTCGTAAATCGTATCGAAGTGCTCCGCCTGGCCGTGGACGTCCTTTACCAGCCGAGCCACCTCGCCGCGCAGCTCTTCGCTGTCCGGCACGGCCAGCAGCGCCGCAGCCGCCATCGGCAGGAGCTTGTCCGCCGCCGTGGACTCGTGCGCCTCCAGCAGCGCCCAGCCGAGCATCGAGGCCGTCTCGGCCCGGTCGGCCTCGACAAACGCCTCCAGCACCTCGCGGATCGCCTCCGGCGAGGGGTTGTCCTCAATCGCATCCATCCAAAGCGACTCAGCCCGGTCCCACGCACCAGTGCCCATCGCATCCTTAATGTTCTGTACGTTCATCGTTGTCTCCCGCTGTTCAGGGCCGGGCATTGTCGCATGAAGCGGGCTCCTTGCAAAGCCCCATCTTGCAGCCGCCGCCCGATGCGGTACCATACAACCATGACCTCACCCGCCCATCAAAGCCTGCTCCGCCGCCTGCCGAGCATCAGCGAACTGCTCGCCAGCCCGACGGCCACCGCCTGGCAGAGCGACCATCCCGCCGAACTCGTCACCGACTGCCTCCGCGCCGCCGTCGACGACCTCCGCGCCGACATCCTCGCCGACCGCGGCGGCCAGTGCGGCCCGGCGCACATCACACCCGGGGCCCTCCTCGACCGCGCCGCAGACTACCTCGCCGCACGCACCAGGCCCAACATCCGCCCGGCCATCAACGCCACCGGCATCATCCTGCACACCGCCCTGGGCCGAGCCGTCTGGCCCGCCAGCATCGTCGACGACATGGTCCCGGGGCTCAAGGGCTACGTCACCCTCGCGATTGATCGCGAAAGCGGCACACGATCCGAACGCGACAACCGCGTCGAGGCCATCCTCTGCGAGCTGACCGACGCCGAGGCCGCCACCGTCGTCAACAACAACGCCGGGGCCACGCTGCTGGCCCTGGCGGCCCTGTGCGGCGGCGGCGAGGTCATCGTCTCGCGTGGCCAACTCATCGAAATCGGCGGCTCGTTCCGCCTGCCGGACGTCATGGCTGCCAGCGGCGCGACCATGATCGAAGTCGGCACGACCAACCGCACCCACCTGCGCGACTACGCCAACGCCTGCACCGAGCAGACCGCCGCGATCTTCCGCGCCCACCCGAGCAACTACCGCGTTGTCGGCTTTGCCGGCACCCCCAGGCTGGACGAACTCGTCGCCCTGGGCCGCGAAAAACATCTGCCCGTCATCGACGACCTCGGCGCGGGGGCCCTGATCGGCCTGGAGCGGTTCAACCTGCCCCACGAGCCGACCATGGGCGAGTCCATCGCCGCCGGGGCCGACGTCGTCCTCGCCAGCGGCGACAAGCTCATCGGCGCCAGCCAGGCCGGCGTTCTCGTCGGCCGGGCCGAAGCCATCCACGCCATCCGCCGCCACCCCCTGGCCCGCGCCCTCCGGCCGGACAAAACCTGCCTCATGGCTCTGGAACGCACGCTGATGCTCTTCCGCGACCCCGACCGCCTCGTCCGCGAGCACCCCACCTACCGCATGCTCGCCGAGTCGGTCGGAACCCTCACCACCCGGGCCGAGCGGCTCGCCGAAGCCATCGGCACGCCCGCCGGGGCGACCTGCGAGATCATCGACTCGGCCGCCTACCTCGGCAGCGGCTCGCTGCCCACCGAAGCCCTGCCCAGCCGGGCCGTGGCGATCAAGCCCACCGCGATCAAGCCCGACGAACTGGCCCGCCGCCTCCGCCTGCACGACGCCTGCCTCTTTACCCGCATCGACGCCGGCTGCGTCCTGCTTGATGTCCGCACCATCACCGACAGGGAAATCCCCACCATCGCCGCCGCCCTGGCCGAAACGCTCGCCCAGCACCGCTAGCCATGCCCGCCCGCAAGAACATCATGCTCGGCACGGCCGGCCATGTGGACCATGGCAAGACGGCCCTGGTCAAGCTGCTGACCGGCTGCGATACCGACCGCCTGGCCGAGGAGAAGAATCGCGGGCTGACCATCGAGCTGGGCTTCGCCCCGTGCACCATGGCCGATGAGCAGATCGTCGGCATTGTCGATGTGCCCGGCCATGTCGATTTCATCCGCAACATGGTCGCCGGCGCCCACGGCGTGGACGTGGTGATCCTGGTCGTCGCCGCCGATGACGGCGTCATGCCCCAGACCCGCGAGCACCTGGACATCCTCACGCTGATGGGCTGCAGCCGAGGGCTGGTCGCACTGACGAAGGTCGACCTCGTCGACGCCGAGCTGCGCGACCTGGCCCGCGACGACATCGCCCGCTTCGTGGCCGGCACGTTCCTCGAGGGCAAGGCGATCTGCCCCGTTTCGAGCGTTACCGGCGAGGGCTTCGACGGCTTCCTCTCGGCCCTGAACGCGGAAGTCGCCGCCGCCGAGCCGAGCCAGGCCGACGGACCATTCCGCCTGTGGGTCGAACGGAGCTTTTCGGTGCATGGCTTCGGCACGGTGGCTACGGGCATCCCCACAGCCGGCCAGGTCCGCACCGGCCAGAAGCTCACCCTCCTGCCCGGCCGGACCGAGACACGCGTCCGCTCGATGGAAGTCTATGGACACTCCGCCGATGTCGCCCGCGCCGGCGAGTGCGCCGCGCTGAACCTGGCCGACCTGGATATCGACGCCTTCCGGGCCGGCCTGCTGCTGACCGAACCCGACGCCCCCGACCCGGTGACGATCTTCGAAGCCGAGCTGACCCTCCTGCCGTCGGCCGGTCGCGACCTGGCCGACTACACCGAGGTCCACCTGCACGTGGGCACGGCCGAGGCGATGGCCCGCGCAGCCCTGTTGGCCGGCGAGCCGCTGCGGCGGGGGCAGTCCGCTCCCGTCCAGCTCCGCTGCGACCGCCCCCTGCCAGCCGGGCCGCGCGAACGATTCGTCATCCGCGGGTCAGGCCCAACCGGGCGACTGACCACCCTCGGCGGCGGCGTGATCCTCTCGACCAGCGACCGCAAGCTCCGTCGCAAGCGACCCTGGACGCTGGAATCCCTGGCCGGCCTGGCCCGAGCGGTCGATTCGACTGACGCATGGATCGCCGAGCACCTCCGCCAGGCCGATGCGCTGCTGACCCCAGCCGAGCTGGCCCGACGCAGCCAGGCATCGTCCAGCCGCGTCGAGCGGCAGCTCGATCAGCTGGCCGCCAGCGGCGAGGCGCAACAAATCGCCGGCCGATGGATCCACACGGAAACCCTCGACTCGACTGGCCAGGCCATTGCCACCACCCTGGACGAATTGCACTCCGCCGAGCCGCAACGGCTGGGCTTTGGCCGGGCCACCCTGGCGGAGGCAACCTCGCTCGCGCCGGAGTTGCTGGCAGCGGCCGCCGAGCAGTGGACCGCCGAGGGACACCTCGCCGCGCACGGCGATCTGCTGGCCCTGCCGGGCCGCGGTGCCGCCCTCAGCGAAGCCGAGCAGGCCACAGTGAGCGGTCTCGAACGGAAGCTGCGGCAGGCGAACCTGACCCCGCCGCGACCGGCCGAGCTGGCCGAGCAGGTCGGCTGCGACGGGCCTCTCTGCGAGAAGCTGCTGACCTGCCTCTGCGACACCGGCCGGGCCGTCCGCCTGGATGATTCCCTCGTGATGCACGCCGAAGCCGTCGACCAGGCCCGCACCGTCGCGCTGGACCTGTTCCGCCGTGGCGGCGGGTTCGAGACCGTCGCCTTCCGCGATGCACTCGGCGTCAGCCGCAAGTTCGCCGTGCCCCTGCTGGACTATTTTGATACGATCGGCTGGACAGTACGCAACGGCAGCCGGCGCACCCCCGGCCGAGCCTCGCGTGAACAACTCAACGATGCCGCCGGGCCCCGACCGGCAGGAGATGACCATGACCAAAATTGATCACGCCAAACGCCGCCGCATCATGCAGCGGTCGATGAAGCTGGGCCATTGCATTTGCGACCCCAAACGTCCCTGCCCGTGCGACGTGTTCCGCGAGCAGGGCATCTGCCCCTGTGCGGGCGAGAGGCCCGAGCCGACCCCGGCCGGGCAGGTCCGCCTGACCGAGCAGGTCCACAACGCCGGCTGCGCGAGCAAGATCGCCCCGGCCGACCTCGAAGCCGTCCTGGCCCGGCTGCCGGATTGCACCGACCCGGCCGTTCTGTGCGGAACGGCCGCCGGCGACGACGCGGGCGTCTACCTGCTGCCCGACGGTGCCTGCCTCGTCCAGACCGTCGATGTGATGACCCCCGTGGTCGACGACCCGCGCACCTTCGGGCGCATTTGTGCGGCCAACTGCCTCTCGGACATCTACGCCATGGGCGGCGAGCCGAAGACGGCGCTGAGTGTGCTGGCCTTCCCGGCTGAGACGCTCGACGGGCAGATCATGTACGAGATGCTCGACGGCGCGATGGCGATTTTCGCCGAGGCGGGCGTGGCCGTCATCGGCGGCCACAGCGTCAAGGACGAGGAGATCAAGCTCGGCTTTGCGATTACGGGCACGATCGACCCCACCGCCGTCACCCGGCGTGACGGGCTGCGGGCCAGCGATGCGTTGATTCTGACCAAGCCGCTGGGCGTGGGGGTGCTGAACTTCGCCCGGCAGATCGGGCGGGACGTGCCCGGCCTGGCCGCGGCGACCGAGGCGATGCAGCAGCTCAACGCCGAAGCGGCCCGGGCGGCTGCGACCGTCGGCGTCAACGGCTGTACCGACGTGACGGGCTTCGGGCTGTTTGGCCATCTGGTGGGCATGGTGCGATCGGCGGAAGTGACCGCGCAGGTCTGGGCCGATGCGTTGCCAGCCTTCGACGGCGCCGCCAAGCTGCTGAGCGAGGATGTCATCCCCGGCGCGATCGAGCGGAACACGGAATTCGTCGCCGGCGATCTGCTGGTCTCGCCGGCGGTGACGGCGGGCGAGGTCCTGCTGGGCTACGACGCGCAAACCTCCGGCGGGCTGCTGCTGGCCGTGCCGGACGAGCGACGCGACGCGCTGCTGGCGGAACTTGCCGCCCGGGGCGTGGAGGCGTGGCACGTCGGCTGTGTGACGGGCGAATCGGCCGGGCAGATCGTCGTGACGCGCCGCGATGAGTCGGCCGGGGTGGCTGGGCTGCGAAGCTGGGTCGATGCGCCTCACGATGCGATGGCGGGACAGGAGCCCCGCCACCCGAACTCCAACGCGCCGGCCCAGCCGGGCGCTGCCATGCCCGGCCAGGGCGCGACATCCTCCTGCTGCTGCGCGGAATCACAACCGGCTGACAACACATCCGGCTGCTGTAGCGCAGATGCGGGCGAGGAGAGCGCAAGCTGCGGCGGGAATGAGGCGAGCGGCGAGAGCTGCTGCGGGGATTCGCAATCGGCCGACGGCGCCGCCGGCTGCTGCGACGGTGGCGATTCTGATGACCATGCAGGCTGCTGCAGTGACATCTTCGGCCGGGCCGATGCGGCGGATGGACAGTCCACCGCGCCAGCGTCGATGGAAGCGTTCGGTGCGTTGATGTCCTCTGCCGGCCAGGCGGGGCTGATCGACGAGCGGACCAAGGAGCTGGTGAACTTCGCCCTGGTGCTGATGGGGCGCTGCGAGCCATGCTTTGCGGCGCACTGGGCCAAGGCGCGGTCGATGGGAGTCACCGAGGCCGAGCTGGACGAGGTGGCCTGGTGTGCGGCCGCGATGGGCGGCGCGGTGGTGCGGATGTTCTACCTGGAGCAGAAACGCAAAGCCACCACCGGCGGATGCTGCTGAGCTGTGTTTCTCTACGCCTTGCCTTGCGCGGCTGGTAGGCAGCAGGGCCGGGATGGTCCTGCAACTCACCGCAAGATGCCCAGCCACGGCCCCCCGGGCCATGCCGATGCCCGCATGCGGAGCGAGCTCGTCATGCCTTGTCGTTGTCACCCTGAGCGCAGCCGAAGGGTCTTTCCGGGGAATGACTTTGCCCCACCACAGAGGCTTGCCCCTTGTCGGATCCGGAAAATCACAGCCGAGGGCGGCTGTGCCACACGAACCGTCGGGGATGCCTCCGCAGCGAGGTCAGCCGAGCTTACGCTTCATGACAGCCAGGAGTTTGTCCTTGGCGACGGGCTTCTGGAAGACGCCGTCGAGGCCGAGCTGCGAGTAGTCGGTGACCATGTTGAGGTTGTCGCCGACGCTGGAGAGCATGTAGATCGGGAGGTCGGCGCCTTTGGCCTTGACGTCCTTGACGAACGACGTGCCGGCGTCGACCTCTTCCATCATCAGGTCGACGATGACCAGGTCGGGGTTGACTTCGTCGAAGGCTTTGAGGCCTTTTTCGGCGCTGGGGGCGCCGTGGAAGATGTACCCCTCGGCCTGGAGGATGGTCTGGAGATAGGTCAGGACATCCTGATCGTCATCGATGCAGAGAATTACGTGCTTTCCGTCTTGCATGGCGGTCCTCAATTCGTTGTCTTGCTATCGCAGCGGCTGGCCCGCTGACTCGATAAGCCTTTCACAGCCAGTATTCTGTTCCCATTGGCGGGAGGGTTTTATTTATCGGGCCGATGCTGGTCGGCCTGTTGCAGCGCCCCGGCCAGGTCGGCCGCTGCGCTGCGGGTTACGAACGCGACGGCCTGGCGGAGGTTTTCTTCCGCCCGGTCGGAGAGTCCGTAGCCGAACTCGTTAAACTCGTATCCGCGTATGCCCAGCGTGTAGGCGGCTGGCGTGGCCGAGAACAGCTCGGCGGCCAGGGCGATCACGCCGTCGGGCGAGACGCTGTGGCTGGAAAAGCTCACGGTCGCGCCGGTTGGCTCGATGCGCCGGACCTCGAAGGGCTCGGTGCAGCTGACGTGGGCATCGGCGAAGATGACCACATCGTACTCGGCCACATCGTGGGCGTGCTCGACGGTCAACTGGTAATCGCTGTCGACCGTCACGCCGGGCAGTGCTAAGTTGTCAATCTGCTCGGCCAGGGCCGGGCCCAGGCCGTCGTCCAGCCGACCCGGGTTGCCATAGCCGATCAGCAATACCTTGGGTTGATTCATGGCAACGGCGTGCCGCGGGCTCTGGGGCCAGCCTGTGCTGGCGGCGAGCCGGCGGGGTTACATCGTGGACTTTTCGTCGATTACATTGCCCTCGACATCGGTGAGGGTCACGACCAGGGGCATCTTGCCCAGGGCGTGGGTAGCGCAGCTGAGGCAGGGGTCGTAGGCGCGGATGGCGACTTCGACGTGGTTCAGCAGCCCTTCGGTGACCTCGGCCTGGCCGGAGATGTGGTCGGCGGCGACCTTCTGGACGGCGCGGTTCATCGGCTCGTTGTTGTGCGTCGTGGAGACGATGAGGTTGGCCATGGTCACTTCGTCATTCTCGTTGACCTTGTAGTGGTGGATCAGCGTGCCACGCGGGGCCTCGATGATGCCGACGGCCTCTTCGCGACGGTCGCCGGTCGTCACGAGGTCTTCGCCCTGGAGGTCCGGATCGTTCAGCAGGGCCTTGATCTGTTCGCAGGCGTAGAGCAGCTCGATCATGCGGGTCCAGTGGTAGGCCATCGTGACGTTGCAGGTCCGCCCGACGACGGCGCGGAACTCGTCGAGGGCGGCCTGGGCTTCGGGGGCGTCTTCGATGTGGTCGCAGACGTTGATCCGAGCCAGCGGGCCGACGCGGTACCAGCCGTTCTCCGGGCCGATGGACTGGATGAAGGGGAACTTCATGTAGGACCAGTTGCGGACTTCTTCCTGGAGAACATCGTGGTAGGTCTGGCAGTCGACCTGGTCGAAGATGTTCTTGCCCTCAGCGTCGACGGCGCGGAGGTTGCCGTCATACAGGTCCAGGGCGCCGCTCTGGCGGACGAGGCCGAGGTGGTTGCTGTCGAAGCTGCCGAACCCGGCGATGTCGTTGAAGTGTTCGAGGGTGTAGTCCTTGGCGATCTTCAGCGCGCCGCGGGACCATTCCATCATCTGGTCGATATCCTTGAGGAAGGTATCGCGCTCTTCGATGGAGAGGTTCTTGTTCATGCCGCCCGGGATCGCGCCCGTGCCGTGGATCTTCTTGCCGGCGGTGGCCTTGATGATCTCCTGGCCGTACTTGCGCATCATCACGCCCTGGACGGCGAGGTCCGGGTACTTGCCGGCCACGCCGATGACGTTGCGGATGGCCGGGTCGGCATCGAAGCCGAACAGCAGGTCCGGGCTGCACAGGTGGAAGAAGTGCAGCGCGTGGGACTGGAAGTGCTGGCCGTAGTGCATCAGGCGTCGCATTTTCTCGCCGGTGGGGGTGAGGTTCTCCCCGCCGACGATGCGGTCCATGGCCTTGGCGGCGGCGAGGTGGTGGCTGACCGGGCAGATGCCGCAGAGCCTCTGGACGAGGACGGGCACTTCCCAGTAGGGCCGACCGAGGATGAACCGCTCGAAGCCACGGAACTCGACGATGTGCAGCCGGGCCTGGGTGACCTGGTTGTTTTCGTCCATCTGGATGGTGACTTTGCCGTGGCCCTCGACTCGGGTGACCGGCTCGATGGTGATTTTTTTGTTTGGGCTTACCATGATGCGTTGCTCCATGCCGTGCTGCGCTGCGGGGTGCGGCGGACGGCGTCGGGGGTCAATCGTATTTGATCAGTTCGTAGGGCAGGTCGACGGGTTTGTCGGTCAGCAGGGCGACCAGGGCCTCCCAGAGCGTATCGGCCGGGGGCGGGCAGCCGGGCAGGAAGTAGTCGATCTTGACGACTTCCTGGATGGGGTAGACGCGGTCGAGCAGCAGGGGCAGCTCGGGGTCGTTGGGGATGATGTTCTCGGGGTTGTGGACGGCCGGGCCGAGGCGGTTGTCGGTGGAGTAGGCTTCGGCGAGGCATTCCTTGACGGAGAGATTGTTCCGCAGGGCCGGGATGCCGCCCATGGTGGCGCAGTCGCCAACGGCAATGAGGATCTCGCAGTGCTCGCGGAAGTCGCGGAGGTTCTCGACGTTTTCTTCGTTGCAGCAGCCGCCTTCGATGAGCCCGACAGCACAGGGGCTGGTGAAGGTTTTGATGTCGTCGACGGGCGACTTATCGAAGTCGACGAGTTCGACGAGTTTGAGGATGCGGTCGTCAATGTCCAGCAGGGACATGTGACAGCCGAAGCATCCGGCCAGGGAGGCGGTTGCGACTTTGGGTTTCTCGGCCATGGGTCGGTCCTTATGTCAATGCACGGGTACGGTGTTATTTGGCGGCGGCTTCGATATCCGAGCCGATGGGTTCGTGGTCGTAGGCGCGTTGGCCGACGGGAACTTTGTAGCCGACGCGTTTCTTCATCAGGGCGCCGACGGGGCAGATGGTGCAGGCGTCGTCGGTGACGTCGGCGTCGGTGTCTTTGAGGCGGGCGTCGGCGTTGACGGCGATGCATTTGTGCGAGCCGCGGCCGATAAATTCGAAGACGCCCTTGCCGTCGAGATCGCGGCTGGCGCGGACGCAACGGGCACAGAGGATGCAGCGGTTGCGGTCGATCCAGATATCCGGATGGGACATGTCGACTTCGTGGGGGGCGTAGAAGAAGTCATACTTCGGAGCCGGGATGCCGAGGCGGTAGGCCATGGCCTGGAGCTCGCAGTTGCCGGACTTCTCGCAGAACATGCAGAAGTGGTTGCCCTCGACGAAGAGCATGTCGATGATGTTCCGCCGAATGGCGTTGATCGGGTCGGTGTTGTTCTCGACAACGGCGCCCTCAGCGACGGGCTGGGTGCAGGCGGACTGGGGTCGGCCGTTGACCAGCACGGTGCAGACGCGGCAGGAGCCGTACTCGCCAACTGCCTTGTGGTAGCACAGCCGGGGGATGTAGATGCCGTTTTCGTCGGCGGCTTCGAGGATGGTCTGGCCCGGGCGGGCGGTGACCTCCTGGTCGTCGATTTCAAAGGTGATGGTTTTGTCGGATTCGCTCATGGTGTGTTCCTTTACGCCTTGGCGTGGACGGATTCCCGACCGGCGACGGCTTCGGCGGGGGCCAGGGCGGCCTTGAGGTCGAACTCGGCACGCTGGCCCGGGGCAGGCTGGGTGAGTTTTTCTTCGTAGGCCCCGCGGAAGTTCTTCAGCGAGGTCAGAACGGGGTTGGCAGCGGTCTGGCCGAGGCCACACCGGCTGGCGGTTTTCATCGTCGCGCCGAGGTCTTCCATCAGGTCGAGGTCTTCGGCTACGCCCTTGCCGGCGAGGATGGCCCGCATCTTGCGGAGCAGAATCTGATTGCCCACGCGGCAGGGAGTGCAGTAGCCGCAGCTTTCGTCCTCGAAGAACTCGACGAAGGTCTCGGCGATTTTGACCGGGTCGCGTTTATCGTTGAAGATCATGACCGACCCGCCGGTGGCGAGGTGGTCGAAGCAGACGGGCTGGTCGAAGGAATCCTGACCGATGAGCTGGCCGCTGGGCCCGCCGATCTGCACGGCCAGGGCGCCGGCGCCGTCGCAGAGTTCGAGGACTTCGCCGATGGTCTGGCCGAAGGGAATTTCGTAGACACCGGGCTTGGAGCAGTCGCCGGAGATGCTCAGCAGCTTGGTTCCGGCCGAGCCTTCCGTGCCGATGCCGGCGAACCAGCCGGCCCCTTCGTCGAGAATGCGGGCGACCTTGCAGAGCGTCTCGACGTTGTTGACCGTGGTCGGGCAGCCGAGGTAGCCCTTCTGGGCGGGGAACGGCGGGCGGTTTTTCGGATCGCCTCGCAGCCCTTCGCAGCTGGAGATCAGGGCGGTTTCCTCGCCGCAGATGTACGCACCGGCCCCCATCTGGATGCGGATATCGAAGTCGAACCCCTTGCCGAGGATGTCCTTGCCGAGGAGGTTGTTCTCGCGACGGCGGGCGAGGACGGCTTCGAGGTATTCCCGCAGGTAGGCGTACTCGCCGCGGAGGTAGAGGATGCCGCAATCGCTGCCGACGGCCCAGCCGCCGATGGTCATGCCCTCGAAGAGCAAGTCGGCTTTTTCGGTCAGCAGGACGCGATCCTTGAACGTGCCCGGCTCGCCCTCGTCGGCGTTGCAGATGACGTACTTCTGATCGCCCTTGGCTGCGCGGGTGAACTCCCACTTCATGCCGGTCGGGAACCCAGCCCCGCCGCGGCCTCGCAGGCGGGAGGTCTTGACCTCGCGGATCACTTCGGCGGGGGTCTGGTCGAGGGCCTTTTTCAGGCCCGCGCTGTCGGTGATGTCGTCCCGCAGGAGGACCTCGCCGGAGTTGCGGATGTTGTTGTGGACCATCGAGCGGACGAGATCGTCGGCGTTCTTGCCGTCGCCCAGCCGGCCGATGAGAGATTTCGGATCGGGGTTCTCGCGGAGCTTGGCGACGATGTTGCGTGCCATGTCGGCCGAGAGGTAGGTAACGACTTCGGCGTTGATCAGGGCGGCGGGGGCCTGGTCGCTCATGCCGATGCAGGGCGCCCACTCGAGGGTAATCATGCCGTCGTCGGTGGTCTGGCCGAAGTCGATGCCGAGGGCTTCGACGAAGGCGTCGGCGACGGCTTGCTGGCCCTTGAGCATGTCGATGACGTCGTTGCACAACCGGATGACGACCTTGCCGGTGGGCTTTTCGGTCAGGAAGGCGTAGAAGCTCACCACGCCCTCGACTTCGACGCGGTGGCAGCCGACCTGCTCGGCGATGAGGTCGATGGCCTCGGGGCTGACGCACTGGAACTGCGCCTGCACCGCTTCAACGATGTCCATCATGCGATGCCGGTCTTTTCCGGCGGCTTCGCAGATTTCCCGAACGGCGGATGCGAGTTGGTCACTCATGGATGGTCCTCAGTCTGCGGCCGGTGGGTCGAACCTGCGTGGGCTCTGCCCCGCCGGGCCAGGTGCTGCGT
>CAZCDM010000006.1:17048-33291 GCA_964497475.1 uncultured Planctomycetaceae bacterium
ATTCTTTTCGTGCATCGGCTGGCGGGTTTGGTGTACCTTGTTTTTGTTATGTGCCAGCCGGGCAGGTCAACATCCAGCCGGGCGGGCGATCTTGCCGAAACCATAAGAGATGACGAACCTCCAACGAAACATCACGCCGCGGGCCCTGGCGGTCCTGCTGACGGCCTTGGTCCTTTTCATCCTGCCGGCCGGGTGCAACCGCACCACGCACCATGCGGTGGAAGTGTCCTACGCGTCCGACGGGCAGACGGTGGCCTGGCTGTGGCGGGTGGCCAAGCTCTACGGCCGCTTCGAGGAGTACCACAATTACGGCGACAAGTTCGAGGCCGTCTCCTGGCAGTGGGAGGGATACCCCGCCAGCGTCCAGACCGAAACGATCCGCTCGACCCAGCGAATGCCCGCCTTCCTGGCGACGTGGAAAACCCACGACCTGAGCGTCGCACCAGACTCCAACCACCTGGCCTTCATCCTGCGCGACCGCGTGCGGATCATGTCCATGGAAGACGGAACGATGTGGACCCTCAGCGAGGATGACGAAAAGGCAACCTCCGTCCGCTGGTCCGGCCCGACCGAGGTGGTCTACATGGCCACCAGTAAAGTCAAGAAACACAAGACCTGCCACTGGCGCAAGACGATCTGGCGGCACCGCATTTTCGCCGTGGAAGAACGCAAGCCCCGCACGGAAGTCTACTCCACCATCAACCGCAAAGACGGCAACATCTTCAAGGAGTTCTGGTCGCCCAACCGTCGCTACGCCCTGCTGATCGAGCCGGTGACCATGCGGATCATCGACGTCGAGACGGGCAACGTCAACGCGGCCGTCCGCAAACGCAGCGGAAAAGACCGCGGGGTGTGCTGGCATCCGGAGAGCACGAAGGTCTTCACCGTCTTCGGCTGGGGCGAAGACCAGGAAGGCCCCGAAGGCGCCATCGTAATCGACGCGAAAACCAACGAAGTGACCGACTACAGCGAGCACTTCCGCGAGTTCTTCGGAACCAACCCGTTCCGTGCCTGGGACTGGACGGTCGACGGCAAGTACATCATCACGTTCGACATGCGGATGCTGTACGTCCACCTCGTCCAGCTCGAGCCGTGGTATCCGATCCGCTACGAGGCCAAGTACGAAAAGAAAATTCCCAAGCAGTTCGGGGACGTCAAGGTCATGCGATCGCTCGCACCGGGGTGGATCTGGGTTCGGCCCAACCGCGAGGGCACGACCTACGCGATGGATTACCGCGGCGAGCACGTGATCCCCATCGCCACGCACAACTGGGCCGTCAGCCCCGACTACGAAAATATCGCCGAGGTCATCGACCAGGTGACCGTCGAGATCAGGCCCCTCGACCTGCCTCCCACACGCCCCCTGCCGACCGAGCCGCCCGAGGACATCACCGTCCGGCCGGAATGGCTCGGCCCGCAAACCCAACCCGGAGCCCCCGGCGAACTGGAACGCCAGCGCCGCGAACCTCCGCAGACCCAGCCGGCCCCCCAGCCCCAGCCCCGGGCTGCGCCTTTCGTCGAGCCGCCCCTGCCGGCGACGCGACCGGCCGAGCCCGTCGAACCCATCGCGCCCGAGCCGCTGGTTCACTCCGGCGAGGCCCGCCATGGTGCGTGAATCCAACGCCCGCTGCGATTTCGGGCTGGCGAGGCTCCCGTCTCGCCAGCTCCCCATCGATACGCGATGGGACAGGAGCCCCACCGCACGAGTCCTGCCAGAGGCCCGCCATGTCGCGTGAATCCAACGCCAGCCGCAAAGATCGCACCGCCGCGATCATCCGCCTGCTGAAGAAGCACTACCCCGGCGCCCGCAGCCGGCTGGACTACAGCCGGGATGATCCCATGCAGTCGCTGGTCGCGACGATCCTCTCCGCCCAGTGTACCGACGAGCGGGTCAATATCGTCACCCGCGACCTCTTCCAGAAGTACACCAGTGTGGCGGACTTCGCCGAGGTCTCCCAGAAGCAGCTGGAACAGGACGTCCGCACCTGCGGGTTCTACCGCAACAAGGCGAAGAATATCCGCCGGGCCGCCCAGAAAATCCTCGACGAGCACGACGGCGAGGTGCCCGATACGATGGACGCGCTGCTGGACCTGCCGGGCGTGGCTCGCAAAACGGCCAACTGCGTGCTGAGCAACGCCTTCGGCAAGAACGAGGGCGTCGTTGTCGACACACACGTCAAACGGCTCGCCGGGCGGCTGAAACTCACCGGCCACGATGACCCAAAAAAGATCGAGCCGGACCTGATGGACCTCGTACCCAAAAAAGACTGGGGGTTGTTCAGTCACCTGCTGATTTTTCATGGCCGGGCCTGCTGCACCGCCCGCAAGCCGGACTGCCAGGCCTGCTGCCTGGCCGAGCACTGCCCCTCGGCCGGCAAGGTCTAGAGGTGTCCCCAGCCAGCCGGCTCAGTCAGGATACTTCGCCGCCAGCTCGCTGATGGTGAGCATCGACGTCGCCGGGCGCTTCGGCGGGTTCGAGGCCTTGGCCATCTCGACCACATTGCCCTTGCCGATGAACGTCAGCTCGTCGAACTGATAGCGGCTGAGGAAAATCCCCCGTCCGGCCATCGATTGCGTTGCACCGCTTTCGAGCGGGTCGGACAGTGCATTGTAATCAAACCCAGGCCCTTCGTCGGTAATCTTCCAGCGACACTCGCGCGGGTTCATGCCCGCGTCGATGGTGACCTTTCGCCCGGCGAGGTCTTCGCGCTGCATCCGCTGACGGTATAGCTCTTCCAGCGTATTGGCCTCGAGGGCCTGCTGTTTTTCCGCCCCGCCGATTTCCATATTCCCGTGCTCGATGGCATTGACGAGAATCTCAAAAAGCCCCAGCCGAATGCTCAGAAGCTCCGGCCGATGAAAGAAGGGGCTGGCGTCCTGGATGAGCCGATCGGCGATCTGCGGAACCAACTCAATGTCATTGCCCACCTGCAGGGTGATCTCCCGGCGGAGGATACTGCCCAGCACAATCCGGCTGGCCGAGCGACCCGATACGATAGTGCCATAATGCTCCAGCAGCGGCAGCAGCGCCTGATGGCGGATGGGCTTGTTGAGGTAGTTATCCGCCCCCTGCTCGAGGGCCTGGCGGGCGTAGTCCTCCGAGCCGAAGGCGGTGACCATGACAATGATCGTCTCGTGGTCTTCCCTGCGGAGTTTTTTGAGAAGCTCCAGGCCGTTCATTTCAGGCATCTGGATGTCGCAGATGACCAGGTCGGGCTGGACCCGGTGGAATATCTCCAGGCCCTCCCGGCCGTTCGCTGCCTCGTGGGCTTCATGCCCGAGCCACTCGACCGTAACGCGAATCGTCGTCCGGCTGGCGAGGTCGTCTTCAACGAGAAGAATTTTCATCGCGTGATCCTTATGTACGAGCTGACAAGGCGTTCAGCAGCCGGGCCAGGTCGGGTTCCCTGACGGGTTTGGTGATGAACCCCACGCCCCCGGCGGCACGGAACGACTCGATCGCCTCGGGCAAGGGGGTTTCGATCATGGCATAGACGGGGATGTCCCCCAGGGCCTGCGATGCTCGCAGGGACTGCGTGGTTTCGATGCATTGGACCTGCGGGCAGTCCAGGTCCATCAGGATCAGATCCGGGTCGAAGGCCTCGGCCAGTTCCCGCAGGCTCGGGCCGTTGGTGCCCACGATGGCGGCATGGCCCATCTCGTGGATGGCCTTCAACACAACTGCGAGCTGGGCTGAGTCGTTCTCGCCGAGCAACACGCGATACTGCTGCGATGGCGGGGCGAAACCCTCGGGGGGCCTGGCATGCAGCGGCTCGGCCTGATCGGCCGGTGCGCGGTCATGCTGCGGCAGCGTGAAGGCAAAGGTGCTGCCCAGGCCCGGCTCGCTGCGGACGGACACGTTCCCGCCATGCTGGCGCACCAGCCGACGCACCAGCGCCAAGCCCAGCCCCGTGCTGCGGAGATTCTCCATGTCGGGCTTTTCGATATTGTGGAACTCGTTGAAGATGTCTTGCTGGTCGCCCGGGGCGATGCCCATGCCGGTATCTTCGACCTCGATGCGGATATCGTCATCCTCGCCGGGCAGGGCGCGAACCACAACACGGCCGCCTTCGGGCGTATACTTGGCCGCATTGTCCAGCAGGTTCAGCAGGACCTGCTTGCATCGCCGCAGGTCGCCGTGAATGCTCGTCACCGCGGGGTCGATCTCCAGCGAGGCCGAGATCGCCTTGGTCTCAAAGGCCGCCGCCATCATCGCCATCGTCGCATCGAGAAGCTCCTTCGGTGCGAAGTCCGTGCAGCGGATGTCCATCGCCCCGGCGTCGAGCTTGGCGATGTCCAGCAGGTCGTTAATCATCGACAGGAGGTGCTCGCCGCTGCTGTTGATGAGCTGGACATGTTCGAGCTGTTTTTCGTCGAGCGTGCCGAAGGCGGGGCTCGTGAGCAGGTCGGCCGCCCCGAGCAGGCTGTTCAGCGGCGTGCGCAGCTCGTGGCTCATCATCGACAGGAAGCGGTCTTTGTGGCGGGCGTTGATCTGGTTTTCGAGCGTCGCCTCTTCGAACTTCGAGAGCACCTCGCGCAGCTCGCGGGTGCGGTCCTCGATTTGCTGTTCGAGTGACTGGCGGTAGACGGCCAACTCGCTCTGGGCTTCCTTGCGCTCGATGATCTGCCCCAACCGGCGGCAGATGGTACTTAGCAGTGCCTCCTCCTCGGGCACGAACCCGGGGTCGTCCTCGGAATCGTTCTCCGGGCGGACGTAGCGCAGAACAATCTTGCCCCGGACCTGCGGGCCGACATAAATCGTGTCGGAGATTTCCTGTTCCCCCCGCCCGGACGGGCCGATCTGGCAGGCGTGGCTGTCGAACCACAGCCTGGCGCAGATCTTCTCGGCTCGACGCATGCTGTTACGCAGGCGATCCAGGGCAAGGCGGAACAACTCCACCGCCGGCAGGTCGGGCACGTCGGCCAGTTCGTTGATGTGATACAGACAGCGCAGCTCCAGCAATCGCAGGCCCGATTCATACTGCGCCTTCTTCCGCTGGGTGATATCCTGAAACGTGCCGTGCAGCCGGGTGCAACGGCCGTTGGAGAACTCCGGCTGCCCGATGGACTGGGTCCAGATCTGCCGGCCTCGCTGGGTCACCATCGGCACCTCAATGTCGTACGAAATATTATTCGTGACGGCCTGGTGGATCACCTCGGCGACGATATGGCGGACCGCGGGCGAGTAAAAGCTCATCGCCTTGTCGAGCGCCATGACGGTATAGACAGGCAGATCCAGAATGCGGTTGGTCTCCTCGGTGCAGTGCAACCGGCCGGTATTGGGGTCAAACTCCCACCCGCCGATCCGCGCGACCTTCCCGGTCTGGTCCAGCAGCGTTTTGTAGCGACGCAGCAGCTCCTCGCTGTGTTTCCGGTGGGTGATGTCCTGGAAGTTGACCACCACCTGGCGAATCTGCCCGGCCGAGTCAAAATCGGGCACGGCATCGACGGAAACCCACACGCAGTCGCCCGAGGCCGGCCGACAGATACCAGCCGTCATCCCCCGGAACCCCTTGCCGCTGGCCAGGACGCGATTGACCGGATACTGCTCCAGGGTCAGCAACTGCCCCTGCTCGTCGAGAAAATACCACTCCTCATCATCCGCCGATCGGCCCTGCATCGCCTGGCCGTCGAGGCCAAGCAACTGCCTCGCCATCTGGTTGGAGTAAAGAATCCTTGTATCGGCACTGTGGATGACAATGCCGATCTGCAGCCGATCCATCAGATCGGCCCAGGCAATGGTCTCCGGCTCGCGGGGCGCAGCGGGCTGGACGTCGGCCTGGGGGCCACCAGACTCCGGCTGCTCGCAACTCGATTGGGACGAGTCATGCATGACGAACCTCACACGACAACTCGGGTCGACAGGGGTCGCTCGGCCCGCAAGGCCCCTGCCACCCCGTCGGACTATGCTGCGAGTATACCGCGCCTCGGCGAGGCGTGCAGCAATTCACTCCGCCGGCTGGCTCGCCGGGGCAGGCAGAACGGTAACCACCACCTTGCCCACTGCGCCCGGCCGGTCGCTGTTCTTGTCAAGCCGAGCGGCAAAGACTGCCCCGTCCGCGCGGGGCATCTCCAGCACAAGACCAGCGGCATCGTTGGGCGTAAGTTTCCACGTCCGCCCGGGCAGCGCATCGGCCCGGGTCAACGCGCGATTGACCAGCTCACGCGGCAGGTATTCTTTGCTGCCGGGCTTGTCGAATATCTTCAACTCGCCCGCCCGGGCGGCGGCGAAAAACACATCGGCCGAGTCGAACGTCTCCCCGGCAGCCTGCGAGCGGGCCAGCACGCTCAGGAACGTTCGCATCATCGCGCGATCCCGGCGGTCGCGCCCGAGGGCTTCGCCCTGCTCCTGCCACCACTGGCGGTACTGCTGGTCCAGCCGGGCCTGGTCGGTTCCGAACCGGGCTGCGAAACTCGCGCCCGGCTCTTTGCCCGCGAGGATGTCATTGAGGTGAGCGATGAACGCCCGACGATGTAGGCCCGAGCGGGCGTGGAGAAGGTAGTGCACCAGCGCCCAGGCCTGGTCGAAATTCGCTGCCTGATTCTGCTCAGCCCACTTCTCGCTCTCCAGGCCGAGGAATTGCTCCAACGGCTGAAACTGCCCGGCCCGAATCCGCTGCTGAATGCGCTCCAGACGCGAAGGCTGGGTGTAGCTCTGCTCGCCGCGGGTGTACCGCCTCGCCGGCTCGATCAGCCCCAACACCATGCCATCGCCACACCACAGCCCCTGGCCGAAATACTCCGCCAGCCCCGCGCTCAGCCAGGTCGGCAGGGGCTGACCCGACCGCCCCAGCAGCCGATGGATGAACTGCTGGCAGGCCTGCTGCTGGACCTCCCGCCAGATCGACTCCCACGAAAACAGCTCCTCATCCAGAGCAGCCCGCAGCTCCTTGCCCGTATAGATCGCAAAGACGTGCGGATGGTCCTGGTTCATCGCTCGGCGGTAATCGGCCGCCCGCGCGTAGAGGAACACAGGCAGCGGTTGCGGCTCCGGCCAGGTCTTGAGTTCAACCAACTGCGAAAACGCATCGGCCAGGGCGTCAAACCGCATCACCGCCTCGAACGACCGCCCCGCATCCAGGTCGGTAAAGATCATGTGATGCCGCGCCGGATGCGCGTGGACCCGCAGGGCGGGCGCCTGGTCCTCGGGGCCGGTCTCAGCCAAGACCAGGCCCGGCAAGCTCAGCCACAAAACCAACCATGTCAGGCCATTTCGAGCAATACGTTCCATGCAAATCCTGTCCGATCTGTTTGACACAATAGCAACCCATTACCGCTCCGCGAAAGTATACCCCAAAGCCCCTCCCGAACCAATGAAGCAATCGCCCGAGCCGGGCCTGATCGAGCCGGAAACGCCAGAAGAAAAGCAAGAAATACACTATACACTAACACTGTAATCACAACATCTTAACCGCGCAAAGGGGTGTTGATAGTTGTGTGTAATTACAAAGCCTTAATTTTTTTTCCTGATAAAAACATAAAATTAAAGCATTTACAGAAACACACCATATTTTGGGTGCATTTAGCTTGATTGCCACAAGATGTAGGACGTACCATTACAAGTGGACAATCTGCCAGGGATTGATCCGGGTTCTACGCTGCCGGAGTTGTGACTCTTGCTGAACCCCAGATTTTAATGAAACACGCTGCTGTTTGCCATTGCGCCGATGGACGTCATCGCCGCTGGCTGAAAGGGATATTTCACGGATGAGTTCTGACAATGCCAAATCGGATCCCGCCGCTGGACAGGACCGCTGCGCTCACGACGGCCTGAAGGTCGAACCGGTCTTTTCCACCCCCGGCGAGCACCCCTTCGACCAGATCAGCTGGGAGAAGCGATCGGCCCGGATTACCGGCGATGGCGGCGAGGTGATCTTCGAGCAGAACGACGTCGAAGTGCCGGCCGACTGGTCGCAGATCTCCACCAACGTCGTCGTTAGCAAATATTTCTACGGCGCTGCGGGCACCGAGGCCCGCGAGAACTCCGTCCGCCAACTGGTAGGGCGCGTGGCCGATACCATCACCGCGTGGGGCAAGGAAGATGGCCTCTTCGCCAGCGAGGCCGACGCCCAGAGCTTCCAGCGCGAGCTGACCTGGCTGTGCGTCAATCAATACGGCGCGTTCAACTCGCCGGTCTGGTTCAACGTCGGACTGTACCACACTAACGGCGTGGCCGGCAGCGAGGGCGGCTACCACTGGGACGAAACCACCGAAGCGCCCGTCCGCACCGAGAACTGCTACGAGCACCCCCAGGCGTCGGCCTGCTTCATCCAGAGCGTCGATGACAACATGGAAGACATCATGCGCCTGGCCACCCAGGAGGCGATGCTCTTCAAGCATGGCAGCGGCACGGGCACGGACCTCTCCAGCCTGCGCAGCTCGCGGGAAAAACTTTCCGGCGGGGGCACGCCCTCGGGGCCGTTGAGCTTCATGAAGGTCTACGATCAGGTCGCCGCGGTCATCAAGTCCGGCGGCAAGACCCGCCGGGCCGCCAAAATGCAGTCGCTGCGGTGCGACCACCCGGACATCAAGGAGTTTATCACCGCCAAGATGGACGAGGAACGCAAAGCCTGGGCTCTCATCGAACAGGGCTACGACGGCTCGTTCAACGGCGATGCCTATTCCTCGGTCATGTACCAGAACGCCAACTTCTCGGTCCGCGTGACCGACGAGTTTATGCAGGCAGCCATGGACGACCAGTCCTGGACGACCCGCAACGTCACAGATAACAATGCGAGCGTCTCCTACCCGGCCCAGGAGCTGCTTCGGCTCATCGCCGAAGGCACGCATGTCTGCGGTGACCCGGGCATGCAGTATCACAGCACGATCAATAAGTGGCACACCTGCCCGCAGTCTGGCGAGATTCGCGCATCGAACCCATGCAGCGAGTACATGTTCCTGGACGACTCAGCCTGCAACCTCGCGAGCCTGAACCTCATGAAGTTCCGCAAGGCCGACGGCACGTTCGATACGCAGCGGTTCACGGCTGCGGCGCGGATATTCATCATCGCCCAGGAAATCCTCGTCGACCACGCGAGCTATCCCTCGGCCCGGCTGACCCGCAACAGCCACGACTTCCGCCCGCTGGGGCTCGGCTATGCCAACCTCGGCGCGCTGATCATGTCCATGGGCCTGCCCTACGACAGCGACTCCGGCCGTGCCACCGCCGGGGCCATCACCGCCTTGATGACCGCCGCCGCCTACGCGACCAGCGCCGAACTGGCCAGCCGCATCGGCTCGTTCCCGCAGTTCTACAAGAACCGCCACGCCATGCTCAAGGTCATGCAGAACCACCACGACGCCGTCGACACCGTCGAGGCCGAGCCGGGCGACCCGAACCTCCTGGCCGAGGCCCGCACCATGTGGGACCAGGCCCTCGCAGCCGGGCAGCAGCACGGCTACCGCAACGCCCAGGTGAGTGTCCTGGCCCCGACGGGGACGATCGGTTTTATGATGGACTGCGATACCACCGGCATCGAGCCGGACATCGCCCTGGTCAAGTACAAGCAGCTCGCCGGCGGGGGCATGTTCAAGATCGTCAACCAGACCGTCCCGCTGGCACTGGAACGCCTCGGCTATGCCAAGGAGCAGATCAGCGAGATCATCTCCAACATCGACGAGCACGACACCATCGAAAACGCCCCCTACCTCACCGAAGATCACCTGCCGGTCTTCGACTGTGCCTTCACGCCCGCCAACGGCACGCGATGCATCGGGTACAAGGGGCACATCCGCATGATGGCTGCCGCCCAGCCTTTCCTCTCCGGCGCGATCAGCAAAACCGTCAACATGCCTCACGAGGCAACCATCGAGGAGATCATGGAAGTCTATCTCGAAGGCTGGAAGCTGGGCCTCAAGGCCGTGGCGATTTACCGCGACGGCTCGAAACGCACCCAGCCGCTGAACACCCGCCAGATGACGAAGAAGGAAAAGCAGCTCGTCGAGCAGATCGGCATCAGCCCCGAGGACCTGGAAAAGGCCAAACGCACCCCCCACCGCAACCGCCTGGCCGCGACGCGCCCGAGCATCACGCACAAGTTCGACGTCGCCGGCCACGAGGGCTACCTCACCGTCGGACTCTTCGACGACGGCCAGCCCGGCGAGCTGTTCGTCTCGATGGCCAAGGAAGGCTCGACCGTCGGCGGAATGATGGACGTCTTCGCCACGGCCGTGAGCCTCTGCCTCCAGTACGGCGTGCCCCTCGAAGCCCTCGTTAAAAAGTTCACGCACCAGCGGTTCGAGCCGTCGGGCATGACGGGCAACCGCAACATCCCCTTCGCCAAGTCGATCGTCGATTACATCTTCCGGTGGCTCGACCAGACCTTCCTCGAAGAGGGCCAGTCCAACCCCGCCACCAAAAAGGCCATCGGCGAAAAACCTGCCGCCAAACCCAAACCAACCAAAGCAGCGCCCGAGGCTGTCACGGATGATGTTTCCTCGGAACCTGGCCGCGTCAAATCGGCCTCCCGCACGGATGCCAGGAGGCCGTTTGACGCACTTTCTGCACCCACCCAGGGTGGTGGCAACGGCAGCAGCGAGGACAAACCCGCTGCGACAGCCACCGCCACCCGCACAGCCACCCGGCTGGAAAAGCTCGAACGCGTCGACGCACAGTTCTCGCACTTCCAGTCCGACGCACCGCCCTGCCCGCGGTGCGGGTCGATCACCGTGCGAAACGGCAGTTGCTACAAATGCCACAACTGCGGCGAGTCGCTGGGGTGCAGCTAAGCTGCCGGCGGCTACCGGACGGAGTACAACCGGACGTAAAAAATGTCACAACTGCGGTGAGTCGCTGGGGTGCAGCTAAGCGGCCGGCGACGGGTTGAATAACAACTGAATATTGAACATATCGAAACACACGGGTGTCGCCGCTGGAATGGACCCCAGGGCCGATGCACTGGCCCAGCACCCGCTTTGGCCCTATCGGGCCGGCGCGCCAGGGACGGACGCGCCAAGGCTGACCCGCCACTGGGAATCGGACCACGACGGGTTGGTAACATGCAGCTGACGGACCCGGCCGCGACGTGCATTCATGCAACGTCATCCCCGGCTGCATCGCTTGACCTGGTTTGATTATCAGGGCCCGGGACAATCCGAGACGGCCGCGGATTGCCCCGGCATTTTTTTAACCCAATCCCTCGTTCAACGGGGTTTGTGCTTGGTCGCAGAGACGGCGATGGCTATAATCAGAGTGATTGGTCTTGGGCTTGCTGCCCTGGCCGGTCACGACGAACATGCAGCAGCCAGCCGGGCATTTGTTATCCGATTGTATCTGCGTTCAAGAGCGATGCTCTTGAATCCGACGTAATCATATTCCGATTGGCTGTAACTGCACCCCAGTTGAATGCAGGTCTCCCTCCACCTGCAGAATAATGGGTAGCAGTTTTGGGCGTGGCGTTCAGGTCTCCCTCCACCTGAACCCCGCCCCTTTTTTTGCGCGAGGCCCGTTCGCCGGTGCGGGCAGGGAATCTTCCGGGCTGTTACGTCGCGTGGGATAGACTGGGATTACAGCCCGGTGGCGATGGCTTCGGAGATCGGCTGGAGAATATTCGGCAGGACCACGCGAGCGGTGACGTCATCGCAGTACTCGCGCTGCCGCTGGAGAATGGCTGGCAGGTTCATCACGCTGGCCGGGGCCGGGTACTGCCTGGCCGTGAAGTAGATGCTGATGGGCTCTTCGTCGTACTGGCCGGTGCGAACCTGGTAGCTGTTGCACCGCGTCTCGATGGCGATGCGACCCTGAACGTAGCAGTCCTCATCGAGGCTGACGACGAGGTGCGGCTCGAACTCCAGCGGCTTCTGGCCGGCCTCGCTGGCGAAGCGTCCCAGCGGGCTCTCGCCCAGCAGGGCCGAGGTCACCAGCGCATCGCGATTGCCGCTGTAGTCCAGGTTGAACCCGTAGAGCAGGTCCATCGCGTCGACGTCCAGCCCGCCCAGGCCAAGATAGTACAAGCTCCGCTCGATGATCCAGCTGTGCAGGTCGATCGCTTCGTCGATGCTCGGGGGGTTGAAGAACCCCGCACACAGCCGATTGCTGTGCAGCTCGGCCCAGCGGTACTGACCGGCCTCGCGGTCGCCCTCGAGCACAAACTCGTGCCCCTCACGCTGATAAAAGCCGGTCATCGAGGGAAACTGTTTCTGCATGGCCTCGAAGAAATGCAGCACCGTCTCGCGGGCCTGCGGCAGGGCCACGGTCGTCTCGATGTTGAGATTCACAAAAAAATCATCTGCCATACTGCTAAAGTCCATGGCGGAGTCCTCAGGATTTGCTCTTCTTTGCTTTGGCCTTCGACCGCACCTGCAGGCGCGGCGGCTTGTGCGAGACCGTGCTGCGTGCGTCGATTGATTCGGTCACGAACACATTGCCCCCCACCGTCACGCCCTGTCCGATGACGGTATCGCCGCCGAGGATCGTCGCGTTGGCGTAGATGGTGACGTTGTCCTCGATGGTCGGATGGCGCTGGAGGCCCTTGATGGCCCGGCCTCGCTCGTCCTTGGGGAAGCTCTTGGCACCGAGCGTCACGCCCTGGTACATCTTGACGTTATCGCCAATGTGCGACGTCTCGCCGATGACAACGCCGGTGGCGTGGTCGATGAAAAAGCTCCGCCCGATCTGCGCACCGGGATGGATGTCGCAGCCGGTCAGGCTGTGGGCATGCTCGGTCATGATGCGCGGCATGAGGGCCACGCCCAGCTCGATCAGCTCGTGGGCGATCCGGTAGACCATCACCGCATAGAAGCCGGGGTAGCAGTAGATGATCTCGTCGATGCTCGTCGCAGCCGGGTCGCCGTCGAAGGCGGCCTGGGCGTCGAGGGAGAGCTTCTCCCGCAGGGCCGGCAGGTGGGCAAGGAACGTCCGGGCGATGGAGCGTGCGGTGGCCTGGCAGGCGGTCGGATCGTCGCAGGTGCAGCCTTTTTCCAGGCACATGCAGTGGCGGATCTGGTCGGCGAGCTGGTCGTCCAGCCGCGTCAGCAGCGAGCCGACGTGGTAGCGGAGATTCTCGGCCGAGAGCTTCTTATGGCCGAAGAACCCCGGAAAGAGCAACTGCTGGATTTCGCGCAGGGCCGAGACGATCACCTCGCGGTCGGGCAGGAACTCCTGGCCGATGCGCTGGGTCGACTCGTCGAGATCGTAACTGGCCAGCAGGCTCTCGGTGATCGCGTCGATCGGATTGGGGCCGGGTGCGTTCATGGTTGGTCCGTTTCAGGCAAGCGGGTCAATATACATTATATCCGGCGATTTGTCTGCACGCTGGTGATGTTTTTCCGGCCGGGGGCGGGGGCGGGCGAAAAAAGTCGGCCGATTTTTCATTTTCACCGAACGGTCCGGCGCGCATCGCCGTTTAACTGGTAGAGCTGCACAGAAGGCGTTTCTCCTGCCCTTTTCGCCTCTGTGAATTGCTTGCACAGCCGGCCGGACTTTCCTTTCCCTGTTCGGCCGGCTTCTTTTGCGCCCCGCCAGACCATGTCGCCGCCAAGGCGGTTCTTTCCATTTCGCCCCCGGTGCGTACAATGGGACCATCGATAAGGAGACGCGCCATGTCCCAAAGCAATCTTACGACGCTCAAGAACGTGCTGGTGATGCTCTCGATGGACGGGAAAATCTCGCCCGACGAGCAGGAGTATCTTGACCAGCTCCGCATCCGCCTCGGCATCGACGAGGCCGAGTACCGCGATGCGATCGACGACGTCCGCGAGAACCCGTCTCGGCTGTCCGTGCCGAAGGGCCCGGCCGGCCAGGCGGTGCTCGACCAACTCATCGAGGCCGCCCACGCCGACGGCGAACTGGCCGAGCGGGAGGTTTCGCTGCTGAAGAAGGTCGCGACCTACCTCGGGCTCAGTCCGTCCCAGCTCGAAGGTCGGCTGCCCGTGAATGAAGAGACGGCCGAGCAGATCGAACAGGCCATCGACGAACTCTACGCCCACTTCAGCCAGTGGGACGAGGCGACGCTGGCGGCGAAACTCGACGGGCTGGTCCGCTTCGGCTCGGCCGCTGCCCTGCCGATGCTGCGCGTGCTGGAAAGCTACCGCACGCCCGACGGCTGCGAGCGGAACGTGGAACTCAAAGAGCACATCGCCCGCCGGCTGGGCACCCTCGGCGACGATCGCGCGATCTACTACCTCGCCCAGCAGGTCTGCCTTGGCGACATCGACGAGGAGATCACCTCCCAGGCCCTCCAGATCGCCTGCGCCGAAGCGATCGAGCAGGTCCTCGGCGAGCAGTTCACCCAAGGGCAAACCGGCCCCGAGGCCATCCAGGCCGTTCAGACCTGGTGGCAGGGCCCGGGCGAAAAAGCCTACTCCCGCCTGTCGCTCTGACCGGAAACAACAGAACCGCAGAGGTACAAAGACTCACAGAGGCCATTCCCAGCCGGGGGAGGCTGGGCTACACGCAAGGCCATTCCCCAGCCGGGGGCGGCTGGGCTACACGCTATCGGGTGGCGGGGCTCCTGTCCCGCCGCCGCTGACCGTAGCCCGCCTTGTGCTAGGCATTTTGCAAAACAGTTGTCGTTTCACATGGTGTCATTCTGAACGAAGCGGCTTGCCGGGCAAGCCGCGAAGCTGAAGAATCTTCCCGCGAAAAGACCCTTCGGCTTCGCCCTGCGGGCTTCGCTCAGGGTGACAACGGCACGACAGAATATATGCAAAATGTGCTAGACAGGCCGGTCGTAGTGCACAGCCAGCCAGACCGCCGGCGGGTCGGCAGAGACCTCGGCCACGCGGTGGACGCGCCCGGCGGGAATCTGCACCCACTGCCCCGGCCGAAGGTCGATGGACTCATCCGGGTCGGCGAACTCCAGCCTTGCCCAACCGGCCAGCAGCACGACCCACTCGGGATGGTCCTGGTCGTAGGGTTGATCGGGCGGGGTGACCTGGCCGCGCGTGACGATGCGCTCGATGCGCACCGCAGGAGATTCACAGAGCGTCTCGATCCACTCCCCGCCGTCCGGGCCGGGCAGGTCGCGATACAGATCGCCACGGATCACGCGATCAGCGCCCGGAGTGGGCGAACCGCCCCGAGGCCAAGCCCGGCCTGAGCGTCGCGTGAAGGTAATGATGCAGCCGATGGCCACAACAATCCGTCGCGGCGTTGGGCGCATCGCGGTGGGCGATGACGTTACGCGGGTCGATGTCGCAATAGGTCGCGAGGAACTCCACGAGGTCATCCAGCGAGGCCAGTTGCGCCTGGCTGGGCATGTGGTCGTTGAAGTTGCCCACGAGGCAGATGCCAATGCCGACCTCGTTATACGCATTGCCCGGCGTGCCGCCGCAGTGGGCGCCGTGCTTCTGCTTGCGCCATCGCGAGCCGACCTGGATGGCGCCGTCGGGCCCGCCCTGGCCGTTGGTGATGATGAAGTGATAGCCCAGCTCGTCCCAGCCCTTGCGGCGGTGGATTGTATCGAACCGAGCGGCATTGCCAAAATCCGTGGCAGAGTGATGGATGACGATGTACCGCCAGTTCCGCTTGAGCGGCACGGCCCAGGGCCCGGCGGGACGCTGGACTTGACTCGTCCGCGGCTCGATGCGGCGGGCCGGGGCGGGCTTTTTGAACGCCACAACCGGCGTGGGCTTGACGGGCGCTTCCAGGCCGACGCAGGGCAGGGCGTCGCTGTTCAGCGGGCCGGCCTGGCCGGGCACGGCCCATTGATGACTCGCCAGCGAGCCGTTGGTTTGCGTACAGCCTGCAGCGATCAGCACACACAAGCCGACCACGGCCAGGGGCGTAGGAATCGGGAATCTCATGGGACCAGCCTCCCACCGTCGCGTCGGGTTCCCAGAGCCGGCGAGGGTGAATCGGAACATCGCGGGGCCGACAAAACCATCGCCAGCCTCGGACTACATCGGCCAGGCCGCCCGGGCGCACTTGAGCCTTTTTACAATTCCCGTCGCGCCAATCCACCGCGCACGTCGACGTCCGATCGGCCGAGTCGGAAAAACCAGGGCGTCTTGTTGCCTGGGCTGGCACCAACGGCACTATTTTTCCGGGCCTTTGACCCTGCCGGCAGCCGCTATGCTTTTGGCTGTCAAACCCCGGCCAACACGCCTACCCGGATGGGGCCGGGCGATTGCTTGTACCGCCATCCGAGACGGTTATAATGAAATGGGTACTTTGAAAAATTCAAATTCGGATATCGCGTAGGATTTTCGCTTTCTGGCAAAGAGCAAAAAATGGTGCATATGGGCTCATATTCCGCCGTTTTTTTGCGATGCCGCCAGGGAGCGAAAAGACCAGCGAGGCCGA
>CAZCDM010000007.1:0-32087 GCA_964497475.1 uncultured Planctomycetaceae bacterium
GTCCTGCTCTGGTACCGCCGAAAACACCGATTGACCGTTTTGAGATAGTTACTTACTCAAAGTCCTCACCGGCCCGGCCAGGAAAGATTTAGATGCGTAGGCCCTGTTCCTCGGGCGTCATTCTGGCTGTGGCTGGGTGACAACCACGGTCAGCTCGAAGGTCTGGGCTGGGGATTGGTCCTTCTCCCAGGGCCTGTGGTAGACCATCTTCACGCTCGATCGGCCTGGCTCGACGGCGTGGAAGACGATGGCGTAGACGCCGGCCGTACCGACCTGGCCGTCCTCGGCCGGGTCGGGGGTGTAAGTTCCTTTCGCCTGGCGGGTCTCGTCGGGCAGGGTGGTGTATTCCGTCGGCTCAATGGCATCGCCGCTGAGGCTCGCCAGCGCCCAGGCAAAGCCGGTGGTGGCATTGCCTTTCAGCTCGATGCGAATCTCCTGGCCGACGACGGCTTGGACGTCCTGGCCGGTCTGGACCTCGGTGACGACCACCGCCGCGGGCGCCGAGGCAGGCTGTGACTCGGCCGGCTCGCCGAGGGCTTGCTTTGCCCGGTCGAGTCCCTCCTTCGCGTCGGCGTTGTCCGGCTCGGCCTTTAGCCAGGTCTGGTAGATCGTGGCGGCCTGTTCATATTCCTTCTTGTGCATATATGCCATTCCCAGCCCCGCCAGAGATGCCGTCGCCCGGGCCGGGTCGGGCGCGATGGCCCGCTGCCAATACGCGATGGCCTGGTCGTGCTGGCCGGCGTCGTAGGCGATCCATCCCAGCCCGTTGAGCGCACCGGGGTGTGTCGGTTCGATCTCCACGCACTGCTGGAAGGCCTCGGCGGCCGGTTCGCTCTGGTTCTGGTTCAGCAGCGCCCAGCCGAGCCCGTTGTACGCCTCGGCGGAGGACTCTTCCGGGCCGGCCTCGATGGCCTTGCGGAAGACGGCCTCGGCCTGGGCGTGCTCGCCCTGGTTGGAGAGCTGCCAGCCCTCGTCGATCAGCTCGGCGGGGGTACGCTCGGGCGGTGCGGTGCTGGCCGCCGGGGCCGATGCGGGCTCGGCCGGCTGACTCGCTGCGGGCTGGCTCGCGGGCGTCGATTCATCATCCGCCGGTGGCGGGGTTGGCTTGTCGCAGCCGAGCAGGGCCAAGAGAATGATCAAACTGCCAATCGAGTGAAGTAATGCCGTTCGCATGATCTGCCCTTTCCGTTTGGGGTCAATGTAAGTCTAGTACGCCGGCGGTGAGGTGTAAAGCTCGCCCGCCTGCCGAAATGACAATTCTGCCACGCCGCGACCGGTTATGACAGCCCAAATGCCAGTTAACATGACGAAAAATATGAGTTTACGTTTGGCACGGCCATTGCACACTACAAGCTTGTGAGGTGAACGTATGCGAATGGATAAATTAACAGTCAAAGCCCAGGAGGCCTTCGCGGCCGCCCAGGGTTCCGCCGCCGAGCGCGGCAACCCGCAGATCACGCCGCTGCATCTGCTCGAGGCGATGCTTCAGCAGGACGGCGGCGTGGCCGGGCCCGTGCTGGACAAGGCGGGCCTGTCGCGCGATCGGCTCTTGCCGGTCGTCCAGGCTGAGCTCGACCGCCTGCCGAGCCAGTCGACCGGTGCGGGCATGGGCATGGACCCGTCGATGAGTAACGTCATGGTCGCCGCCGGCAAGGAGGCTGAGGGCCTCAAGGACGAGTACATCTCCGTGGAGCATTTTCTGCTGGCGATGGCTGAGGTGGCCTGCAATGCAAAAGAGGTGCTCAGCACCCTCGGCGTATCGCGGGATGATATCCTCGCAGCCATGCAGGCCATCCGCGGCAACCAGCGCGTGACCGACCAGAGCCCCGAGGACAAGTACCAGGCGCTGGAGCGTTACGGCCGGGACCTCTGCCAGATGGCACGCGACGGCAAGCTCGATCCGGTGATCGGGCGCGACGAGGAAATCCGTCGCTGCATGCAGGTGCTCAGCCGGCGGACCAAGAACAACCCCGTGCTGGTCGGCCTGGCCGGCGTGGGCAAGACGGCCATCGTCGAAGGCCTCGCCCAGCGCATCGTCAACGGCGATGTCCCGGCCGGGCTGCAGGACAAGACCGTCATCGCCTTGGACATGGGCGCCCTGCTGGCCGGGGCGAAGTTCCGCGGCGAGTTCGAGGACCGCCTCAAGGCCGTCCTCAAGGAAGTCACCGAATCCGACGGCGAGATGATTCTCTTCATCGACGAGTTGCACACGATCGTCGGTGCTGGGGCGGCCGAGGGCGCCATCTCGGCCGGTAACCTCATCAAGCCGGCCCTGGCCCGCGGCGAGCTGCGCTGCATCGGCGCGACCACGCTCGACGAGTACCGCCAGAACATCGAGAAAGACGCCGCCCTCGAGCGACGCTTCCAGCCCGTCAAGGTCGACGAGCCCACCGTCGAGGATACCATCGCGATTCTGCGAGGGCTCAAGCCTCGCTACGATGCCCACCACGGCGTACGCATTCAGGATGCCGCCCTGGTCTCCGCGGCCGTGATGTCCGAACGGTACATCACCGACCGCCAGCTGCCCGACAAGGCGATCGACCTCATCGACGAAGCGGCCAGCCGGCTCCGCATCGAGAACGACTCCATGCCCGCCGAGCTCGACGAACTCAACCGCCGCATCATGCAGCTGCAGATCGAACGCGAAGCCCTCCGCAAGGAGACCGACCAGGCCAGCAAAGATCGCCTCGCCGAACTCGAAAAGCAGCTGGCCGACCTGCAGGAACAGTTCAACGGCCTGCATGCCGAATGGCAGGCTGAAACCGCCGAGCTCCAGCAGGGCAAGGAGATCCGCGAGCAGATCGAGGCCAAGAAATCGGAACTGGAGCAGGCCCAGCGGTCCGGCGATCTCGAAGCGGCCGCCCGCATTCAGTATGGCGAGCTGCGCGAGCTCGAGGCCCGGCTGGCTGAGGTCGAGAGCGACCTGGACCGACGCACCGCCGAGGGCGGCCTGACCAGCGAGGAAGTGACCCCCGAGCAGATCGCCGAGGTCGTCGCCAAGTGGACGCACATCCCCGTCAGCAAGCTGATGGAGACCGAGCGCGACAAGCTGCTGCACATGGAAGACGTACTGCGCGATCGCGTGGTTGGGCAGGATGATGCGTTGCGGGCCGTGTCCGATGCGATTCGTCGCAGCCGGGCCGGCCTGGCCGACCCGAACCGCCCGATCGGCAGCTTCCTGTTCCTCGGGCCGACCGGCGTGGGCAAGACCGAGCTGTGCAAGGCTCTCGCCCAGGTGCTCTTCGACACCGAAGAGGCGATGATCCGCATCGACATGAGCGAGTTCATGGAGCAGCACTCCGTGGCCCGGCTGATCGGTGCCCCGCCCGGATACGTCGGCTACGAAGAAGGCGGCCGACTCACCGAAGCCGTCCGCCGACGCCCCTACAGCGTGATCCTCTTCGACGAGATCGAAAAGGCCCATCGCGACGTGTTCAACGCGCTGCTGCAGGTGCTCGACGACGGCCGACTGACCGACGGCCACGGCCGGACGGTCGACTTCAAGAATACGCTGATCGCCATGACCTCCAACGTCGCCAGCGAGTACATCCAGCAGATGGCCGAGAAGAACGCCGAAGAGTGGGAGATCGAGGCGCAGCTCAAGGACGCCCTGCGCGAGACCTTCCGCCCGGAGTTCCTCAACCGCATCGACGAGACGGTCGTCTTCCACAGCCTGACCCGCGAGAACCTCGAAGGTATCGTGGAAATCCAGGTTCGGCTGCTGGCCAAGCGGCTCGCCGAGCGGAAGATCACCCTCACGCTCACGCCGGCGGCGAAAGACCTCCTGGCCGAGCTGGGGTACGACCCGGCCTTCGGGGCCCGCCCGCTGAAGCGCGTCATTCAGCAGCGGCTGGAGAACCCGCTGTCGACTAAGCTGCTGGCCGGCGAGATCACCGACGGCTGCGACATCTCCGTCGATGTCGAGGGCAAGAGCTTTGTCTTCCACGCGCAGGGGCGGCAAAACGATTCTGCCTGAGGCCGGTTGACGTCATGATTTGCTAGGGGTATTCTTGCTCTCACGACAGGATATCCCATGGCCAAGTCATTTCACTTCAGCCCTTCGGAATTGCATCTTCGGCAATATGACGCCGCCGAGCGCGTCGGCACGTACGACCCGGCCGACCCGGCTACGTGGCGGCGGAATCTCAAGCGGAAGCTCAAGAAGCTCATGGGCTACCGGGCCGTGCCCGCCCGCCAGCGGTGCGACCTGAACGTCCGCACGCTCTGGACGCGCGAGCACGAGCACGGCACGATCGAACGGATCGTCTTCACCGCCGAGCCCTACGCCGACGTGCCGGCCTACCTCTGCATGCCCTCCAACGCCCAGCCGCCCTGGCCGTGGTTCATCTGCCTTCAGGGCCATTCCACCGGCATGCACAATTCCATCGGCGTGGACTTCGACGACGAGACCACGCCCATCGTGATCGAGGGCGACCGCGATTTTGCTATCGGCTGCATGCAGCGGGGCATTGCCGCGCTGTGCATCGAGCAGCGCAGCTTCGGCTACCGGCGCGAGCACAAGCTCAAACGCCCCGCCGAGCATATGTGTCACGACGCCATCTGCCATGCCATGCAACTCGGCACGACGCTGCTGGCCGAGCGTCTCTTCGATGTCGATCGCGCGCTGGATCTGCTCTGGACGCGCGATGACGTCGACCGCAAGCGCGTCGGCGTGATGGGCAATTCCGGCGGCGGGACAGTGAGCGTCTTTGCCGCAGCGCTGCTGGGCCGGCTGCAATACGCCATGCCCAGCTGCTACTTCTGCACCTTCCGCGATTCAATCATGAGCGTCTATCACTGCGCGGACAATTATGTGCCCGGCCTGGCGGGCCTGGCCGAGATGGCCGACATCCTCGGGCTCTTCGCACCCAGGCCCGTCGTCATCGTCGCCGGCCGAGAAGACCCCCTCTTTCCCATCGCCGCAACGCGGAAAGAGTTCCGCCGACTCAAGGAAATCTACGCCGACGCGGGAGCAGCAGACAACTGCAAGCTCGTCATCGGCGATGGCGGGCACCGTTTCTACGCCGAGCCCGCATGGAAACAGATGCTCCCGTTCGTCCGCAGCTGAACGACCCGATCCGGGCCGAAGGGCGTTTCTCGTAACCCCGAGGCGATCGCGCGACTATGATGGTACAGCCCCGCAGAATACGTCTGGGCGGGCGAGATGAATCCGAGCAAAGGAGAACGCATGAAACTGCGTCAATGGATCATACTGGCCGTGGTCGTAATTGCGGTGATCGCTCTGGCAGTGACCAATCCCTCCGAGAACGACCATATGGATGCCATCCGAGGCCGGCAGGACTCGGCCGTCGGGGCTGGTCTGGCCATTGCGGCCGAGGCGATGGGTGCGTACGAGTACCACAACTATTTCCTGTTCAGTACCGTCACCAGCGGGGAAGACCGCGTGAGCCTGGGGGTGCTGGGCAATATCTGGACCAGCGAGGACTGATCGCCCCGGCCGGTTGCCTTAGAACAGCCAGCCGTCGTCGCCGTTGATCTCGTCCAGCGCCTGCGACAGCCGTTTGCGCGGCTCGTCGGTTGCGTTTCGAGCGGGCGGCAGCGAGGCCGGTTCCTCTGCTTGGAGTTCTGCGGGCGTTTCCAGCACGGCCACGGCGGTCTGTGTTTCGCTTTCCAGCTCCGGGCCGAAGATGTGATCCCGCGTGATGCTCGCCGGGGCCGGGCCGGAGACCGACTGCAGGTGCTGGAGATATTCGCCGAGATCTTGCTCGTTAAACCGGGCCAGGAAATCGGGCGTGGCCGTCGGGTTGAGTTCCATAATGTGATTGATCAGATTACGCTTGGTCATTGGGGTCCATCCCTTAGTGCGCATCGATTCCCAAGCGATCGGTTCCTCCGATGTTATCGTCCCGGGGGTGAGAATTTCTTTAGGCCGGGTGCGTATTTCTCTGGCAGGCCCCGGCCGGGGTGAGGGCTTGCAGCCCGCCGGCGACCTTGCCATACTACAAGCCATGGCCCAGCCCGCCCGTCAACCCGTCGAGGATCTCAACCGCGTGCTGGAAATTTCGCGCGCAATGGCGGCCACGCATCAGCGGGACGAACTGCTGAGCCTCATCATCGACCGCTCGCTGGAACTGCTCGACTGCGAGCGGGCTACGCTGTTTCTGTATGACCGTCCCACGGAGCAGCTCGTCGCCCGCATCGCCACCGGCGTGGAGGAAATTCGCGTCCCGGCCGACAAGGGCTTCTGCGGCCAGGCCATCCAGACCGGCCAGACCATTGTCGTGCCCGACGCCTACGCCGATCCGATGTTCAATCCCGAGGTCGACAAGTCCACCGGCTTTCGCACGCGGAACATCATGTCCATCCCGCTGCGGGATTACGAAGGCGGGCTCGTCGGCGTACTGCAGGTGCTCAACAACCGGGCCGGCTCGTTCGACGACTACGACGTGAACCTCGCTGAAACCCTCGCCGCCCAGGCCGGCGTCATCATCCAGCGGGCCAATCTCATCGAGCACTACCTTGAGAAGCAGCGCATGGAGCGGGCCATGGAAATCGCACGCGATATCCAGCGAGGGCTCCTGCCCGACGACGCACCATCCATTCCCGGTTTCGACGTGGCCGGGCTCTCGCACCCGGCCGACGAGACCGGCGGCGATACCTACGACTTCATCCCATTGCCGAATGGCCACTGGGCGTTTTCCGTGGCCGACGCGACGGGGCACGGCATCGGGCCCGCACTGGTCATCGCCGAAACCCGCGCCATGCTCCGGGCCAGTGCCCACCTGGCCGAGCCGGACGCAGCCTCGGTCTGTCACATTCTCGAAACCGCCAATCACCTCCTGGCTGAGGACCTCGGCGGCCAGAGCTTCGTCACCTGCTTCCTGGGCATTCTCGACCCCGACGCCCGTCGGTTGACCTACGCCTCGGCCGGTCACGGCCCGCTGGTGTTCTACCATCGCGACGAAGACCGCTTCGAGGAAGTGCCCGCCACCGGTCTGCCCCTGGCCATCATGCCCGATACCGACTACACCGAGACGCGCACCTTCCAGTTCGATCCCGAGCACCTCGCGCTGATTACCACCGACGGCGTCTTCGAGGCGATGAACAGCGATGGCGAGCAGTTCGGCATGGAGAGAATGAAGCAGGTCGTGCGCGATCACATCGACGAGCCGGCGGCCGAGCTGGTGGCCGCCCTTCGGCAGGCCGTTCGGGAATTCGCCGGCGATGCCCAGGACGATGACATCACGCTCATCGCCATGGGCCTGGCAGACTGACGGCTACCGCCGTCCGCCGGTCAGCAGGTTCATCACTTCGGTGCGGGTTGCGAGGTTGCTGCGGCAGATTCCCAGCATCGAGCTGGTCACCATCGTCGATCCGCTCTTCCGCACACCGCGAATCGTCATGCAGGTGTGCGTCGCCTCGATAATCACGCCCACGCCGCGGGCGTCGAGCTTGTCCATCAGCAGCTCGGCGATCTGCTGGGTCAGCCGTTCCTGCAACTGCGGGCGGTGGGCGAAGTCTTCGACCACGCGGGCGAGTTTGCTCAGCCCGACGACCTTGCCCTTGGGCAGGTAGGCCACGTGCGCCCAGCCCATGAACGGCAGGAGGTGATGCTCGCACATGCTGTAAAAGGGGATGTCCCGCAGGACCACCATCTCGTCGTAATGCTCGGCGAAGTTCACTTCCAGGTGACGGGCCGGGTCCTGGTCCAGCCCGGCGAAGAGCTCGGCGTACATCCGGGCCACACGGGCGGGTGTCTCGGCGAGACCCTCGCGGGTGGCGTCCTCGCCGATGGTTTCCAGGATGGTCCGCACGGCCTGCTCGATGGTCGATTGCTGTGAAGAGTTCATGTCTTGTTTATAGCCTTCCGGCCGGGGTGAATCAATCCCGCCCCCGGTTGGGATTGGTTCGTGTGGCACAGCCGCCTCGGCTGTGATCTGGCTGGAGGCTGCTTACGGATGGCGGTGCCATGCCCATGCTTGCATGGGCATGGGATCTTCCGGAAGCACGGCAGGGGCAGAACGAATCTGGGGACGAGTCATCGTCCGAGGAGGTGGCGGGCCTGGGCGATGGCGCGGTCGATGGCGGGGTCGATACCGGCCAGGGTTGCGATTTGGGCGAAGCACTCGTCCCGGCCGGTCGAGGCGGCGGCGAGGATGGCATTGCGCAGCCACATGATGTAGCTGGCTCGTCGCAGGGCTCGGCCCTGGGTGAAGGCGTCCCAGTCGGCGTCGGACCAGTCGAGGACCTCGGCCGGGTCGGTCAGGTCCGGCGGGCGGGGTTGGAGTTGATCGTCGCCGGCCGGGCCCGCGGCGTGCGGACAGGCGTGGACGCAGGCGTCGCAGCCGAAGACTCGCCCGCCCCAGTGGGCAGCCAGTTCGTCGGGAACGGGACCGGCGTTTTCGATCGAGTGATAGCTGAGGCAGAGTTGGCAGTCGATCGTGCCGTCGGATTGCAGGGCACCGGTGGGGCAGGCGGCTTGGCAGGCGCGGCAGGGGCCGCACTGCGGTTCGATCGGCTCGCCCGGGGCGAGCGGCAGGTTGCAGACGATCTCGGCCAGGACGACCTCCGCGCCGAGGCCCGGCACGATCAGCATGCCATTGCGCCCGATCCATCCCAGCCCGGCCCGGGCGGCCAGGCAGCGCTCGGCCAGCGGGGCCGAGTCGACAAACGCCCGGCCGACGAAGGCCGGTGCGATTCGGCGGATCGCATCGCACAGGGCGTGGGCCTTTTGCTTGAGCACGTTGTGGTAGTCTCGTCCGTGGGCGTACTCGGCCAGGGGGGATGGCTCGCGACGGGCCGGCGCGTAGCTGAGGGCTAGGCAGATCACCGACCGGGCTGGCGCGTCGTCCAGCAGGGCGGCCGGGTTGAAGCGTTTGTCGCGGTTTCGGTTCAGCCAGTCCATGCCGGCGTGATGGCCGGCGGCGAGCCAGCGTTCGAAGCGATCGGCCGAATCGATCGGCTCGGCCGACGTGACGGCGAGGGCTGGAATGTGGAGCGGGCCGGCCAGGGCAAGCACGGCCGAGGTAAGGTCGGTATCGTAGCTCATGGCTGCGTGGTGGCGGCGGGCTTGACCAGCCGGGCCTCGACGATGTCGACATGATCGCCCGTGCCGAGGCGGTCGGCTCCGAAGTCGATCCGCAGCGTGACGCTCTTGGCGTCGCCGAGTTCCACGCGGACTCGTTTGGGTTCATCGCGGCCGGTGAGTTCGATGGGCCCGGCCAGGATTTTCTCGCCAACGAGCACGGTCAGCTCCGCCTGGCCGTTGGGGCGTACGCTGTCGTCGATGCCGGCGGTGAAGACCAGCAGCTCGCACGGCTCGGGCAGGGTCCAGGTCAGCTCGATGAAGCTGTGCAGCCCCAGGCCGGTCGCGTAGTGCTTGCCGTTCATGCTCAGCGGGCTGCCGGCTACGCTGCGGTCGATGCGGTGGGGAAAGGTCACGTCGAAGAAGCCTCGCTCGACGACCTTGTCGGGTTTGCGTTCGGTCAGATCGATCAGGCGGTCGGAGTTCATCCGCAGCCTAGCCAATTCATCAGGCGGGCAGGAAATCTTGCCGAGCACCGGCGAGGTGAGGGTGATGGTTTCGGGGCTGGCCTGGATGCGGCTGCATCGCAGGCGTGAGCCGTCGCGCAGGACGGCCATGATCTTGCCCGCCGGTTCGACATGCTCGGTCACGGCCAGCCAGATCGCGCGGATCTTGTTGCGGTCGACGGTGCGGTTCTTGTCGCGGTAGCGGAAGGTGAGTTTCTTGTTGTCCATCGTCAGAAGAACACCGGTCACGGACTGCCATTTGGCTTCGTTGATAGCCACGGCCAGGACGTCGCGCGAGCCCGGCTGGATGGATCGCTCGCGGCAGGTCGCCAGGATCTCTTCGGCGTCGTGCGCGTCGCGGGCCAAGAGGATGCGCCGGACCTGGTCGATCGGCACGGTGAGCGGGCCGAGTTTTTTGTGGTCGAAGCGGAACGTGCCATCGGCCAAGGTGATCGAGTCGCATCGCAGTTCGCTGCCGTCACGAAGGGTCAGGACTGTTGCGCCGGGCTGTTGCAGGAGCATCTCGGCCGGGGCCAGGTCCACCTGCCAGATGGCCGACAGTGGAATCGTCTTGTCCTCGGCGGTGCGGACGGCCTGGTCGGTCAGTTGGATATCGGCGAGGGGTTCGCCCTCGGCCGTGATGGCCGAGCCCGCCCGGGCCGCGCCCAGGCAGCAGAGCACAGCCGCCATCATGCAGAACGGTCGGGCGCTCATGGCTTGGGGGTCTCCGCGAGCTTACGGTGGTAGTCGCGCACGAGGTCGCCGCGGCGCTCGCTGAGGCGTTGCTTTATCAGGTTGCGGATCTGCTCGCGCTGGCGGGGCGGGAGGTTGGCCCATCGCCCGGAGTCATCGCCATCGTGGGCTTCGGACATGCGGTTGGGTCGGCTGACCGGCCCGGGCACGAGGGCAGAGATTTTCGCGCCTTCGCCGCTGGGGTTCTCGCCCTGGGGGTTGCCGCGGACCGACGCCTGGCCGCCGGCCTGGCCCCGGTCTTTCTGGTCCTTCTCGCCTTGGCGGCGTTGCTGCTGCTGGTTCTGGTTGGAGGAATTTTTGTTCTGCTGTTTTTCCTCGATGGTCTTGATGAGGTCTTCCAGCAGGGCGACGACTTGGCCTTGTTTGTCTTGCGTGAGCGTGCCGACCTTGTTGCGTTCCAGGCGACGGTGGATTTCATCCATGCGGTCGGCGAGGGTGGCCATGGGCTCGGCGTAGATATCCTGAAGGTCCTTCAGCTCGCCCATGAGCTTGCGGAGTTCCTCCTGGCTCATCGTCAGGTGATAGTTTGTCACGGCGTAGCGGAGCATGTCCATGGCGTAGAAGCCCCGGCCCATTTTCTGGTAGGTGCGGGCGGCGTGGAGGGCTCCGGCCGAGGCAAAGCTGATGCGGTCCGGCAGGTTGACCAGCAGGTCGGTATAGGCGTTGACGGCGGGCCAGTGTTTCTCGCTGCGGGCCAGGGTGTCGGCGGCGAAGTAATGCACCGCGGCCGAGAGGTAGGTCGCCTCCTCGGGGTTGCGCATGGCCTGGAAGGCTTCGGCGGCGGCGGGGTAGGTTTGCTTCTGGTAGAGGTCCCACGCCTTGGCAAATCGCGGGTCGACGGCGGCGTAGGCCCGGGCGATGCGGGTGATGTTGTCGGCCTGGGTATTCGGCGGGTTGTCGTTGAGGATCGCCTTGGCCCGGGCAATGTCGTCCATCATGTAGAGGATATTGCCCTGCATCTCGGCCAGGACCTGCTGCCGCTCGACCTCCAGCCGGCGGAGGGCGGCGGCCTGGACCATCTTCTCGATTTCCTCGGGCGTCATCTGCTGGAAGGCTTTGGCGAGGTCCTCGTCGCTCAGGGCCGGTGCGGGGGCCTGGGCCCACGCGGCCGAGAGGCTTAGCAGGACGGCCAGCCCAGCCAGCGTGGCAGCGACCGCAGAGTGTCTTGTCGATTGAAAAATCATGTCCTGGCTCCGTATGGTGTATTGTAGTGCATCGGCCCGGGCGGGAAAAAGCCACGCCGCCGACGGGCAGTGGGCGGGCTAAAAACCGCCGTCTGATTTTTCCTTCTTGAGTTTCTCGGCCATCTCGCGCGTCAGGTCGAGGACGGCCTTTTGGCGCTCGCGCAGGCGGGCTTGCTCGGTGCTCATCTTCTCGGTGGGGATGGCGTTGTTCCTGGCCATCGTGTCGAGTTGCTGGGTCAGACGGTTGACGTGCAGTTGCTGCAGGCGGAGCATGCGTAGCTCGGCTACGGGCGGAACGAGGGGAGGCTTTTTCCCGCCGCCACCTCCGCCGCCCATGCCTCCTTTTTTCTTCAGCCCACGGGAGAGTTCCTCCCGCACCGAGGCGATCATTTCTTCCAGCGTGGCTTCGATCTGCTGCTGGGTGGCCTGGGTGAGGGGCCCGGCCTGGCGGTCGGCGAGCGATCGGCTGACCTCGACGAGGTCGCTGCGCACCTGGTCGAGAATCCGCGGGAAGACCACCGTCGAGCCTTCCTTGCTCAGCAGCATGACGATGGCTTTGATTTCCTCGGCGAGGCCTCGCTCGGTCTTGGCCAGTTCGTTGAGGGTCTGGACGGCCTGGCGGTCGTAGGGGTCCGAGCCGGGCTTGCGGGCTTCCCAGGTGCGCTTGGTGCGGGCGGTGGCGGTTTTCTGCTCTTCGAGGACGAGTTCGAGCCGCTGCTCGATCTTCGCGAGCTTCTCGGCCTTGCTGCGCCGTTCGAGCTGGGCGATTTTCTCGTCCATCTGCTCCATGGCCTCGTCGAGATTCTCCAGCGTTTTGTTCTGCTGGGTGTTGGCGTCGGTGGGGTTGTTCTCGCCCATGTCGCCGGCGGCCTGGCTGGCGGACTTGCTGGCCTGGGCGACGTCCGGCTGGCCGGGCGTGGGCTGCTGGCCGGACTCCTTCATCCGCTGGGCCATCTCGTCGAGGTTCTCGGCGATCTGCTTCTGCTCGGCCGGGTCGAGCGGCTTGTTGGCCCGGGCGAGCGCTTCGTCCTGCAGCTTGCGGGCCTGGTCGCGCAGACGATCGAGCTGGGCGAGCGCGTCGGCCTGGTTCTTCCCGGCTGGGGTCTTCTGGCCGGTAGCGATGTCTTTCGCGGCGTCGGTCATTTTCGCCGCCGTCTTGGCTGCCTGATGGGAAGGCGTCTGGCCCGATTGTTCATCGAGGGTGGCCGGGTCCACGCCGGCCAGATCGGCGAGCTTCTCCATCGACTCGCCCAGCTGGCGGGTCTTGGCGGCGAGGTCGTTTTGCTTCTCGGCGGTCGGGGCGTGATCGGTACGGGCGAGCAGGGCTTTGAGGGTCTGGGCGAGGAGGGCTTCGGCGTCGTGCAGATCGACGGTGGCCTGGGCCTGGGGCGTGGCGGCGTCGCGCGCATCGCTGCGGGCCAGGGCTTCGCGGCTTCGTTGCATCTCGGCGGCGGCGGAGGTGACCTTGCTGGCGGCCTGGCCGGGTGCGGCCGGGTCACCGCCGGCGGTTTGCAGGGCGCCCCGGAGGGTGTTGTCATTGGCGGCTTTGACCTGTGCGATGAGTTTCGTCGCGCGGACCTGGAGTTTCGCCTGGGCCTGGCCGAATACGGGCAGGTTGCCCACGGCCGCATTGCCGACCTGGTTGGCCAGGGCCTGCTGGTCGCTGCGAAGCTCGGCCAGGGCACGGATCAGCTCGGCCAGGCGGCGAGCCTGGGCGGCCAGTTCCGGCAGGGCGTTGGTCTTCTGCTGGAGCTTCTTCTGCGCGGCGATCAGCTCAGCGACCTCGGCCAGCAGGGCCTGGCCCTGTTCGTCGAGTTCCTTGCGGTGAGCGGCGGCCCGACTGAGGCGTTCCTCCCGCTCCTGCCGCGAGCGGACGTCAGCGAGTTGCTCGCGGATCGCGTTGAGGCGGGCGAGTTCCTTCTCGGTATCGGAGATGTCCTGCACGCCGCCTTCGAGAATCCGCAGCATGCGGGTCAGATCGCCGATGACCTGGTTGTGCGTGCTGGCGGCGGCCTGGTCGAGCCCCTTGCGGAGGTTGCGGATCACCTGGTCCATCTTCTCGGTAACCAGCTCGCGCTGGGCGTGCTCGACAGTCTGCCGGAGAATCCGCGCGACCTCGGGGTCGTTTTCCTCCATCAGCGTGGCGATCTCGGACATCTGCACGAGCAGCTCTTCGAGTTTCTTCTTCATGAAGGTTGCGGAATGGACGAGCTCGCGGCCCTTGGGGTCGGCCTGGTCCTGGGCGGAGGCGGTACACAGCGGCAGGCCGGCCGCTGCGATCAGCGGCAGGACGAGCAGCCAGCGCAGAAGATGTTGCGGCGATGTGGTCTGACAGGGCGCGTAGGTCATCGTTACTCCTCCTTCTCGCCGTCGGGCGAGTCGAAGATGTTTTCGGTGTTTTGCTCGACGCGTTTTTCCAGCAGGGCGTCGACCTCGACGGCCATCTTGAGCAGGCCTTCGAGTCGCTGGGCGAGTTCCAGGCGGTTTTCGAGCTTGCGCATTTTCTTCAGCAGGGCGTCGAGCTGGCGGGCGATGTCATCGAGGCTGGCCCGGGCCGACTGCAACTGATGGTCCGAGCCGTCGCGGGCGGCGCGGAGTTCCTCGACGACGCGGGTCATCTGCCGGTCGATCTGGCGGATGGGCTGGACGATGTCGGTGAGGATGGCCTGGTTTTCTTCGGGTTTGGCCAGGCGGTTGAGGTCCATTTCGAGGGCGACGGCTTCGAGGGTGTCGGCGGCTTTGCGGATTTCGGACTGCACGCCGGTTTGTCGGGCTGCGGCGGTGGTCAGTTCCTTCTGCCGGGCCGGGCCGGTGAGGTCGGCGGCGGTGGTGGCCATGCCGCGGACGAGTTCCTGCTGGCCGGCGGCCTGGAAGAATTCGGTGCGGACTTCCTTCTGCTTGCTGACCATGCGGGCCAGGAGGTCTTCGCGGCTGATGACGCGGAGGCGGACCGGCGGCGATGTGGTTTCGTTGGGGCCGCCGAGGTCGGTTGGCAGCAGGTCGCGGGTGCGGGCTTCGATTCGGATTTCCGTGCCGACGGGGAGCTTGAGCGGTTCGATGTCGAAAATGGGCTTATCGGTGAGGCTGCGGGTGGCGGCCTGGGGTTTGACGGGTGGGCCGACGGGTCGGGCTTTGCTGGCCGGCTTGGTGGCGGGGTCGTCGCCGGGGCCGGTGGCGGTCCAGGTGAGTCGCAGCTCGGCCAGGCCGTGATCGTCGGACGCTTCGGCGGTCAGGGGGATGCGTGCGGTGGGCGCGACGACTTCGCTGACGCCGAGGGTTTTGATTGTGACGTCCGGCTTGCGGTCGGGGATGACCTGGATGAGCATCTGCTGGCGTGTGTGATTGGTGTAGCCGGCGGTGTCCTGCAGGGCGATGGCCAGGGGCATGGTGCGGGGCTTGTTGGGGCCGGTGATGGCGAAGTGCCCGCGCAGGCTTCGCGGGCCGGTCTCGGCCGGGTCGCGGGTGAGGGTGATCTCGCCGGCGGCTTCGTCGACCAGCAGCAGCCGGGCCGAGGTGAGGTCTTTGGTGGCGCGGGCCTGGATGTGGACGACCGAGCCGACGGGCACGGGCAGTACGCCGCGGGCGCCGTCTCGCACGGGGCGGTCGTCGCTCTGATGGTAGGCGGGCAGTGCGATGGTCAGGCGGACGTCGCGCAGGGCTGGCGCGTCGATCAGCGAGACGGTGTGCGGTGTGCGGGCGTCGCGGCGGTCGTCGCCGCCGGTGAGGTGGAACGTCAGTGGCTCGGTGACGTGCTCGACGGCGATGGTGTAGACGGCGGAGGACTCGTCCAGGCCGAGGGCGGCGTGGACTTGCTCGGTCAGGGCCGGCTCGGCGGGGCTGAGGGTTTCTTCGGTCCGGCCGAGGGAGGGGTAGTTCGCGTGGAGGGTCACCTCGGCCGGTGCGACGTGGCCGCGATTGACGGCGACGAGTTCCAACTGCCCGCCGCGGAGGACGGGGACCGTGCGGTGGATGTCGGACAGGTCGCCGGCGGGCGTGGACACCAGCAGCGGGTAGAGCGTGCCGTCGGCGCGGCGCTGGTAGATGCTGAGGTAGGTTTGCTGGGGCCAGTCGATGTTCCGCAGCAGGACGCTGCGTTGCAGCCAGAGGTGCATGACGTCCGGCCGGGCGACGGTGAAGGTGCTCAGCAGTACCAGCAGCGTGCCTGCGAGCAGCCAGGCCCGGCCGAGGCGGCGGGTTTCGACGATCTCGCCGACGGGGAGGTTGGCGGCCTGGGTGTTGGCCTGGGCGACGACGCGGTCGATCATCGCCTGACTCGTGCCCGGCGGGTGGACGGTAGCGGCTGAGAGCTGCATGGCCGAGATGAGCACGTCGCCAAGCTTGCGGAAGTGACGTTCCAATAGCAGGGCGAGGGTCTGGGCGTCGAGGACGATACGCAGCGGGCGGAGCATGCCGCGGTAGAGCGTGACCAGCAGGACCAGCCCGGCCAGGCCCAGCAGGATGGCTCGCTGGGTGGCGTCGAGGCGGAGGAGATAGTCCAGGGTCAGGCTGACGACGACGCAGCCGACGGCCATGCCGGCCAGCCAGGCCAGGCCCTCCAGCATCATCCGCGCGCGGAGCAGCCATCGCAGCCGGCCTAGCCGGTGGCGGACGCTGGCGTCGAGTTGTCGCGGGGTGCGGGTCATGCCATGTGACTCTTTTTGCGGAGGGCCCATTCCACGCCCAGGAGGATCACCAGCAGCCCCAGGGCGGCGGGGGTATCCCAGAGTGTGTGCTGGCGTTGCTCGACGGCTGTCAGCGTGGCCGGGCCGATGCGTTCGGCCAGGGTGGGAAGGTCGCTGAGGTTCAGGACGTTCTCGGGGCTGGTGGCGAACTGGCGGAGCGTAGCGGGGCTGGCTTCGGTGCGGCGGGCCTCGGCCTGGGGCAGGGCGATGACGATCTGCTTGCCGGCGACTCGGCTGGGCGGGGCGATGCGTGGGCCGACCGTCAACTCGTACGAGCCGGTGTGCTCGGCGAGCATGGTGGTGCGGTATCGGCCGGGTCGGGCTTCGATGGCGGGCAGCTCGACGGCGCGGGCCTGGCCGGTCTCGGTCTGGGTGAGGTTGACCGTCAGGGTCGGCTGGGTCAGCGGGCGGAAGTCTTTATCGTAGGCTTCGGCTTCGATCGTGATGCGCTGGCCGAGGTCGAAGCGGTCGCCGCCGGTGGTGAGGATGACCTGCCGGGCCGAGCTTGGCGCGAGGTAGCGGATGACGTTGGTCCAGAAGCGGCGATGATAAAAGCCCTCTTCGAGGAATCGCCACCGCCAGGTCTCGTCGAAGCCGACGTAGAGCACGCGCCCCGTGCCAACGGTCTGTGCGGCGAGGACCGGTTCGGGGGCCCGGTCGCGGCCGGTGCGGCGGGCGGGGTCGCTGCTCACGGCGAGGATGCGGGCGGCGGGTTTGGTGTAGGCGACGGCCTGGGCCCAGTACGCCCCGGGCAGGACCGGCCAGAGCGTTGCATTGGATTGGCCCGCGCCGGTGAGGTTCGTGACGGGATGACCCACGCCGTATTCGGTGAGCTGGACGGGCCAGGCCTGGGGGCGCGTCTCCTGGATGATGCGGGTAACGTCCACTTCGTTGCGTTCGATGACGACGGGCAGCAGGTCGCGCAGCTTGGCCGCGGCCGGGTCGGAGAGGACGTCCCAGGTGTACTTGTTCGATGCGATGTAGCACAGCCCGCCGCGGTGCTGCGTGACGTACTGGTAGAGCAGCTTGAGGAAGGTTTCGTCGAAGCCCTGCTTGGTCGGCAGGGGGTCGTAGAGGATGACGACGTCGTAGCCGGGCGGCAGGGTGGGCTGGGTGGTCGGCTGGGTCGAGGCCGGTTGGGTGGCTGTGCCGGTGTCGATAAGTTCCTTCAGCGAGCGTGGCAGGCGGGTGAGCTTCATACCGGTCGATCCGCCTTGGTTGACTTCGGGGTCGGCGTTCTGCTGCCAGATGCTGACGCTGAAAAGCTCTGGCTGGCGGAGCAGGAAGTTGCGCAGGTAGCGGAACTCCCAGCCGGCGTCTCCGCTGATGAGCAGCACGCGGATGGTCCGGTCGGAGAGGCGGACGAGGGCGTCGGCTGCGTTGTCGGCGATGGTGCGTTCGGGTTGTCCGGTGCGGGCGACGATGCGGTAGACGTACTCTCCGAGTTCGCCCTCGGCCGGAGGCAGCTCGATGGAGGCCTGCTGGGTGACGGTTGCGTTGGCAGAATCATCCGCGCCGATGAGTTCGACGGTGGCTTCGGCGAGGGGCTCGGCCTGGCTGAGGTCGTCGGGCCAGCGCTGGCTGGCGGCGCGGCGGTAGATGGCGAGGGAGGCCTGCTGGCCGGTGAGGTTGCGGTGAGCGAGGTTGACCTGCGCGGTGGTGGACGAGTCGGAGCGGATTTCCCGCGGCAGGCGGAGGCTGACGACGAGGAGGTTTTTCGGCGGGGTCGGGTCGCCGACCATGACGGCGTAGCGTTCGACGCCGCCGGCGTAGGCGGCGGCTGCGGCGAGGCGGTCGTCGGTGTCGTCGGTGGTGGGCTGGCCGTCGCTGAGCAGAATGATCGCGGCGATGCGTCGGCCCCGGTAGCGGTCGACGGCATTTCGCATCGCGGCGGGCAGGTCGGTCTGGCTGCCGGAGGCGGCGAGGGTTTCGAGCTGTCGGGCCAGATCGGCTGGGCGTGTGGTTGGCTGCGTGGCGGGGTTGGCGTCGAGCAGGTCCAGCGAGGCCAGCAGCCGGGTGTAGGGCTGGTTTGTGTTTTCGCCCGGTGCGAAGGCGAGGACTTCGACAGGGTGGTCGCGGCGGAGGGCGGCGATGGGGCTGGCCGGGCTGAGGAGTTGACGACGCATGAGCTCGCTTCGGCTGGTGGCGGCCAGGGCCTGGCGGTCCAGGCCTGTCGCCTTGACGAGGGCTTCGCCGATGGGTTCGGATGGGCCGGTGTAGGGATCGGCGTAGCTCATGGATCGGCTGTCGTCCAGCAGGACCACGACGGTGCTGTGCAGCGTGTGGCGGATGCGGATGATGATGGCCGGCTGGAGCAGCAGGCAGAGGATCAGCAGGATGGCCGCGATGCGCAGCGAGGCCAGGGCGGTCCGCATGCGTCGCCGGCCCGAGCCCTCGCGACGGTAGTTGAAGATGACCAGCATCACCAGGCCGATGGCCAGGGCGATGAGCCCGAGGCGGAGGTAGTTGTCCATCTCGCCGGCCAGGCCCAGACGCCAGTCCTGCCCGATGAGTTGATCGGGGTTCAGGCCCAGCAGCCATTCTGTGATGCGGTCGATCATGTCCAGTGTCCGAACTTTCGGGCGAGGGTGGTTTCCAGGGCGAGGGCGGCCAGGGCGGCTGTGAGCAGCCAGGGCCAATACTCACTGCGGGCGGATTGTTGGATGCGGGCCTGCTGGCCGGTGGTGCGGTCGAGGTAGGGGATGTCATCTCGGCCGGTGGCCTGGGCGAGGGCGTGGGCCCGGCCGGGGGTGAGTTTGCCTTCGTCGGGCTCGGCCTGGCGGGCGAGCAGGACGGTGCGGGTGGATTCGTCGGGCAGGGTGAAGGTCATGCGGTACGTGCCGACCTGCTGGGGGGCGGGATGGATGACGACCCAGCCGGCTGGGGTTTTGGCCGGGCGGAGTGCAACGGGCTCGGCCCCGGCGCGAGGGGCTTTGAGCAGGGCCCGGCTGTCGCGGAGTTCCGGGCCGACGGGCTGGCGGATGTCGGTGCCGGCTGGTGCGGTGGCCTGGCCGGTCTGCGGGCGGGCGAGGCGTTCGGTGAGGTCGGCCATGAAGAGCACATACAGGCCGGTCAGGTCGTCGACGGCGTCGATGGCCCAGTCGTTCCACCGCAGCGAGGCCGTCGAGTAGATCATCACGACCTTGCCGGCGCCGAAGGCTCGACTGACGACGGCGGGATGGTGGCCGGGGTCGTTGAAGCGGGCCTGGACGACGGGGAGTTCCTGGCTGGCCCGGGCGGGCAGGGCGGTGTTGTCGGCGGGGGTGAAGGCCCAGAAGCGGATGAGCTGGGTGGCCGCGGCGGCCGGTCCGGCGAAGAAGCTCATCACGCCGCCGGGGCGAATCGAGGCCGGGTCGATCTGGACATGGCTTTCGCGTTTCGCCGGGTCGCCGGCGGGCGGGCGGATTGGCAGGGGGTTCAGGCCGGCACCGTTGTTGTAGAAGCGGCCGTTGTAGAACTCGGTATTGAGCTTGGGGCCGGTGAAGATGCCCACGCCGCCGCCGGCTGCGACGTAGCGTTCCAGCCGGGCCAGGTCGGGGTAGTTCTCGACCGAGCCATCGTCGCGCTCGGTGGGCAGCAGGGGGAAGGCAGAGAGGTCCAACAGGTAGACCATGTCGTACTCGTCGAAGCGAGCGGTCGGGATGTCGCCGGGTGCGATGACGGTGACGTCGAAGCCGTGGGCGACCTGGCCGGTGGGTTCGAGGGCGTGGCGGAGGAAGTAGCTGGCCGACTGGGCGAGCGTGGGGCCCGGCGCGCCATCGATCATCAGCACGCGGATGGCCCGGCGGACGTCGATGCTCAGCGGCGCGGTGTTATCGCCGGGCAGTTCGTCGGCCGGCAGGGCGGCGGTAAGGACGGCCGAGCCGGCCTGGCTGGGCGTGTAGGGGATTTCGATGCGGGCGACCTGGCCGGGGGGAATCTCGGCGATGCGCGCGGTGGGCAGGTCGAGCGTGGTGACCTGGCCGTTGCGGTCGAGCGTGACGGTCAGGGCGATGGGGATGTCGGTCGCGGCGGTGGGGCTGTTGTTGCGGACCTCCAGGGCCAGGCGGACCTCCCGGCCGAGCAGGGCGTAGGGGTCGGCCAGGGCGAAGGATTTGATGGTGAGGTTGTCGCGCGGGTCGGTGCCGTAGTCCATGGCGAGCAGGTCGGCCTGGGCGGCGGTGAGGGCGGCGAGGGCTTTTTTCCAGGCGGGGGCTGCGTTGGCGAGGTCGTCGCTGCGGAAATCGCTCATCAGCACGACGCGCTTGGGCCCGGGCAGATCGCCGAGCTTGCGGGCCAGGGCGGTGAGGACTTCAGCCTGGTCGGTGCGGCGGTCGGAGGGCTGGATGGTTTCCAGCCGGGCCAGGACGGCTTGTTTGTCGGCGATGGGGCCGAGGGGCACGATGGGCTCGTCGGGCTGGCTGGTGAGGATGACCGAGGCCTGTTCGGCGGCGTCGAGGGATTCGATCCGCTCGCGGAGGTCGTTCTTGGCGGCCAGCAGGGCGGCCGATCCGGCGCGGGTCTGGCCCATGGAGTAGCTGTCGTCGAGGACGTAGATGGTGGCCTGGCTGGCCGAGCCGACGGGCAGGGCGTCGATGGCGTCGCAGCCGGTGAATCGCGCCAGGGCCAGGCCCAGCAGCAGCACGATGAGGCATCGCAGGGCCAGGAGGATCCATTCTTCCAGTTGGAGGCGACGACGGTTTTTCCGCAGGGCTTCGAGCAGGAACTGCATGGCTGCGAAGTCGACGATCTTGTACCGGCGGCGGTTGAGGATGTGGATCGCCACCGGGATGCTGATCGCACCCAGGCCAAGCCAGAACAGGATGGGGTGAATGAACGGCAATTAATTCTCCGGCCACAGAGGCCCAGAGGCGCAGAGGAAAAAAGGAAAAAGAGGTGTCATAAAATCACTCTCCGAATGCCATCGACCACGCGGGCTTCGGCAAAATTAATCAAAAGGGCAATACGGATTTCCGCAGCCCGCATGGTACTCATGACCTGAGCGACATGTTGCTCGCATACCTGCTGTACGGCTTTCAATTCCAGAAGTACCTTTTCTTCGACGATGAGGTCTGCCCGATGTTCGCCGACTTTTGTCTGCTTGTAGTAGACCGGGAGAATCACTTGTGACCTGCAGGAGAGTCCTTTTGAATACATTTCATGCTTGCATGCGTTTTCGTAAATTTGTTCCAGATAACCGGCCTTTAACTCTCGATGTACTTCGATTGCACAGCCGATGATTTGTTCGGTCAGCTCCTTATGGGGATAAACCGCCTGATCGGACGGCTGCTTCGAAAGGTTGTGTTGTTACTTGTTTTCTCTGGGCCTCTGTGTCTCTGCGGTTACCGTTTTGCGGAGGTTTTGCGGACGGCGGCGGCGCGGGCGGCCAGGAAGCCGCACAGGGCGGCGTCGAGGTGGTCGGCGGTGCTGATGAGTTTGTAGTCGATGCGGGCGGCGACACAGCGACGGCGCACTTCATGGCAGAACGATTCGACCTCTTTGAGGTAGGCGTCTCGCAGAGCGCGGGGCTCGACGGTGGCCCGGCCGAGTTCTTCGAGGCCTCGGAATTGCGTCGTGCCCTGGAAGGGGAAGTCCAGCTCGCGCTGGTCCATGATGTGCATGACCATGACTTCGTGGTCGTAGTGGCGGAAGTGCTCCAGGGCGCGGATCACGCCTTCGATGTCGACGAAGAGATCGCTGATGAGGCAGATGAGCCCGCGGCGGGAGATTTTCTCGGCGAGGTTGTGGGCGATGGGTTCGAGGGAGGTCTTGGCCGACGGCCCGGCGGTCTCCATGGCGTGGATCATGCTGCGCAGGGCGGCCGGGCTGGCTGAGGGGGCCTGGTAGCTGGTGAGCTGCTCGTTGAAGATGCCCAGCCCCACGGCGTCCTGCTGTTGCTGCAGCAGGTAGGCCAGACTGGCCGCGGCCGTGGCGGCGTACTGGTACTTGCTCAGGCCGGGCTCTTTGGCCGCATTCGGCCCGCCGGGGTACTGCATGGACTGCGACGCGTCGAGCAGGAAGACCGCCCGGAGGTTGGTTTCCTCCTCGTACTGCTTGATGTAGAAGCGGTCGGTCTTGGCCTGGACTTTCCAGTCGATGTGCTTGATGTCGTCGCCGGGAACGTACTCGCGGTGGGTGGCGAACTCCACGGAGAAGCCATGGAACGGGCTGCGGTGCAGGCCGCTGATGAACCCCTCGACGACGTGCCGCGCGCGGAGGTCCAGCCGGGTGATCTTGCCAAGCACCTTCGGGTCGAGGTACTTCAGCAGCTCGGCAGTGGCGTTGGATGGGGTTGGTTCAGGCATGGCGGTCGTTATGGGAGGGCTTTTTGTGGTTCGGCAGGATGGTTTCTGTGGCTTGGGCCCCGCAGGGGCCAGACAGGCATAGCCGTGGGCGCAAGCCCACGGTGGGCGGCACCATGTTCAGAGCCCCGCAGGGGCGATACGTCAGATGTATTGTGGCTGATAGTCAATGCCATGTTTCTCCAGCAAGGTTTTGAACTCTTCCTCATAGCTCATTGTTGCATGGTGTTCATCTTGGGATTCAATATACGCCACCACTTTGGGCAGAATGGACCGGGAAACGGAAAAGGCAGCATAGCCATCCTGCCAGGCGAAGGTATTGTTTCCTTGCTCTTTCATCCATCGCGAAGAATTCGATTTTAATTCACGAACGAAATCAGCCAGTGAAATTGAAGGCGGCAAGGCAAGGGCAAGGTGTACATGATCGTCTGGCCCGTTGATGGCGCAGACTTCGCCGTCCATATTCCGAACGGCACCGGCCAGGTAACGCGCTAGCGGTTCCATGCGATCCGCCGACAGATATCGCCGCCGACCCTTCGTGGCCCATACCAGATGCAAGTTTACGTCTCTGTATGACATTTTGTGTCGCCCCTTCGGGGCTCTTTCTATTTGTCATTCGTACCCGAGGGCTTGCGCCCCCGGCTATTTCTGTTCCGCCCCTTCGGGGCGTGTTGTAGTCGTTTTTTCATGTGCCTGCGAAGGCTATTGCTGTTCTGCTCCTTCGGAGCTTCTTTCTATTCATTGCTGATTCATAATTCCGAAATCATAACTCGGAACTACTCATCCTTGACGGCGGAGGCGGCGGCGGAGGTGTCCTCGGCGGGGATGATCTCGATGAGCCGGTCGATGAGGGTGTCGGCGGTGTAGCCTTCGGCATCGGCGTTGAAGGTGGTGACGATGCGGTGACGCAGCACGGGGTGGGCTACGGCTGCGATGTCGTCGGTCGAGACGTGGAACCGCCCGTGGAGCACGGCCCGGACCTTGCCGGCCAGGATCAGGAACTGACAGGCCCTTGGCCCGGCGCCCCAGGAGATGTACTCGCGGAGGGTTTCGGGCACCTGGCCGTCGTTGATGCGTGTGGCGCGGACCAGCCTCATCGCGTAGCCGATGACGTGGTCGGCGGCGGGCACGCGGCGGATAATCTGCTGGAGTTTGAGGATGGCCTGGCCGTCGAGGACTTTCTCCAGGCGGATGTCCTGCACGGCGGTGGTGGCTTTGATGATGTCGAACTCTTCGTCCCAGTTGGGGTAGTCGACGAAGATTTTGTACATGAACCGGTCCTGCTGGGCCTCGGGCAGGGGGTAGGTTCCTTCCTGCTCGATGGGGTTCTGCGTGGCCAGGACGAAGAACGGATCGGCCATGGGCATGCGTCGCCCGCCGATGGAGACCTGGCGTTCCTGCATGGCTTCGAGGAGGGCGGCCTGGGTTTTGGGCGGGGTGCGGTTGATCTCGTCGGCGAGGATGATGTTGTGGAAGAGGGGGCCTTGGAGGAATTTGAAATCCCGCTGGCCGGTGGCTTTGTCTTCCTGGATGACTTCCGTGCCGGTGATGTCGGAGGGCATGAGGTCGGGGGTGAACTGGATGCGTGCGAAGTCGAGGTCGAGGCATTGGGCGAGGGAACTGACCATGAGGGTCTTGGCCAGGCCTGGCACGCCTTCGAGGATGGCATGGCCTCGTGCGAAGATGCAGGTCAGCAGCTGTTCGAGGACCTCTTCCTGGCCGACGATGGCTTTGGCCATTTCGTTGCGAATGGCCTGGTAGGCGTTGGTGAGGGTTTCAGCCGCGGCGATGTCGTCCTCACCCATGGCTCCGGCGGGTGTGTTGATTTGGTCTGTCACGATAGTCTCCTGAGAGTGGGTCGGTTATTTCTGTACGATGGGGAGGTAGCCCCAGGGCAGTTGAAGGATGATGCAGGCGATGGCGGTTCCGTAGACCGGGCCGATGTGATCGCCGTTCCAGTTGCCATCGAGTGCCTGGCGGGCCAGCAGCCAGTCGCGCATCTGGGGGTAGTAGGTTTTCCAGTCGGCCCCGCCGCGTTGGTACATGGCCTGGGCGTAGTACAGGTGGGTGTAGTAGTGATGGCCGCTGGCCCGCTCGACGCTGATGTTGTTCTTGCAGTACTGTACGAGGCGTTCGACCATGGTGGCCTCTTTGCCCCGCCCGCCGGTGACCCTGTCGTAGATGCCGGCCATGTAGAAGCAGGCGATGGCGGCAGCGGAAATCGCCTTCTGTGAGCCTCCGCCGCTGCGGGAGGAATAGCGGATGCCGCCGTCTTCGTTCTGCATGAGCTGGAGGTAGCGAACCGTGCGGTCGATGGTGGCCTGGGGAACCTTGATGCCGGCGTTGCGGCAGGCCCGCAGAGCTTGGAGTTGCGTGACGGTGACCGAGCCCTCGTCGCTTCGGGCATTGGGGGAGTAGGTCCAGCCGCCGGCATGTTTCTGGGCTGCGCCCATGTCCGACTGTGCCGCCGCCGTCAGGGCTACCGCGCCGTCGAGAATGTGTTTGATCCGCTTGGCGCGGTCGGAGCTTTTGTCGCCCTCGACGCCGTAGCACTGGGCCAGGAACAGCATGCCGAACCCATGGCCGTACATGCTGCGGCTCTCGCCGCCCCCCCCGGTGGAGATGAAGACCTTTTTGTCGTCCTTGGCGATGTGACTTTCCACGGAGTTCAGCACCCAGTTGAGGGCCTTGGACAGGCTGCGGGAGTAGGGGCCGGACTCGGGCGTCGAGCCGCTGGCCATCAGGGCCAGGCCCGCCAGGGAGGTCATCGTCATCGGGTAGCTGCCGTAGCCGCTGGCGTTGAGCCAGCTGCCGTCGTGGCGCTGGGTGCGTTCGAGGTATCGAAGACCCTTTTCGACCCGCTGGGTGGTTTCGCGCGTGACCATGGCCGGCAGGACGGTCGAGGGCGGCTCGGCTGCGACCGGGCGGGGCTCCCACAGCGGCGCACTCAACCAGAGCACCACCGCCAGGGTTGCTGCTGCCGTACCGCTCCTGCCTGTCCATCGTTTCATCATGGCGCTCCGAAAATGCCAATGCCGTCGAACGTTTCGACGCACAACCTCCCATCGACCATAAACACCATGCCGATGCGGCGGTTTCGCTCTACTTGTTTTTCATCGGCCTCCTTGCCGGGCGCCAGGGTGATGGTTTGCATGACCTTGCCGCCGGAGCGTTCGACGAGGTAGCAGGCGGATGGTTCGGCCGGGCGGATATTGTGGGCGTAGATAACGAGGTATTTTTCGTCGGCGACGGGTCGGCCGAGGGTGAGATGCTCGGCCGAGTCGTCCAGGATGCGCATCCAGAGGCGCTGGCCGCTGTGGCTGAATCGCATTACGCCGAGGCCCTGGGTGGGCTGCAGCCAGGTGGGGTGGCTGGCCGGGGTGGCCTTGCCGGTCGGAGAGAACAGTACGGTCGTGGCTTGGTCATCGAGCAGGACGCGGGCCGGGGCTGCGGCCGGGGCCTCGCGGGTCGCGAGGTCCAGCACGACCGGCTCGGCGGACGGATCGGTCAGCGAGAGCAGGTGGATTTCGGGCTGGCCGAATTTCGGCAGGACGGCCAGGCGGTCTTCGCTGCAGGCCAGCAGCATGGGTTTGTCCTCGGCCCGGTAGGTGCGGGTGAGGATGGCCCTGCCCGGCCGGTCCGTCGCGCGGCCGGTCAGTTCTCCATCGACGAGCGTGGCGATGTGGCCGGCCGGGCTGGTGCGAACGCCGATGGCGCGGCCGCTGTCGGCCTGGCCCTGCCAGAGCAGCTTGCCCCCGGCTGCGTCGTAGAGGCCGACCGTAGAGGGCTTTCGCCCGCGGAGGATCATCACGCCGTCGGTGAAGATCGGCCCGGCCGATGCGCTCATGCTATCGCCCAGGTAGAAAATCCGCCAGGCGACCTTGCCGGTGCGGATATCCAGGCCGACGGCAATGCCCTTGTCGCCGCAGAGCACGACGCGGTCGTCGCCAATGCCCATCCACTCGACCTTGCCGATGTTCATCGCGCCGGGCAGGATTTTCCAGGCGATGGATTTCTCGGCGAAGTTCAGCGCGACGACCTGGGTTGGCGAGGCGATTGCGGCGATCGTGCCGTCGTTGCTGGTTGCGGCGATGAGCTGCTGGCTGCGGAGGATGCGTCCGACGGTGTAGCTGCCGGAGGGGATGGGGATCATGGCCATGCCTTTGACGGCCAGGTCGGCCGAGGGGGCGGCCGGGTCGAGCAGGCAGGTTGCAAAGCCCCGCTGGGCCAGCAGCAGCGAGCCGACGCGCACGGGCCGGAATGCCTGGTCGCACAGCAGGTAGCCCGGCGGATCGGCGAGCGTGTACAGCCGGGCCAGCGGCGGGCGGAGCAGGCTCACCGCCGGGGTGGCGGTCGGGTTGGAGGCCGGGGCGGTTTGCGGGTGGTTGCGCCCGGTGGGCAGGGTGACCTCGCGGCGGTCGATGCGTGCGAGGACGGTATCCAGCGGGCCTTGCAGGTCGGCAAAGGCGATGGGTGTCTGGGCGGGGACCTGCTGGAGGGTTTCGCGGAGGTAGTTGGCCGAGACGATCGCGCCGGAGTCGACCTCGAAGGCCAGCAGCGCCGCCGTGGCCGAGATGCGATGGGGGTTTTCCGTGTTGCTCAGCCGACCCAGCAGGGCGCGGGCTTCGGCGAGTGCCTTGGTGGCCTGGTCGGTGGGGAGCGTCTCGGCCGAGCGGTAGTAGCTCTCGGCTGCGGCCAGGAGGGCGTCGAAGGCGGCCTGGCTGTTGGGCCAGCGTTTGGCTACGGCTCGCAGGGCGTGTGGATCGTTACCGGCCTGGTCGAGGGCGTCGCGAGCCTGGCGGTTGATGTCCGCGTAGACTTCCGGGCCGTGGATGCGGATCAGCCGGCGGATGAAGTTCTGCGCCCACAGCCGGGCCGGTTCGAGGCCGGCCTGCTGATCGACGAGATGGTAGCTTGCGGCCGGGCCGATGACGACCTCGCCGATCATCTCCTCGGGGTAGGTATCGCTGAGTTGCTGTGCGAGGCTGGTCGCCCGGCCGAACTGGCCGATGTCTTCATGGAACTTGGCCAGACGGATGAGCATGCGGGCTTTTTGCTGATCGGTCGAGGCCAGCTCTTCTGCCAGGCCGTACATTTTCAGCCGCCAGTCGATGAGTTCCTGGCCGGTGAGTTCGGCCGGGGGATGGTCGCCGCGGGCGAGGTAGGCCTGCTGCAGCCGGGGCGTGAGGATGATCTCGATTTTGCGGGCTTCGTCTTGCCCGAGGGAAGCGAGTTTTTCGCGGCAGGCGAGGTAGTCGGCCAGGGCGGCCTGGTACTCTCCGGCGGTCATGCTCAGCCCGGCGCGCTGGATCAGCAGGGCGGGGGCGTCGTTGGGCTGGGCCTGGTCGATCCGCTCGGTCAGTACGTCGTAGGCATCGTCGTAGCCGAGGTAGGCACAGATACCGGCGATATTGGCTGCGATGACATTGCCCTGGGCGACCAGCAGATTGCCCAGCAGCCCCTTGCGATCGACGGGCGGGAACCGTTGGACGGAGTAATCGTCCAGGCTGACGCGGGCGATGGTGTCATCGGTGCAGATCAGCAGGGAGGTATCGGTGACGGCCGGTCGACCGACGGGATTTTTCAGCTTGCTGCGATGGATGATCTTGCCATCGGCCCGGCTGCCCAGGGCCAGGCCCCCGCCGCTGAGAGCGAAGCGTGCGTTGTCGACGGGCGTGAGATGTCGCAAGCTCTGGGTGGGAGTCGACCAGAGCAGCCGGCCGGTCTCGGTCGAGAGGCAGAGCAGTTTTTCGCTGTCGGCCGGCAGGGCCAGGAGAGTTTCGTCATCGACCACCAGCGGGTTGACGCGGCTGGTGAGGGCCTGGCCGTTGCGGCGAGCCTGGATGACGTGGTGCTGAATGATCTGGCTGGAGCTTCCGGGGGTCTGGTACTGGTAGGCCCAGAGCGCCTGGCCGGTGTCGGCCTGGAAGCAGGCGAGCACGCCGGCGTTGTTCTGGACGTAGACCCTTCCGTTGCGAACGACCGGCGGCGTGCCGATCTGTTCGATGCGTTGTTTCCAGCCGGGGGGCATGTGGCCGGTGACGGTCGGCGTCTGGGCCAGGTGCTGTGCCCAGAGCAGTTGGCCGGTTTCGGCGTTGAGGCAGAGCAGTTGGTAGCTTTGCTCCCACAGGGCGATGACGAAGAGCCTCTCGGGCTGGGTTCCGCTGGCCGGGATCCAGCAAGGCAGGGAGAGGAAGGTGGCCTGGCGGAGGAGTTCATCGCTGCCCTTGCCCAGGCCGATGGTCCACCGTTCGGCTCCCTGGCGAGGCAGCGACAGGGCGGTCAGGCAGCTTCCGGTGGGCGGGTTCTGCCGGTAGGCGTAGCTGGCTTCGTTGGGCGGGAGGGAATGAAGAATGAACAGCGCATCGCCGCCGATGGTCAGGTCGTACTGTCCGCCATCGGTGAAAAGCCCCTGCCCGCCGTAGTAGTGTTGGTGCTGGTCGTCCTGATTCGTGCGGTACAGGGCGAAGCGTTTGGGGTCGGTCTTCCAGAGCATCTGCCCTGTAAAGAGGTCCCAGGCGGTCACGCCCTGGTCGTCTCGCAGGAGGACCTGCTGGCCGACGAGGACCGGGCGAAGCAGCGCCGGGGCGATGAAATCCAGTTCAGAGCCTCGGCGGTTTTTGATCTCGACCTTGACGTGGCCGTTTCGCAGCCGAGCCCTTGGCGTGGTGTCGGGCGAGGAGTAGACCTGGCGGAGGGTGTCCTCGGCGAGAATGGTGAGGTGGTCGCCTTGCGTGACGGGCCTGCGCCATCGGGGCGCGAGGACCAATTGTTTCTCGGGCCCGGCCGAGGTGGGCTGGCCCGACCAGCCGCCGCGGACGACGTCCCCGGCCGGTTGGGACGCGGCGGCCGGGACTGGCCAGTCGAGGACGGCGGTGACGAATGCGACGATCTCGACCTCCTGCCCGCCCCAGTGGGCGGTGGCGGTGGGGGCCTGGTCTTTCAGCTCGGCGAGGCCTTTGCGGGCCTGGTCGGTCTGGCCGGCGAGGTGTTGTGCGATGGCGATCTGCCCGGCCAGGGCGGGCTCGGGCTGGTCGATGGAATCCAGCAGATGCTGCCAGGTGCGGGCGGCCTGGTGGAACAGGCCTCGGTCGAACTCCAGGGCGCCCAGGGCGCGGAGGGCTTGCGGGCCGAGGCTGGAATGGCGGTAGAGGGTGGCGACTTCCAGCAGGGCGGCGTGGTCGCCGGTGGCCAGGGCGTCGTCGAGCTTGCGTTTGGCTTTGGGGTCGATCAGCCGGCGGTACTGCTGGAGGGCTTCGGGCGGCAGCTGGCCGAGCTTCTCGCTGGCCAGGGTCCGCAGCGAGCCGTAGCGTCGATTGTCCTTATCCAGCGGGACGAAGCCGGCGTGGGGCTTTTCGATCAGCGCCTGGTAGACCTCGATGGCCTTGCCGTACTTGCCCTCGGCAACAAATCGCTCGGCCCGGTCGAGCCACTGCTGGCCCTGGTCGTACATGCGAACCAGCGGAACGAGCTTTGTGCTACCCTCCTCGGCTGGCTCGGTTGATGCCTGCGCAGCGAAACCAGCCAGGGTCAACACGCCCAGCAGCATCGCTATCTGTCTGCTGTGGAGAACGTTCCGCATCACGCCGTCAGAATAAGGGGGTATTGCTTCGATTCCCGTATCGGCGTCCATGCCGAACCAAGATTGCCATCGTCCGGGAAATCACTGTCTTATGCAACACCCGTTTGACGCGGGAGTTCCTCGACGGTTTCGCTTTTGGGCTCGGTCGGGCCGGTGTTTCGTGGCGGGACAGGAGCTTCGCCACGCGGGGCGAGGGGGCGTGGCGGGACAGGAGCCCCGCCACGCGGGGCGAGCTGGAAGTGGGATGGCAGGCTGGGCGGTCAGTCGGCGTTGTTGGATGCGAGGTCTTCGGCGACCTCCCGGCTGATGCGCATCGCGCACCAGTCCCGTCCGCACATGCTGCAGAAGTCGGTCCCGGCCGGGTCGTCGGGGTCGTTGCCCCGCAGCCGCAACTCACGCGCGCGGTCGGAATCGAAGGCCAGGTCCAACTGCTCGTCCCAGTCGAAGCGGGCGCGGGCGTCGGAGATCGCGTCGTCCCAGTCGCGGGCGTTGGGCAGGCCTCGGGCGACGTCTGCTGCGTGGGCGGCGATTTTGTAGGCGACGCATCCTTCGCGGACGTCGGCCGGCTCGGGCAGGGCGAGGTGCTCGGCCGGGGTGACGTAGCACAGGAAGCTCGCGCCGTAGGTGGCTGCGGCGGTGGCGCCGATGGCCGAGGTGATGTGGTCGTAGCCGGGGAAGGCGTCGGTGACGATGGGGCCCAGGACGTAGAATGGGGCGTTGTCGCAGACGTCGGCTTGACGCTGCATGTTCATCTGGATCTGGTCGAAGGGCACGTGGCCGGGGCCCTCGACCATGACCTGCACGCCGGAATTGCGCGATCGGCCGACAAGTTCGCCCAGCACGTCCAGCTCGGCGAATTGAGCTTCGTCGGACGCATCGGCCAGGCAGCCGGGTCGAAGCCCGTCGCCCAGCGAGTAGCTCACGTCGTACGCGGCGAGGATGGCGCTGATCTCGTCGAACATCTCGTACATGGGGTTCTCGGCGTTGTGGACGGTCATCCACCGGGCCAGCAGACTGCCGCCCCGGCTGACGATGCCCATCTTGCGCCGCGTGGCCAGCGGGATGTGCCTGCGCAGCAGCCCGGCGTGGATGGTCATGAAGTCCACTCCCTGGGCGGCCTGGTGGGCGATGGTATCGAGAATCTGCCGGCGGGTGAGTTCTTCGATCGGCCGATCGACGATCATCGAGTAGAGCGGCACGGTGCCCATGGGCACGGTCATGTGGCTCAGCAGGTGGGTGCGCGTCGCGTCGAGGTCGCCGCCGGTGGAGAGGTCCATGACGGCGTCGGCGCCGTAGCGGACGGCCCATTGCATCTTCAGCAGCTCGTGGTCCATGCAGCTGCGGATCGGGCTGGCGCCGAGGTTGGCGTTGATTTTGGTCGTCACGGCCCGGCCGATTCCGCAGGGGTCGAGCTTGGCCTGGCCCGGGCCCGGCGCACCGGCGAGGTGGACGCGGTTGGCGGGGATGACCAGCCGCCCGGCGGCGAGTTCGTCGCGGACAGTCTCGGCGGGGATGTTCTCACGCTGGGCGACGCGGCGCATCTCGTCGGTGATCGTGCCGGCCTGGGCGTGTTGGTATTGCGTGGTCATGTCGTGTCGATCTGCCGGCGGGCGGCCATGAAAAAACCGGCCGCCGAAGCGTCCGGTCGCGTGTGCGTCGAAAACCGAATCGCTTCCCTACGCAGCTCGCCGGCGGCTTGCTGGTCAGGTTCCAAGGGTCATTCTCAGCCGGCTGCGTGCGTAGCCGGCGCCCCTAGCGATGGTGCCATTCTATCGGCCAGGCCGGGCAGAAGCAAGGCGGCGTCGCTCGTCCGCCTTGATTGCGTCCGCATGCCCCCCCCGCACGCATGCCCATGCGAGCATGGGCATGGCACCGAAGAACAACCCCAGCCGGGGGCGGCTGGGCTACACGCGAGACAACATCCGGGCGGCGGGACTACACAGTATCTGGGTGGCGGGGCCCTGTCCCGCCTCCTCAGCGGAGGGCTGCGTCGCCATTGCTGGCGGGATGGGAACCCCGCCAGCCATCCCGAGCATGGCATGGCACCGTGCGGTTCGTTTTGAGGGTACTTTGAAAAATTCAAATTCGGATATCGCGTAGGATTTTCGCTTTC
>CAZCDM010000007.1:32155-33162 GCA_964497475.1 uncultured Planctomycetaceae bacterium
GGGAGCGAAAAGACCAGCGAGGCCGAAAAGTGAATTTTTCAAGGTGCCCTTGAGATCAGTCGCTTGGGTCGTCGAGATGGGGCGAGTCGTGCTGGCCGTACTGCTGGCGGAGGGCGTCGCGGAGTTCGGCGGCTTCTTCGTAGCGTTCTTCGGCGATGGCTTCGTTGAGCTGGCGGCGCAGCAGGGTGACGGGGTCGACGGGCATGGACTCTTCGATTTCGGCGTCGAGGGCGTGGAGGACGGCCAGTTCGGTGCTGGCTTCGATCATCTGTTCCTGGTCGAACTGCTGGTAGAAGTGTTCGATCTTCTCGATGGCCTTCTGGATGACGGTCCGGGCCTGGCGGTGGTGGTTCTGCTTGACGGCCAGGCGCGAGCGGGCGCGGGCGTTCATCATGAGGATGTAGGGGCGGTAGCGCTGCAGGGCGGCGCGGTCGTGGTCGGTTTCGGCGTAGGTGTGGCAGAAGTCGATGACGGCCAGGTTCCGGGCCGTGTCGCGGGCGACGAGTTCGTAGTCGCCCAGGACGAACGCGGCGAGGTAGCGGTGGTAGTACATCACGCTCTCGGTGCGGAGCTGCTCGCACTGCTCGGCGTCGATCCGAAACGGCGGGCCGCCGGGGTTCTCCGCCTCGTGCAGGACGCGGAGGTGATCGAGATAGTCCAGGACGCTTTCGTGGTCGTGGGGGCGCTTGCCGTCGGGCCGGCCGTCGACGTGCATCTGCAAAATGCCCAGGTCCAGCCGGAGCTGGATGCGCTCCAGGCCGTCTTCGCCGGTGATGCGGCGGACGTTGATCTCGCCCGGGCGGAAGGGCCAGCCGTTGAGGATGTGGTCAATATCGAGTGACATGGCAGAGCCTTGTTTCCGGCATTATAACCGATCCGGCCGATTTTGCCGAGCAAACCCAACGCGGCCACCGCCACCTCGCGGCGGCTGAAAATCACTAGGCAGAAACGGTACTTCATTCCACAGCCATCCCATAGAGGATGTTTATATAGGGCTTGCTGAATAT
>CAZCDM010000008.1:0-4689 GCA_964497475.1 uncultured Planctomycetaceae bacterium
CGGCAGTAGCTCAATTGGCAGAGCAGCGGTCTCCAAAACCGCAGGTTGGGGGTTCAACTCCTCCCTGCCGTGTTGAGTGGAACAATCAGGATGTCCGACGGAATGGACACGGACTCGCCCGGCCTGGCCCGGACGGGTCCGTTTGACACAACACATCAGGCCCACCGGAATGAAGATCTACAAACCAACACAGGGTAAAACCACCCGGATCGTCACAGCCGTCTCCGCGACGGTGATCGGCGCGTGGGGCTGTTACAAGCTCATCGCCCAACTCGGCTCGCTGAAGATCGACGCCTATGTGCAGTACGGCGTGCCTGCGGCGCTGCTGGTGTTGCTGGCCGGGCTGATGTTCTGGCTGGTCAACCGTCCCCAAACGGCCGACTTCCTCATCGCCACCGAGGCCGAGATGAAAAAGGTCTCCTGGTCCAGCCGCAAGGAAGTTGTCGGCTCGACCAAGGTGGTGATCATCACGACGTTCATACTCGCGGCGATCCTGTTCCTCGTCGATGTGCTTTTTGCGAATCTCTTCCAGCTCATCGGCGTGACAGGCTGACCGCGGAGGCAAGCAGCAAATGCCCGAAGAATCCCACGAACAACAGAATACAGACGACGCCACGCAGGGTGCTTCGGTAACCGAACAAACCCCCGCTGGCGCAGAGGCCGAGGAAGCCGCCTCGGACGAATCCCTCGACCAGGCAGCCGCGGCCGCACTGGGCTTGGGTGGCGGTTCGAGTGAAGCGCAGGCCCCGGCCGAGGTGCAGGCCCCGGCCCCGGCCGACGCGGACCAAGGCGACGACGAAGACGAGCCCATGACCCGTCCGGGCATGCGGTGGTGCGTGCTTCGCGTGGCGAGCAACCGCGAGGAAACCGTCCGCGACGCCTTGGAGAAGAAGGTCAAGATCGAGGGCCTCGAAGACGCCATTGGCCGGATTCTCGTGCCGACCGAAAAACGCCCCGCCCCCCGAGGCCGAGGCAAGCAGAAGGTCGTCGACCGCAAGATGTATCCCGGCTATGTCTTCATTGAGATCAAGCTCGAAGAGGACGGCACGATCGACGAGAAGGCCTGGTTCACCGTCAAGGAAACCTCCGGCGTGGGTGATTTCATCGGCGCTGGCGGCAAGCCCAGCCCCATGGCCGAGGCCGACGTGGCCAAGATGCTCGAGCAGATCAACCAGTCGCAGGAAGGCGGCCCGGTGGCGGTGGCCTTTGCCAAGGACGACCAGGTCAAGATCAAGGAAGGCGCGTTCGAGAATTTCGAGGGAGCCGTCGACGAGGTCCTGCCCGAAAAAGGTCTGGTCCGCGTGGTGGTGACCATTTTCGGCCGGGCCACGCCCGTCGAGCTGGAGTACTGGCAGGTCGAAAAAATCTAACCCAACAACCCCGGCGCAGGTCAAGCGGGCCTGGCCGAGATGTCTCTTCAGCCCGGGTGGCCCGGATATACGCGGGAATCCCGTAAGGAAAAAATCATGGCGAAGGAAATCAGAGCAAAAATCAAGTTGCAGGCCCCCGGCGGCCAGGCCACCCCGGCCCCGCCGATCGGCCCGGCCCTGGGTGCCCATAACGTCAACATCGGGCAGTTTGTCTCGCAGTTCAACGAGCAGACCCAGGAACTCAACGGCACGCCCGTGCCGGTGGAAATTACCGTCTTCGCGGATAATACCTTCACGTTTATCTGCAAGAGCCCCCCGGCAGCGGCCCTGCTGAAAGAGGCCGCCCAGATCGCCAAGGGCTCGGGCGTACCCAACAAGGAAAAGGTCGGCACGGTGACGAAGGACCAGGTCCGCGCCATCGCCGAACGCAAAATGCAGGACCTCTCAGCCCGCGATGTCGAAGCGGCCTGCCGGATCATCGAAGGCACGGCCCGGTCGATGGGGCTGACTGTCAGCGCGTAATACCAGGCGGGATGTCCGCCGGGCCTGACCACGGGCCAAGAACAGTGGAAGGTCCCTTACCGAGGAACCAACGCATGTCCAAGCGAAGTAAACGATACCAAGAGGCACGGCAGAAGGTGCCCGCCGAGAAGGTCTCCGTGGCCGAGGCGGTCAAGCTGCTGCACGAGATGCCCACGGGCAAGTTCGACTCGACTGTCGAGCTGTCGATGCATTTGGGGATTGACCCCAAGCAGGCCGAGCAGCAGATGCGCGGTTCGATTTCCCTGCCGCACGGCGTGGGACGAACCAAGAACGTCATCGCCTTCTGCGAAGGCGCCGATGCCGAAGCCGCCAAGGCCGCCGGTGCCGTCGAAGCCGGCACGGACGAACTCGTCGCCAAGGTCGAAGGAGGCTGGATGGACTTCGACGTCGCCATCGCCCATCCGGCGCAGATGAAGGTCGTCTCGAAGCTCGGGCGGGTGCTTGGCCCCAGCGGCAAGATGCCCTCGCCCAAGGCCGGTACCGTCACGCCCGACGTGGCCGAGGCCGTCAAGGAATTCGCCGCCGGCAAGGTGGAATACCGCAACGACGATGGCGGCAACCTGCACGTGCCGGTCGGCAAGTTGAGCTTCGAGGAGCCCAAGCTCGTGGAGAACCTCGAGCACTTCCTCGACTTCGTCAAGAAATCCAAGCCCATCGGCATCAAGGGCATTTACATCCGCAAGGCCTGCATCTCGGCCACGATGACCCCGTCGATTGAAATCGAAGTGGCCTAGGCCCCAGGAGAGCGAATCATGAGCAAGCAAGTCAAAAAACTGATGCGGCAGCAACTGGCCGATCGCTTCGCCGAGGTTGGCTCGGTGGCGATTTGTGGCTTTACCGGGCTCGACGCCGAGGCCACCTACGCCATGCGAGGCCGACTGCACGAAAAAGACATCCAGATCAACGTCGTGAAGAACTCCCTGGCCCGCCAAGCGTTCAAGGAAGCCGGCCTGGACCAGGCGGCCGACCTGCTCGACGGGCCCTGTGCGGTGGCCTTCGGGGCCGACAGCATCGTGACCGTTGTCCGCGAGCTGCTGGATATCAAAAAGGCCAGCCCGGCCCTCGAGATCAAAAGTGCCGTCCTGGAAGGCGAGGTCTTCCAGGGAGCCGACGAGGTCAAACGCCTCAGCGAGTTCCCCACCAAGGACGAAGCCATCGGCCAGGTCGTGCAGTGTGCCCTCTCGGCCGGTGCGAACCTCGCCGGGTGCCTGGTCGGCCCGGCCGGCCAGATCGCCGGAATCCTCAAAGCCATCGAGGAAAAAGAAGGTGGCGAAGAGGCGGCGTGACGCCGTTTGATGAACCCGTGAACACGGTCGGTTGCCGATTGGGTCCGCTGCCTTCGGGCGAGGGCTTAAATGAGGCCAAAGGGGCCGAACCTATCAGACCGACATTAAATAACCCGCTGTATATTGGAGATTGAACCATGGCAGAAGAACAAGCAGACGCCCAGGCCGTCGAAGAAGCCCCCGCCGCCGATGCCGGTAGCGGCAAGGAATTCGACGCGGAGATCAAGGAGCTTGGCGACAAGATCGCCCAGCTGAACCTCAAGCAGGCGGTCGATCTGAAAGATTACCTCAAGGACGCCTACGGCATCGAGCCGGCGGCTGGTGGTGCGGTCATGATGGCCGGCCCGGCCGGTGGTGGCGGTGGCGAGGAAGAAGCCGAAGAGAAGACCAGCTTCGACGTGGTCCTCAAGGAAGCCGGCGACAAGAAGATCCAGGTCATCAAGGCCGTCCGTGCCCTGACCAACCTGGGCCTGAAGGAAGCCAAGGAACTCGTCGAAGGCGCCCCCAAGCCGATCAAGGAAGGCGTCTCGAAGGACGAGGCCGACGAGGCCAAATCCCAGCTCGAAGAAGCCGGCGCAACCGTCAGCATCGAGTAGCCCGATTCATCCCGTGTTGCGGAGTCGACAGGCCCCGCAATGCTTTGCCCCCCCCCACAGGGCGACAACCCGGACGATGAGAGAATTGCCCCGACCCCGGATGGGTCGCGGCAAGATGGCATCGACCGGCTGTGCCAACGAAGCTGCAGACAACGAGGTATGTAAGCGAATGCTACGACCCGATAAGATCCGGAATTTCAGCAAGGTCGGCGATAACGCCCCGATCCCGCCGCTGGTCGATCTCCAGACCGTCAGCTACGATCGGTTCCTTCAGCAGGACGTCGAACCCGAAAAGCGAAAAGAGCAGGGCCTCGAAGGCCTCCTGCGGGAAGTCTTCCCCATCGTCAGCTACGACGAGACGATGGCGCTGGCCTATCACTACTACGAGCTCGGCGAGCCGCGCTACAAACCCCAGGAATGCCGCGACCTTCGGCTGACCTACGGGCTGCCGCTGCGCATCCACTGCCGCTTCAAGTGCAAAGACAAAAAGGAAATCCTCGAAGAGTCCATCTACGTCGGCGAAGTGCCGATCATGATGGGCGGCGGGGAGTTCATCATCAACGGGGCCGAGCGCGTCATCGTCAGCCAGCTGCACCGCAGCCCCGGCGTGGACTTCACCGTCGAGATGCAGGAATCCGACCGCCCGCTGCACGGCGCCCGCGTAATTCCCGACCGCGGCAGCTGGATCGAGCTGGCCGTGACGAAGAAAGACTCCGTCTCGATGCGGATCGACCAGTCCAGCAAGATTCCCGCGACGATGTTCCTGCGGTGCATGGACGAGACGTTCTCCACCACCCCGGCGATCCTGCGGGAGTTCTACGACTGCAAGAAGATCGATGCCGAGCAGCTCCGCCCGCAGATGTATCTCGTCGAGGCCTACATCGACCCCGACAG
>CAZCDM010000008.1:4789-32814 GCA_964497475.1 uncultured Planctomycetaceae bacterium
TTCCACGAGAAGTTCTACGACGAGAACCGCTACCGCCTCGGCAAGGTCGGGCGGTTCCGCATCAACCGCAAATTCAAGCAGGACGTCAGCGAAGACGAGATGACCCTGCGGACCGACGACATCATTCACACGCTGCAGTACATGCTGAAGCTGCGTAATGGCGAGGGGTATGTCGACGACATCGACCACCTGGGCAACCGCCGGCTGCGAACCATCGACGAGCTGGCCAGCGACGAAATGCGCAAGGGCTTCCTCAAGCTCCGCCGCACCGTCCAGGAACGCATGAGCCTCAAGGCCCCCGAGGAAATCACCAAGATCGCCGAGCTGGTCAACTCCAAGAGTATCTCCAGCAGCATCGATTATTTCTTCGGCCGAGGCGAACTCAGCCAGGTCATCGACCAGCAGAACCCCCTGGCGATGCTTACGCACGAGCGGCGTCTCTCGGCGCTGGGCCCGGGCGGGCTGAACCGCAAGCGGGCCGGCTTTGAAGTGCGCGACGTGCACATCAGCCACTACGGCCGCATCTGCCCGATCGAAACGCCGGAAGGCAATAATATTGGGCTCATCAGCTCGATGGGCATCTACGCCGGCATCGACGAGTACGGCTTCCTTACCACGCCCTACATCCAGGTCGACAAGCGGAAGGTCTCCGACGGCGTCGTCCAGCTCCGGGCCGATGAGGAAATGGAAGCGGTCCTCGCGCCGCCAGAGGTGCTGAAGTACGCCAAGACCCGTGGCGATACGGCCCGGCTGCCGGAAGGCCGCGTCCTCGCTCGCGAGAATGGCGAGCTCAGCAGCGTCGACGCCGACGAGGTCAACTACATCGACATCTCGCCGAAGCAGACGGTGGGCATCAGCGCATCGCTGATTCCCTTCCTCGAGCACGACGACGCCAACCGCGCCCTGATGGGTTCGAACATGCAGCGGCAGGCCGTTCCGCTGCTGCGTACCGAGCCGCCGATTGTGGCCACGGGCATGGAAAAGCACGTCGTCGAGAACAGTGCGTTTGTCGTCAAGGCCCGCAAGGCCGGCACGGTCACCTACGCCGACGCCGAGCGGATCATCATCGACAACTCCGACGAGTACGAGCTGCGGAAGTTCTGCAAGCTCAACGAGCGAGCCTGCCTGAACCAGACCCCCATGGTCTCCGAGGGCCAGCGCGTCAAGGCCGGGCAGATCATCGCCGACGGCTCGGGCGCTGCCAAGGGCGAACTGGCCCTGGGGCGCAACTGCCTCGTCGCCTTCATGCCTTACGATGGCTATAACTTCGAGGACGCCATCCTCATCAGCCAGAAGCTCGTCCGCGAAGACGCTTTCACCAGCGTCCACATGGAAGAGTATGACGTGGAAATCCGCGAGACCAAGCTCGGGCGCGAGGAGTTCACCCGCGACATCCCGAATGTCTCGGAGAAGGCCCTTCGCTACCTCGACGAGTACGGCGTGGTGCAGGTCGGCACGGCGGTCGAGCCGGGCGATATCCTCGCCGGCAAGGTCAGCCCCAAGTCCAAGAGCGAGCTGAGCCCGGAAGAAAAACTGCTGCATGCGATCTTCGGCCGGGCCGGGGAGGACGTCAAGAACGACAGCCTCGAACTGCCCGCCGGCGAAGAGGGCATGGTCGTCGGGACCAAACGCTTCAGCCGCCGCGTGCACATGTCCGACGAGCAGAAAAAGCAGCTCAAGAAGGACATGAAAGATTACGCCGATTCCATGGACGAGCGGTCGATCAAGGTCTTCCGCGACATGGTCAACGAGATCAACGAAGTGCTCGGCCAGGAGATGGTCGACCCCTCGACCCGCCAGAAAGTCGGCCAGAGCGATAACCCGGCCGTCATCATCGAGCAGATCGAAAACTTCAAGGCCAAGTGGTTCAAGGGCTCGGCCGCCGCGAAGGAACAGGCCGAGGCCATCCACAAACGCTACTGGCCCCGCATCGAGCAGCTCGAACAGGAAAAGCAGCGTAAGCTCGACCACATGAAGCGTGGCGATGAGCTGCCCAGCGGCGTGCTGGAAATGGTCAAGGTCGTTGTGGCGACCAAGCGGAAGCTTGGCGTGGGCGACAAGATGGCCGGCCGCCACGGCAACAAGGGCGTCATCGCCCGCATCCTGCCCGAAGCCGACATGCCCTTCCTCGAAGACGGCACGCCGGTGGACATCCTGCTGAACCCGCTGGGCGTTCCTGGCCGAATGAACCTCGGACAGATCCTCGAGACGCACCTTGGCTGGGCTGCGGCGGTACTGGGCTTCCAGGCCGTCACCCCCGTCTTCGACGGTGCGACCGAAGCGGAAATCTTCGACTGCATCAAGGAAGCCAACGAACACGTCGCCGCCCGCAAGGCCGACCTCGACGTCATCCACCAGGCCGGGCAGACCGGCGAGCTGCTGGCCGAGATGCCGCTGGATGGCAAGGTGCGTCTGCGTGACGGCCGGACCGGCGAGCCCTTCGAGCAGAAGACGACCGTCGGGTACATCTACATGAACAAGCTGCACCACCTGGTCGACGAGAAGATTCACGCCCGTGCGACCGGCCCGTACAGCCTGATTACCCAGCAGCCCCTGGGCGGCAAGGCTCGGACCGGCGGCCAGCGATTCGGCGAGATGGAAGTCTGGGGCCTGGAAGCCTACGGCGCCAGCTACACGCTGCAGGAACTGCTGACCGTCAAGAGCGACGACGTCGAAGGGCGGACCAAGATTTACGAATCGATGGTCAAGGGTCAGAACACCCTCGAAGCCGGCACGCCGGTTTCCTTCGACGTGCTGTGCAATGAGCTGCGAGGCCTGGGCCTGAATATCCATCTCGAAAAGAAGAAACTCTTATGAGAGAGTTTTCAGTTAACCAGTAAAATCAGTTAACTCGGAGAAAGTGAATGGCTGCCGGGTTTGAAGATCTGGACGTATATCAAAAAGCCCGGATATTCAGAAATCGAGTGTATGCGTTGACTCGGCTTTTGCCGGACGATGAACGATTCAATTTGATTTCACAAATGCGACGAGCCGCACTTTCCATAACAAATAATATTGCCGAAGGGCATGGCAGCTGAAGCTGGCGTCATAACATCGCCTATTTATATCGATCACGTGGTAGTGTCAATGAGCTGCTTGACGATATTGGGCTGTGTGAAGATCAGGAATACTTTCGCAAGGAACACCTGGATGACCTCAGAGAAAGCGCACAGGACGTGGCGCGATTGATCAACGGCTACATACGATACCTCCGGAAGCAATTACCGCATACAACTGAAGGTTCCAATTACAAGAATAAATCAACCAGTTAACAAGTCAACCAGTTAACTGGTCAACTATTCGCGGAGCGAAGCATGGCTGAAAGCGTATATGATCGAATTAATGACTATGGCTCGGTGCGAATCCAACTGGCCAGCCCGAACGACATTCGAAGCTGGTCGTTCGGCGAGGTCAAGAAGCCCGAGACCATCAACTACCGCACCTACCGCCCGGAGAAGGATGGCCTGTTCTGCGAGCGGATCTTCGGCCCGGAGCGCGACTGGGAGTGCGCGTGCGGCAAGTACAAGGGCACGAAGCATAAGGGCATTATCTGCGACCGCTGTGGCGTGAAGGTGACCCACAGTCGCGTCCGCCGCAAGCGGATGGGGCATATCAACCTCGCCGCGCCGATCGTGCACATCTGGTTCTTCAAGGCCCTGCCCAGCCGCCTCGGTACGCTGCTGGATATGCGCACGGCCGACATCGAGAAGGTCATCCTCTTCCAGGACTATGTCGTGACCGACCCCGGCCAGACGCCGCTGAAGTACAAGCAGGTCCTCAACGAGGAAGAGCACCGCACCGCCCGCGAAAAGTACGGAACCGACTTCAAGGCCGGCATGGGTGCCGAAGCGATTTACGACATGCTCGTGAAGCTGGACCTCGAAGCGACCACCGTGGAGCTGCGCGAAGGCCTCGATAACACCAACTCCAAGCAGAAGATCAAGGACCTCGCCAAGCGACTCAAGCTCGTCGAGAGCCTGCGAACCAGCGGCAACCGCCCCGAGTGGCTGGTCATGGAAGTGATCCCCGTGATCCCGCCGGACCTCCGCCCGCTGGTGATGCTCGAGAGCGGCAACTTCGCCACGAGCGACCTCAACGACCTGTACCGCCGGATCATCAACCGCAACAACCGGCTGAAAAAACTCATGGACCTCAACGCGCCGGACGTGATTATCCGCAACGAAAAGCGGATGCTCCAGCAGGCCGTCGATGCCCTCTTCGACAACGGCCGCTGCCGCCGTCCCGTCCAGGGCACGGCCAACCGGCCTCTCAAGTCGCTGACGGACATGATCAAGGGCAAGCAGGGGCGCTTCCGCGAGAACCTGCTGGGCAAGCGAGTGGACTACTCCGGGCGAAGCGTCATCGTCGTCGGCCCGGAACTCAAGCTCAACCAGTGCGGCCTGCCGAAAAAGATCGCTCTGGAACTGTTCCAGCCCTTCATCATCCGCAAACTCAAAGACCGCGGCCTGGCCGATACGATCAAGTCGGCCAAGAAGATGCTCGAACGCCGCGAGCAGGAAATCTGGGACGTCCTCGAAGAGGTCATCTACCAGCACCCCGTGCTGCTGAACCGTGCCCCCACGCTGCACCGCATGGGCATTCAGGGCTTCGAGCCGGTCCTGGTGGAAGGCAATGCAATCAAGGTCCACCCGCTGGTCTGCAAGGGCTTTAATGCCGACTTCGACGGCGACCAGATGGCCGTCCACCTGCCGCTGTCCATCGAAGCCCAGGCCGAAGCACACGTCCTGATGCTCTCGACGAACAACATCTTCAGCCCCGCCAACGGCAGCCCGATGATGGCTCCGACGCAGGACATGGTGTTGGGCATTTACTACCTCACCACCGACCGCGGCCGGGAGTTCGTCGACCAGCGTTTACGGATGACGGAAATCAAGGGCGACAAGTATCCGCTGTTCAGCAACGAGCACGAGGCGATGATGGCCAACGCCCACGGCCTGCTGGGCATGCACGCCCGGATCGTTCTGAAAATGTCCACCCCGCGGACGGTCCTGGAAGAAGACCGCCGCTACGAGCCGCAGGGCGGCAAGGTCATCACGACCGTCGGGCGGATCATCTTCAACGATATCCTGCCGACGGGTATGAACTACTACAACTATCCGCTGGGCGGCAAGGGTGCCGGCCGGGTCATCAGCGACTGCTACCAGGAGCTTGGCAAGGGCGATACGCTCGAACTGCTCGACAGCATCAAGTCGCTGGGCTTTACCTACTCGACGCTGGCGGGGCTGAGCTTCGGCATTACCGACGCCCGCATCCCCGTCGAGAAGCAGGCCATCCTCGCCGCGGCCCAGAAGAAGGTCGACCAGATCGAGAAGGACTACCAGGCCGACGCGATCACCGAGATCGAACGGTCCAACCAGATCCAGGACGTCTGGATTCACGCCCGCGAAGAAGTCACCAGCCACCTGACCCGCACACTGAAGGAAGACCTCTACTCGGCCCATCCCGAGCAGCACCCCGACGACGAGGGCTACCTCAACCCGGTCTACCTGATGACCGACTCCGGTGCCCGCGGCAAGATCGACCAGATCCGCCAGCTGGCCGGTATGCGAGGCCTGATGTCCAAGCCGTCCGGCGAGATTATGGAAACGCCCATCAAGGCCAACTTCCGCGAGGGCCTGACCGTGCTGGAGTACTTCACCAGTACCCACGGTGCCCGTAAGGGTCTGGCCGATACGGCCCTGAAGACGGCCGACTCGGGCTATCTCACGCGTAAGCTCGCCGACGTGGCCCAGAACGTCATCGTCAACGAGATCGACTGCGGCACGGTTCGCGGCATTCCCAAACGCGCCATCTACAAGGGCGAGCAGGTCGACGTGCCTCTCCGCGAGGCCATCATCGGCCGCGTCGCCCGCGAGACCATCGCCGACCCGCGCACCGACGAAGTCATCGTCGAGGAAAACGCCCTGATCGACGACGCCGTGGCCCGCAAGATCGAAGAGCTCGGCCTGGACGAAATCAGCGTCCGCAGCTCGCTGACCTGCGAAAGCCCCCTGGGCGTCTGTGCCCGCTGCTACGGCACGGACATGTCCACCGGCGAACTCGTCGAAGAGGGCATGGCGGTGGGCATCATCGCGGCCCAGTCCATCGGCGAGCCCGGCACGCAGCTGACCATGCGTACCTTCCACACGGGCGGCACGGCCACCCGTGGCCTGGTGGAAAATGAAATCCGCGTTGGCGTGGCCGGCACGGTGGAATACCGCGACCTCAATGCAGTCGAAGACCCCGACGACAAGGACAAGGGCGGCTACGTCGTCCTCAAGCGTCAGGGCGAGATCGGCATTCTCGACGAGAAGGGCCGCGAGCTGGAGAAGTACAAAATCAGCTACGGTTCGCACGTCATGGTCGCCGACGGCGCGAAGGTCAAAGCAGGCCAGTCCCTCTGCTGGTGGGACCCGCACCGTCTGCCGATTCTGGCCGAGGCCAAGGGCACCATCCGCTTCCAGGACATCAAGGAAGGCGAGACCGTCCGCGTCGAGGAATCGTCCAAGGGACGCGAGAGCGGCAAGGCCCGCCTGGTCGTCATCGAGCACAAGGGTGAAAAGCACCCGCGGATGATGATCGAAGACTCGGCCGGTAAGATTCTCGACTTCCACTACCTCCCGGCCAAGGCTCGTCTGCAGGTCGAAGAGGGCGACGCCGTCAAGCCGGGCCAGCTTCTGGCCCTGCAGCCCCGCGAAGCTCTCGGCACGCAGGACATCACCGGCGGCCTGCCGCGTGTGACCGAGATTTTCGAAGCCCGCAAGCCCAAGGAGCCCGCCGCGATCGCCGAGATTTCCGGCCGCGTCGAGCTGCGAACCGACAAGCGTCGCGGCAAGATGACCATCATCGTCCGGTCGGAAGATTCCGGCATGGAACGCGAACACCACGTGCCGACCGACCGCCACCTGCTGGTGCACACGGGCGACTACGTCGAGAGTGGCGAGCCGCTGACCGAAGGCCCGCTGGTTCCGCACGACATTCTGGACATCCGCGGTGAGGAGGCGTTGCAGCAGTACCTCCTGGCCGAGGTCCAGGGCGTCTACCGCAGCCAGGGTGTGGGCATCAGCGACAAGCACATCGAGGTGATCGTCTCGCAGATGCTCCGCAAGGTGCAGATCGAGCAGGTAGGCGACAGCGCCATGCTGCCGGGCGACGTGGTGGACCGTCACAAGTTCGCCGCCGAGAACCGCCGCCTGGCCGGCAGCCTGAAGATCGTCGATTCCGGCGACACGAAGCTGCCCGCCGGTTCGGTCGTGGCCCGCGACCAGGTCGAAGAGGCCAACATGGACGCCGAAGCCGACGGTGGCGAACCGGCCAAGACCCGCAAGCCCAAGCCCGCCACAGCCAAGACGCTGCTGCTGGGGATCACCAAGGCGTCGCTGCAGTCCGAGAGTTTCCTCTCGGCGGCCAGCTTCCAGGAAAGCACCAAGGTCTTCACCGAGGCGTCCCTGGCCGGCAAGGAAGACGACCTGCTGGGCCTGAAGGAAAATGTGATTCTCGGCCACCTGATCCCGGCCGGTACGAGCTTCAAGCCGTACCTCGAAATGCGGATCAAGCGCGAGGCGGCCGACCTGATGGAACTCGCCGCCGCCCAGGCCCGAGAAGACGAAATGTCCGACGCCCAGATCGCCAATGCGGTTCAGCAGGCCCTGGGTGGTGGAATCGTAAGCGAATAACCGATCGAACGATCGCAAGGAGAATGGCAATATGCCCACGATTAACCAACTGGTACGCAAGGCCCGCCTGAAGCAGAAGGCCAAGAAGAAGAACCCCGCCCTGGCTGAATGCCCGCACAAACGCGGCGTCTGCCTGCTGGTCAAGACCGTCACCCCCAAGAAGCCCAACTCGGCTTTGCGGAAGGTGGCTCGTGTCCGGCTGAGCAACGGCAAGGAAGTCAACGCCTACATCCCCGGCGAGGACCACAACCTCCAGGAGCACAGCATCGTGCTGGTTCGTGGGGGCCGAGTCCGCGACCTGCCCGGTGTGCGATATCACATCGTCCGCGGCACGCGGGACACCCTGGGCGTCGACGGCCGCCAGCAGGGCCGAAGCAAGTACGGCGCCAAGAAGCCCAAGTAACCAAACCAACATTACCCCGTCAGGCTGCATGCGCAGCGGTGGGGGCAGAGCACTCGGAACGTCCGAGAGTACTGGTCTGCGTGTAAACCGGCCCGGCAGGGCCCCAGGAAATGCTGAAAAGGAAATATCATGCCACGCAAAAAGTTTACCGTATCGGGTGAAACCCTCCAGCCGGATCCCCGGTACAACAGCAAGCTGTTGAGCAAGTTCACCAACTGCATCATGCTGGACGGCAAGAAATGGGCCGCCCGCGAGATCGTCTACTCGGCCCTGGATATCATCGGCGAGAAGATCAAAGATGCCGACCCGCTGGAGGTCTTCGAAAAGGCGATCGACAACGTCAAGCCGCGCCTGGAAGTGCGCTCCAAGCGCGTCGGCGGGCAGAACTACCAGGTCCCCATGCCCGTCAGCCAGAAGCGGCAGCTCTCGCTGGCGATCCGCTGGATTCGCGATTCGATCCGCTCCGGCAAGGGGCAGCCCATCCACGTTCGCCTGGCCAATGAACTCATGGCCGCCTACAACGGCGAGGGCGCCGCGATGAACACCCGCGAGAACGTCCACCGCATGGCTGAGGCGAACAAAGCCTTCGCCCATTTTGCATGGTAAAACGGCAGTGCCTGAGTACGTGAGTACCCCAGTGCCTGAGTGGTTGCGGCTGGGCAGTGGGAAATATAAAACGGTTGGCGGATAACCCGTTGACCGCGGATTGCTAAGAACCTATTATACTGAAACGATCATCCAGCGGCGGATTCTCCTCCGCCGAAAACGGACATCGTTGAATCGTCGCAGGGTCTGCCCGGCCGGGCGGAAACCAGCGACGATCCCGGTGGCGTGGTTGCGACCCGCTGCCGGGACTCTGGATTGGCCCCCGGGCCAGAGATAAGACAACCGGCCCGGCCTGCTCGAAAGGCCGGAACCCTGCCCCCAGGGCAGAGGAACGCAACAACGGTACGGATACCCGCCGGCGACCCGCGCGCCGGTCGGGCGTTTTGTACACCGGCCGAAACAGATACCCCCACCCGGCAACAACCATGGCGAAATCGCTTGAGACAATCCGCAACATCGGCATCATGGCCCACATCGATGCCGGTAAGACGACCGTCACCGAGCGGATTCTCTTTTTCTCCGGCCGGACGTACAAGATCGGCGAGGTCCACGACGGCACGGCCGTGATGGACTACCTCGAAGAAGAGCAGCAGCGGGGCATTACCATTACCTCCGCCGCGACGTCCCTGCCGTGGCGCGATCACGACATTCACCTGATCGACACGCCCGGCCATGTCGATTTCACCATCGAGGTCGAGCGGTCGCTGCGCGTGCTGGACGGGGCGGTGGCGGTGTTCTGTGCCGTCGGCGGTGTCGAGGCGCAGTCCGAGACGGTGTGGCATCAGGCGGACCGCTACGGCGTGCCGCGCATCTGCTTCATCAACAAGATGGATCGCATCGGGGCCGACTTTGACGCGGTCATCGGCGAAATCAAAAGTCGCCTCCACGGCCAGCCGGTCTGCCTGGAAATCCCCATGGGCGCCAGCGACGACTTTGCCGGCGTGATCGACCTGATCCGCCAGAAGGCCTGCTTCTACGATCCCGACGAGGTGGCCAGCAAGTCCCGCGTCGAGGAAATCCCCGCCGAGTATGCCGACCAGGCCGCCGTCGCCCGGGCCGAGATGATCGACGCCCTGGCCGACTGCGACGACGCGCTGATGGAGAAGTTCCTCGCCGAGGAGGAACTCACCGAGGCCGACCTCATCGCCGCCGTCCGCAAGGGCACGCTGGCCAAGGTCATCCACCCGGTGCTGTGCGGCTCGGCCCTGAAGCACATGGGCATCCAGCCGCTGATGGACGCCATCGTCGACTATCTGCCCAGCCCGTCGGAAGTCGCCGCCGTGCAGGGCCATCCCACCGCCGACAGCGAAGAGATCATCGAGCGCAAGGCTGACCCGGCCGAACCCTTCAGCGCCCTGGTCTTCAAGATCACCTCCGATTCCCATGGCGACCTGAACTTCATCCGCGTATACAGCGGCACGCTCAAGGCCGGCACGCGCGTCTACAACAGCACGCAGGACCGCAAAGAGAATATCTCCCGCCTGTGGGAAATGCACGCCAAGCAGCGGACCGCCCGCGAGCAGGTCGGCCCGGGCGATATCGTCGCCGTTGTCGGCATGCGGGAGGGCGTCACGGGCGATACGCTCTGCGACCCCAAAGACCCCATCGTGCTGGAGCGACTGGATTTTCCCGATCCGGTCATCAGCATGTCCATCGAGCCGCGCACCAATGCGGACAAGGAAACCCTCATCGACGCGCTGAACACGCTGAAGCGCGAAGACCCCAGCTTCCAGTACGCCGCCGACGCCGAGACGGGCCAGACCGTGATTTCCGGCATGGGCGAGCTGCACCTGGAGATCGTCAAGCACAAACTCGTGCGGGACCTCGGGCTGGATATCCGCGTCGGCAAGCCGCGCGTGTCGTACAAGGAGACGATCCAGTCGGCCGCGACCGTCGAGCAGCAGTTCATCCGCCAGACCGGCGGTCGGGGCCAGTACGCCGTGGTGAGTGTGCAGGTCGAGCCCTATCAGCCGGCCGGGCCGGGCGAGCCGAGCGTGGTCTTCGAGAGCAAGATCACCGGCGGGGCGTTGCAGAAGGAATACATCGCCGCCGTGCGGGAAGGGGCCCTGGACGCCTCGACCTCCGGCCCGCTGGCGGGCTACCCGATGCTGAACGTCAAGATCATTCTCCTGGACGGCCAGGAGCACCCCGAGGACAGCAGCGATGCCGCCTTCCAGCAGGCGGGGATGTTGGCCTTCAACGAGGCCGTCGAGCAGGCCAGCCCCGTGTTCCTCGAACCGATCATGTCGCTTTCGGTCAGCACACCCGAGGAGTATCTCGGTGCGGTCACGGGCGACTTATCGGCCCGCCGGGCGGTGATTACCTCCCAGGAGCCTCGCGGCAAGTTCCGCGTGGTGACCGCTGAGGTGCCGCTTTCGGAGATGTTCGGCTACTCGACGCAGCTGCGTTCGGTCAGCCAGGGCCGGGCCAGCGGGTCCATGGAGCCCCATTCCTTCGGCGTTGCGCCCAGGCAGGTGGCCGATTCGATATTGAAGTATGTGTGACGCGGCGAAAAAAATTGTAAAAAAATGAAAAAATCTCGGGCAACCGATTGACATATGAAAAGATATGTGTAAATTTGTAGGACTCCGCACTTTACAGGACAGAGAACAGGTATAGACCCGCCGCGGCGGGATGGACCCAACGGAAAACGGGAAACAAAACCCCATGGATCACGACAAGATTCGAATTCGGATGGAGGCCTACGATCATCGGGCACTGGACACCTCGGCGAAAGAAATCGTCGAGCATGCCGAGCGCACCGGTGCGCGGGTCTGTGGGCCGATTCCGCTGCCGACCCGGATCGAGCGCTACACGGTACTTCGCAGTCCGCACGTGGACAAGAAGTCGCGCGAGCAGTTCGAGATGCGGACGCACAAGCGAATCATCGACATTTACGAACCGACCGTACGGACGATCGAGGCGCTGAACCGCCTGGTGGTCCCGGCCGGTGTGTTTATCAAGATCAAGGCCTAGCGGCCCGGCCGCCGGCGAGACCGGCGGGCCGACAGGATGGTGAATCATGATTCCTGCATTGCTGGGAAAGAAAATTGGAATGACGCAGGTCTACGACGAGGCCGGCGTCCTGCTTCCGGTGACGGTCGTCCAGGCCGGTCCGTGCAAGGTTCTTCAGCTCAAGACCGAAGAAACCGACGGGTACACCGCGGTGCAGATCGGCTTTGATGAGATGAAGGTTCATCGGGCGGCTCGTCCGGCGATCGGCCATGCCGCCAAGGCGTCGGCCCGGCCGCAGCGGTTCGTCCGCGAAGTGCGGGTCGATGAGATTCCCGCCGAGATGGAAGTCGGCGCGACGCTGACGGTGGATGTCTTCGATGAGGTCGATCACGTCGACGTCGTCGGCACGACCAAGGGCAAGGGCACGGCCGGCGTGATGAAGCGGCACGGCTTTGGCGGCCAGCCCGCCAGCCACGGCGTGGAACGCAAGCACCGCAGCCCCGGTTCGATCAACGGGCACGGCACGAACCTCGGCACGGGGCCAAAGCTCAAGAAGGGCAAGCGCATGGCCGGTCACATGGGCCACGTCCGCTGCACCTCGCGGAAGCACGATCTCGTCAAGGTAGACAAGGAAAACAACCTGCTGCTGGTCAAGGGCTCGCTGCCCGGCGCCAACGGCGAGTATGTCCTGATCCGCCGTTCGAAAACGGCACGGGTCAAGACCTAACCAGGAAGAACGATCATGCTGGAAATTCCGGTATACAACACCAGTGGCGAGAAGGTCGAAGACCTCCAGATTGACGAGAGCGTCTTTGGCGGCGAGGTCAATGTCGACCTACTCAAGCAGGCTGTGCTGACCTACCAGGCCCACGGCCGCCAGGGCACGGCCCGGACGAAGAGCCGTAGTGAAATCCGCGGCACGACCAAGAAAATGTACCGCCAGAAGGGCACGGGCAATGCCCGGCACGGCAACCGCAAGGCGCCGATCCTTCGCAGCGGCGGCCATGCCTTTGCCAAACGCCCCCGCGAGTTCGGCGGCAAGCTGCCCAAGAAGATGCGTCGGGCGGCCCTGCGTTCGGCGATCCTCGCCAAGGCCCTCGGCGGCGACCTGTGCGTCCTGGACGGCCTGGAGATGTCCGAGCCGAAGACCAAAGAACTCGCAGCCGTCATGGCCAACCTCAAGATCAACCGCCGCTGCCTGCTGGCCCTCGGCGAGCGGAACAAAACCATCTATCTCTCCAGCCGGAACCTCCCGGACGTGACCGTCCGCATTGTCGAAGAGCTCAACGCCTGCGACGTGGCGACCCGGCCGAAGTTGATCCTGACCCGCCAGGCGATTGATACCCTCACCGCCCAGGCCCAGGAGGTGACCGCATGAAACCCCGCGAACTGTATGACATCGTCATCCGCCCGCTGATTACCGAGAAGGGCACGTTCCAGTCGCAGGCACTGAACTGCTACGGGTTTATGGTTTCGCCCGACGCGAACAAGGCCCAGATCAAGCAGGCCATCGAGAAGATCTACGAAGTGAAGGTGCTGGACGTCCGCACGTCGAATCGCAAGGGCAAGCCCCGCCGGACCGGGCGGACCATCAGCCACACCAAACACTGGAAAAAGGCCATCGTCGAGCTGCACCCCGATCACCACATCGACCTGTTCTAAGCCCAAAGGCCCAAGCCATGCCGATCAAAAAATACAAACGAACCACCAACGGCCGCCGCAACTCGTCGGTAAACATCCGCGAGACGACGACGACCACGCCGGAGAAGTCGCTGCTTCGCCCGCTGAAGAAAACCGGCGGCCGCAACCACAGTGGCAAGATTACCTCGCGCCATCGCGGCGGGGGCAATAAGCGTCGCTACCGCCTGATCGACTTCAATCGCAACCGTGACGACGCCCCGGCCGAGGTGCTCACCATCGAGTACGACCCCAACCGCAGTTGCAACATCTCGCTGGTGCAGTATCTCGACGGCGAGAAGCGGTACATCCTCTCGCCGATCGGCCTGGGTGTGGGCCAGACGGTTCGCTCCGGCGACGAGGCCGAGCCGCGCACCGGTCACTGCCTCGAGCTGGGCAAGATTCCGATGGGCCTGGACATTCACAACATTGAACTGACCCCCGGCCGCGGCGGCCAGATGGTCCGCACGGCCGGCGTGGCTGCCCGGCTGGTCGCCCGCGAGGGCAACAAGGCCACGCTGCTGCTGCCCAGCGGCGAAATGCGTATCGTCTCGACGAAGTGTCGCGCCACGATCGGGCAGCTGGGCAATGTCGAGCACATGTCGGTTCGGATCGGCAAGGCCGGCCGCAAGCGACACATGGGTCGTCGTCCTCGCGTTCGTGGCTCGGCGATGAACCCGGTCGATCACCCGATGGGCGGCGGCGAAGGCCGGCGCAGCGGTGGTCGTCACCCGATGAGCCCGACCGGCAAGCTCTCCAAGGGCGGGCGGACGCGGCGGAAAAAGAAAGCAAGCAACCGGCTGATCCTGCGGCGTCGTCGCAGCCGGCGGTACGGACAGGTAAAGCTGTAACCCCGAGGACCCCTCATGGCACGAAGTACGAAAAAAGGCCCGTTTGTCGACGAGAAGCTCTTTCTGAAGGTTCAGAAGGCAGCCGAGACCAACACCCGCACGCCGATCAAGACCTGGGCGCGATCCTGCACGATCGTCCCGGAGTTCATTGGCTTTACGATTGCGGTGCATAATGGCAAGACCTTCAACAACGTGCTGATCACTGAAGACATGGTCGGCCATAAGCTCGGTGAGTTCAGCCCGACGCGAATGTTCCGCGGGCACACCTCCGGCGGCAAGTAAGGATCGAACAATGGCTTGGAAAGCAAAACACAGCTTCGCCCGAATCGCCCCGCGTAAGGCTCGCCTGATCGCGGACATGGTTCGAGGCCGGGACGTCCAGGATGCCCTGAACATCCTGAAGTTCACCCCCAATCGGGCCGCCCCGATGATTTCCCAGGTGCTGACCAGCGCCGTGGCCAATGCCAACGAGGCCGAGGCCGATCTCGACGCCCTGGTCGTCTCGGAAATCCGCGTCGACGAAGGCCCGCGCATGAAACGCCTCCGCCCCAAAGACCGAGGCCGCGCCCACATCATTACCAAAGCAACCAGCCACATCTCCGTGGCCGTGGACGAGGAAGGATAACGCGACCCTATGGGCCAGAAGATCAATCCAACTGGATTCCGAACGGGTGTGACCATCGGCTGGAAGAGCCGCTGGTATGCTCCCAAGAGCAATTACGGCGAGTTCCTCGTCGAGGATGCCCGCGTGCGGGAGTTTCTCGACAAGCGTCTGAACCGGACGCCTCCTTTCGCAGCCGTGGCGGGCGTGGAAATCGAACGCACGCGCGAAGAGGTCAAGGTTCTGATCCGCACGGCCCGGCCGGGCATTGTCATCGGCCCCAAGGGTGCCGAAGTCGAGAACATCAAGAATGCTCTGGAAGAACTCACCAACCGCCGCGTGAACGTCAACATTGTTGAGGTCCGCAACGCCGAGCTGGATGCCCAGCTCGTCGCCGAGGGCATCAGCGAGCAGCTCAAGCGCCGCAGCAGCTTCCGCCGGACGATGAAGCAGCGGGCCGAGTCGGCCATGCAGAACGGTGCCAAGGGCGTGAAGATTCAGCTCTCCGGGCGCCTGGGCGGAGCCGAAATGTGCCGCTGCGAGACCACGACCCTCGGGTCGGTCCCGCTGCACACGCTCGAAGCCGACGTGGATTACGGCTTCGTGCACTGCTTCACCACCTACGGCACGATCGGCGTGAAGGTGTGGATCTATCGTGGCCTCTTCGGCGAGCAGGAAGCCGAAAAGCAGACCGAAGCCCCCAGCCGGGGTGCTTCTCGTCCGCCTCGCCGTCGCGGCGGCCCCAGCCGGGGTCGTGGGCGCGTCGGCCAGAGTGCCACCGCCACCCCCATCGGCGAGCAGGTCGAAACCGCCCCCGCCGAAGCAGCGAAACCCGCCGAGGCAGCTCCCGCCGCACCGGCCAGCGAGACCAACGAATAACACCGCATCAACGCCGGAGTAATGCTCCGGAAGGAACACCACCATGCCTTTAATGCCCAAACGAGTCAAACACCGCAAGCAGCAGCGCGGCAAGATCCGCGGCAATGCGACGCGGGGTAATACCGTGGCGTACGGTGAGTTCGGCCTGCAGAGTATGGACGAAGGGTGGATGAGCGCCCGCCAGCTCGAAGCCGGGCGAGTCGCCGCCACGCACTACCTCCGCCGCGAAGGCAAGGTCTACCTGCGGGTCTTCCCGAACAAGCCCGTCAGTGCCAAGCCCCTGGAAACCCGCATGGGTAAGGGCAAGGGCGAGACCGACCGCTGGGTGGCCTGCATCAAGCCCGGTACGGTTCTTATCGAGATCGGCGGCGTGCCGGAGGATATCGCCCGCGACGCCTTCCGCCGCGTAGCCAACAAGATGCCCTTCCGCTGCCGGATGATTCACCGCCGGGCGGCCATCTAAGCGAGACAGCCATGACCATTGACGAAGTGAAACAACTCAGCGACGAAGAACTCCAGGCCGAGCTGGAACGCCTCGAACGACACCTGTTCGACCTGCGTAGCCAGTCCGTCACGGAAAAGCTGGAGAACCCCACGCAGTTGACCAAGACCCGCCGGGACATCGCGCGGATCAAGACCGTCCAGCGCCAGCGAGAACTCGAACAGGCCGCCCAGGCCCAGTAACGGAAATCAAGCATGCCCCAGGAACAAGCCAACCCGCAACCCAAAAAGCTCCGCACGATCATCGGCAAGGTCGTCGCCTTCAGCGGTGAAAATACGATCTCGGTGCAGGTCGAGCGCCAGATGAAGCACCCGCAGTACAACAAGTACATCCGCCGCCGCCGCAAGCTCGCCGTGCACGACACCCAGGGCGAGGCCCAGATCGGCGATATGGTTGAAATCGTACCCTGCCGCCCGTTGAGCAAGCGTAAAGCGCATCGGCTGGCCCGCGTGCTGCGGCACACGGTGATGGAGAGATAAGGAACCGACGGTGATTCAACAAGAAACACGACTGGACGTAGCCGACAACAGCGGTGCCCGCATCGTGGGGTGCATTCGAGTCCTTGGTGGCTCGACGGCCCGCGATGGCGGCCTGACGCGACGGACCGCCGGGCTGGGCGATGTGATCATCTGCTCGGTCAAAAAGGCCATCCCCGCCTCCAACGTCAAATCCGGCGAGATCGTTCGCTGCGTGATCGTCCGGGCCAAGCAGCCCACGCGACGCAACGACGGCAGCTATGTCCGCTTCGACCGCAATGCGGTGGTGCTGATCGACGATGATGGCAACCCGCGAGGCACGCGTATTTTCGGGGCCGTTGCCCGCGAGCTGCGTGAGAAGAACTACATGAAAATTGTCTCCCTGGCCAACGAGGTGGTCTGATTATGGCACAGCACGTTAAACAAGGCGACCAGGTAATGGTCATCGCCGGCGATGACAGCGGCAAGACCGGGCAGGTCCTGAAGGTCTTCCCCGAAAGCCAGAAGGTCCTCGTCCAGGGCGTCAACCAGGTGTACCGCCACATGAGGCCTTCGCGGCAGAATCCGCGTGGCGGTCGTATCCAGAAAGAAATGCCGATTCACATCAGCAACGTTCAGCCGATCGATCCGAAGACCTCCCGCCCGACCCGCGTAGGGTACAAGGTGGCAGAGGACGGCAGCAAGGAGCGCATCGCCCGTGTCAGTGGCGAGTCGCTCGGGACGGTCCGCAAGGCCAAGTCGTAGGACAGCATCATGCCACGTTTGAAAGACCAATATCACAGTGACGTTCGTTCGGCGTTGAAGGATCACTTCGAGATCGCCAACCCCATGGCTGTGCCCCGCGTGCAGAAGGTTGTGATTTCCATGGGCATGGGCGACGCCAAGGACGACAAGACCAGGCTGGAACAGGTCCGCGAGCAGCTTGGGCTCATTGCCGGCCAGAAGCCCATCATGACCCGCGCCCGCCGGTCGGTCAGTAACTTCAACCTTCGTGAGGGCCAGCACGTTGGCTGTATGGTGACCCTCCGCGGATCGCGGATGTGGGAGTTCCTCGACCGCCTGATCAGCCTGGCCATTCCGCGCGTCAAGGACTTCCGCGGGCTGAACCCATCGGGCTTTGATGGCCGGGGCAACTACAACATGGGCCTGGCCGAGCAGTCTGTTTTCCCGGAGATCGACCCGGCCAACATCACCTTTGTACAGGGCATGAACATTTCGATCCAGACCTCGGCCGAGACTGACGAGCAGGCCAAGGAACTCCTGGCTCGGCTTGGCATGCCGTTTCGAGAGAAATAACACGAAAGCGACACCATGGCGACAAAAGCACAAATTGCCAAGTCCAAACGCACCCCGAAGTTTTCCACACGGAAAGTTCGCCGGTGCGAGCTCTGCGGTCGCGTCCGCAGTGTCTACCGCAAGTTTCACATCTGCCGGATCTGCCTGCGGAAGATGGCCAACGAAGGCCTCATCCCCGGACTGAAGAAAGCCAGCTGGTAACGAGGACCCCACAGCGATGAGTTTATCTGATTCCACAGCCGATATGTTGACCCGCGTCCGCAACGCCGTACGAAGCCGGCACCGCATGGTCAATGTCCGCGCGACGAAAGTCTGCGAGGGCGTCTGCCGCGTGCTCAAAGACGAAGGGTACATTACCGACTATACCCGAATTGAAGACAACAAGCAGGGCCTGCTGCGGGTGTACCTCAAGTACGGCCCGCTCGGCCAGGATGTGCTGACCAGGCTCGACCGCGTCTCGCGTCCCGGCTGCCGGGTCTACGCAGGCGTCGAGGAGCTGCCCCAGCCGATCAACGGGCTGGGCATCAGCGTGATTTCGACCAGCCACGGCGTACTCAGCGACCGCGAATGTCGCGAGAAGAACGTCGGCGGCGAAGTGCTCTGCACGGTGATCTAACCGGCCGATAGCCACAGGATTCAAGCCATGTCACGAATTGGACAAAACCCCATCAAACTGCCCTCCGGCGTGAAGGTCTCTGTCTCCGGTCAGACCGTGACCGTCGAGGGGAAAAACGGTACGCTGCAGCTCGACGCCCGGCCCGAGATTACCGTCACGGTCGAGGGCGATACGGTGAGCTTCACCCGCTGCGACGAAGAGCGACAGACCCGGGCGTATCACGGCCTGACGCGAAGCCTCGTCAACAACATGGTCATCGGCGTTTCCGAAGGCTATGTCCGGGCGCTGGAAGTTTACGGCGTGGGCTATGGCGTCAACCAGCAGGGCCAGGACCTCGTCATCACCTGCGGCAAGAGCCACCCCGAAATCCTCGCGATTCCCGCCGGCGTGGAGGTCGAAATCCAAACCCCCCAGGCCCGTGGCGATACCGACCCGGCCAAGTTCTCCGTCAAGGGGGCAGACAAACAGGTGGTCGGCGAGTTCGCCGCCCGCTGCCGTCGCGTCCGCCCGCCCGAGCCGTACAAGGGCAAGGGCGTTCGCTACGCCGGTGAATACGTCCGCCGCAAGGTCGGTAAGGCTTTCGCGGGTGGAGGCGCCGGCTAATCCGGCTGATCATTTTACCCCGCCGAAAAGGCAGGACCCACTATGAAAGCAATCCTCAAAAAGAAACAGCAGCGTACACGACGCAAAAAGCATATCCGCAAGCACGTCAACGGCACGGATGAGCGACCCCGGCTGACGGTTTTCCGCAGCCACAAGAACATCTACGCCCAGATCGTCAACGACGACCAGGGCCAGACGCTCGTCGCGGCCAGCACGCAGGAAAAGACCGTCGCCGAGAAACTCCAGGGCCACGCGGGCAACCGCAACGCCGCCGGAGTCGTCGGCGAAGCTCTCGCGGCCAAGGCGGCCGAGAAGGGCATCAAGCAAGTCGTCTTCGATCGCAACGGATATCCCTACCAGGGACGCGTCCGCGAACTAGCCGAAGCCGCCCGCAAGGGTGGGCTGGAGTTCTAAGGAGCCTGAATTGGCATTTTCACGCAAAAAAGATCAGTACGAGTCGGACAACGGCGGCCTCGAAGACAATGTCGTGCAGATTTACCGCTGCTCGAAAGTCGTCAAAGGCGGGCGGAAGTTCAGCTTCGCCGCCCTCGTCGTCGTCGGCGACCAGAACGGGCGCGTTGGCATTGGGTATGGCAAGGCCAATGAAGTGCCCAACGCCGTCGAGAAGGGCAAGGCCGAGGCCACCAAGGAAATGTTCCCCGTCGCCATGCGAGGCCGGACCATTCCTCACGAAGTCGTCGGCCGATGCGGCGCCAGCCGGGTCGTGCTCGTTCCCGCATCGCCCGGTACCGGCGTGATCGCGGGCAAGAAAATCCGTCCGCTGTTCGAGCTGGCCGGGATCAGCGACTTGCTGACCAAGGCCTACGGCTCGACCAGCCCGAAGAACCTTCTCAAGGCCGGTGTTGACGCGCTCAAGCAGCTCCGCACCGCTCAGGAAGTACTCCAACTGCGAGGAGTCGAGAAATGAACCTCGATGATATCCTTTCCCAGGCCGGCCGAAACAAGCCCCGCCGACGCATCGGCCGGGGTGACGGCTCGGGCCACGGCAAGACCTCAGGCCGCGGCCACAAGGGCTACCACTCCCGGTCCGGCTCTAAGCGCCGCCTCGGGTATGAAGGTGGCCAGAACCCCGTCCTGGCCCGGGTGCCGAAGCGTGGCTTCAACAACGCCAACTTCCGCACCGAATACCAGGTCGTCAACGTCGCCGATCTCGAAGAGGTCTTCGACGCCAATGCCCGCGTCGACGCCGAGACGCTCTGGCAGGCGAGCCTGATTAACGAAATCGACCGTCCGGTGAAAATTCTCGGCACGGGCGAGATCAGCAAATCGCTGACCGTCGTCGCCGATAAGTTCTCCGCCACCGCCCGGGAAAAAATCACCCAGGCCGGTGGAACCGCCGAAGCCCCTGCATAGCCAACCGTAACCAAGCCTAAACCAAGGACCACCCCGTGGGATTGAGAATCAGTAAACTTGCCGCCAGCCTCATCTTCCTGCTGACCGCACTCTATCTGTTCGTGCAGCAGGGCTCGGCCGGCGATGCGCGCTCCTGGCCGATGCTGGTCAGTGCGGTTCCGCTGGCCCTGGTGGGCGTGTTCCTTCTGACCCGCAAAGTCAGCCCCTTCGACCTGTTCCGTTCGATGGTCGCCGGCGTGGTCGGCTACCTCGTACTCCGCTACGGTGGCTCGGCCGGGTTGGCTCTCATCGATGCCATCCACAGCCAGCAGGGCGGGGACATCCTCTCCAGCGCTATCGGCCTGACCGGTACGCTGCTGGTCATCATCGTGACCTACTGGGCCCTGTGGGCTCGCAGCGGTGTCCGCCGCGTGCTGGAAAACATCTTCTCCGTCCAGGAGCTGCTCGGTAAGCTGGTCTTCACGCTGTCGCTACTGGCGATTTACCGTATCGGCTTCCACGTGCCCCTGCCCGGGCTCAACCAGGAAGCCCTGACCGAACTGGCCAAGAGTCAGCAGCAGGGCATCTTCGGCCAGGCCATGAGCTACTTCAGCATGTTCACCGGCGGTACGCTTTCCCGCAGCACGCTGTTCGGCCTGGGCATCATGCCCTACATCTCCGCGAGCATCATCTTCATGCTGCTGGGCAATGTGATACCGGCCCTGGAGAAGCTCCGCAAGGAAGGCCCCTCCGGCCAGAAGAAAATCCAGGAATACACCCGCTATGCAACGGTTGGCCTGTGCATTGTGCAGGGCATCTTTTACATGCGGTGGATGATGACGGCCCAGCTGCCCGGTGGCGATACGATTATGTACCCGGCCTGGCAGGGCAGCGTGCTGGTCTTCCTCATTGGCGTAGCCGGGCTGACGGCGGGGACCATCTTCCTGATGTGGCTCGGCGAGCAGATTGACGAGTACGGGATCGGCAATGGCATCAGCCTGCTGATTATGGCCGGTATTGTCGTCCGCCTGCCCGTTGCCATTCAGGAGCTCTTCGCCAAGGCGACGTTCTCCCTCAGCGCTCCCGCCGAGGGCCAGATCGCTCTGCCGCAGATGATTTTCCTGGCTGCGTCGTTCGTCTTCGTCGTCGCCGGGGCGATTCTCATCACCCAGGGCCAGCGCCGCATCCCCATCCAGCAGGCCAAGCAGACGCGAGGCCGACGGGTCTACGGCGGCCAGCGCCACTACCTGCCCCTGCGGGTCAACCACGGCGGCGTCATGCCCATCATCTTCGCCAGTTCGCTGATGATCTTCCCGAACATTATCTTCGGCTGGCTGCAGAGCTGGGTCAGCAAAACCTGGGCACCCCGCGGCTGGGGCTATGAGACGATGACCTTCCTCGCCAATGCCTTCCAGATGGGCACCTGGACGCACACTGTCTTCTACATCGGGCTGATCTTCTTCTTCGCGTTCTTCTGGACGACCGTCAACTTCCGCCCCAAGGACATGGCCGACCAGCTGCGCGACATGGGCCACTTCATCCCCGGCCTGCGCCCCGGCAAGCGAACCGCGGACTACCTCGAACGCGTCATGGAGCGGATCACCTACTGCGGTGCCGCCTTCCTGGCTGCCATCGCGGTGATCCCCAACGTGATTTATTCGGAAATGAAAATCCCCTTCCAGATCTCCCAGTTCCTGGGCGGCACGGGCCTGCTGATCATGATTTCCGTGACGCTGGACCTCGTCCAACGCATCGAGGCCAACCTCGTCATGCGGAACTACGGCGGATTCCTGGGCGGGTCCACCCGCATTAAGGGAGCACAATAATTATGAGAATCGTACTGATGGGCCCTCCGGGAGCCGGCAAAGGCACCCAGGCAGCGAGGCTCGTGGAACAATTCGGTATGACGCACCTCTCCAGCGGAGACATCTTCCGCGCCGAGAAGAACTCCGGCAGCGAGTTGGGCCAGAAGCTGGCGGATATCATGGCCAGCGGCGCCCTGGTTCCCGACGACATCGTCGTGGACATCATGGCCCGGGCCATTACCTCGACCGAGGGCGGCCTGCTGCTGGATGGCTTCCCGCGGACGGTCGCCCAGGCCAAGGCCCTCGACGAAACACTCGGCGAGCTCGGCAAGCCGCTCGATGCCGTCGTCGTCATCACCGCCGACTCGGATGCCGTCGTCGGTCGCATCACCGGCCGACGCAGCTGCCCCCAGTGCGGCAAGGGCTTCCACGTGGAGTTCATGCCCTCGGCCCGTGGCGAATATTGCGACGTATGCGACGGCGATGTTGCCCAGGTTCAGCGTGAAGACGACCAGGAAGAAACCGTCCGCAAACGGCTGGAAGCGTACCACAAGCAGACCGCCCCGGTGATCGAATACTACAAAACAAGCGGCGACGTGACCGTGGTGGAAGTTGACGGCATGGGAAGTCCCGATGAGGTGACGGCCTCGATGGTCGAAGCCCTCGAAAGCCTGAAGGGCTAGCCGTGCCATGGCGATCCACCTGAAAACGCTGCAGCAGATCGACAAGCTGTACGCCGCCGGACAGTTGGTCCGCGACGTGCTGGACCGCCTGGGCGAGATGATTGCCCCGGGCATGACAACCGAAGAACTGGACACCGAAGCCGCCCGCATCACCCGCCAGGCCGGCGCCACCTGCTTGTTCAATGGCGTGTCCGGCCGAGGCGGAGCCATTGATTATCCGGGCAATATCTGTGCGTCCTTGAATGAAGAAGTGGTCCACGGCATTCCGGGGCCTCGCGAAATTCAGGATGGCGATATTCTCAGCGTGGATTTTGGCGTGTTGCTGGACGGCTGGTGCGGCGACTCGGCGCGGACGTATTGCGTCGGGCAGGTCGCACCGGAGAAGCGAAAGCTCGTCGATGTGACCCGTCACGCGCTGGATTTGGCCTGTCAGCTCACCCGGCCGGGTGGCTGCTGGTCGGATGTGGCCCGGGCGATGCAGGAGTACGTCCGAGGCGAAGGCTTCAGCGTGGTCGAGGAGTTTGTCGGCCATGGCATTGGCAGAGAGATGCACGAGGACCCCAAGGTCCCCAACTTCCTCTCGCCGGAGCTGGCCCGATGCGACATCCAGCTCAAGCCCGGGCTGGTATTGGCCGTCGAACCGATGGTCAACGCCGGCACGTGTCGTTGTCGAATCCTCGACGACGGCTGGACGGTGGTAACCGCCGATAGCCAATGCAGTGCTCACTGGGAGCACACGCTGGCGATAACCGAAACCGGTGTCCGAGTTCTGACCGCATAACCGATAGAGACTGGACCAGGACAAAGGCTGGTGCACTATGAAAGTACGAAGTTCCGTAAAACAGATTTGCGAACACTGCCGGATCATCCGCCGCAAAGGCGTGGTCCGCGTAATTTGCACGAACCCCAAGCATAAGCAGCGTCAGGGCTGATCTGACGCAAGGAGTCGTATATGCCACGTGTGGCCGGTGTAGACATCCCCAACGACAAACCGACCTGGATCGCTCTGCGGTACATTTACGGCATCGGGCCGACCACCGCGCGGAAGATCTGCGAGCAGCTGAACATCGCCGATGACGTCCGAGCCAAGGACCTCACCGAGGATCAGCTCTCCCAGATCGCCAACCTGCTGACCAATGACTACGTCATCGAGGGCCAGCTCCGCCGGCAGGTCCAGCAGAACATCGCCCGCCTGCGGGACATCGGCTGCTATCGCGGCCTGCGTCACCGCCGCGGCCTGCCCGTGCGAGGCCAGCGGACCAAAACCAACGCCCGTACCCGCAAGGGTCCGGCCCGCACCGTCGCCGGCAAGAAGTCCGTCAAGGAAATGCGCTAAGCGTTACGACGCCACGAGAGGATTCAACGAATGGCCCAGGCAAAGAAAAAAGTCAAGAAGACCAAGAAGGTCAAAAAGCATGTGGTTCGCGGTATTGTCCACATCAAGGCGACCTTCAACAACACGCTGATTACGATCACCGACCCCAACGGCGACGTGGTGTCCAGCAAGTCGGCCGGTTCGGTCGGCGGGTTCAAGGGCTCACGCAAGAGCACGCCCTTCGCCGCCAGCCGGGCTTCCGAAGCCGCCGCCTCCGTCGCCCGCAAAATGGGCATGGTCGAGGTCGAGGTCAAGGTCAATGGCCCCGGCAGTGGGCGCGAGAATGCGATCACCGCGTTGCAGTCGGCCGGGCTGAAAATTGTCAGCATCGAAGATGTCACGCCGATTCCCCACAACGGGTGCCGGCCCCGCAAGAAACGCCGCGTATAACGCGACGGCAAGGAGCTTGAATTCATGGGACGATACATTGGTCCGACAGATCGACTGAGCCGACGCGAAGGCGTCAACCTGATGCTCAAGGGCGCCCGCGCCCTCAGCGGCAAGAGCGAACGCCGCATCGGCACGCCGCCGGGAATGCACTCCTGGCGGAGAGGCCGCATCAGCGACTACGGCGTGCGACTGCGCGAGAAGCAGAAGGTCAAACGATACTACGGCCTGCGAGAGAAGCAGTTCATGAACCTCTTCGCCAAGGCCGAACGCATCAAGGGCAATACCGGCTCGGTGCTGTTGAGCCTGCTGGAACGCCGCCTGGATAACGTCGTGTACAAGCTCGGCATGGCGCCGTCGCGCCCGGCCGCCCGGCAGACCGTGGCCCACGGGCACATCTACGTCAACGGCCGCCGGGTCAACGTCGCCAGCTACGAAGTCAAGGTCGGCGACGAACTGACCATCAAGCCGTCCGAGCGATCCAAGGCGCTGATCCGCGCCCGGCTGGAAGAACTCGGCGAGCCCCGCCTGCAGAACTGGCTGACGCTGGATATGTCCCAGCTCGTCGGACGCATCGTGGCCCTGCCGACCCGCGATGATGTGACCATCCCGGTCGAAGAAAACCTCATCGTCGAATTCTGCAGCCGCTGATCGACGAGTGATTCATATACCCCACACCAGAAACACGATCCGAACAAGGACGGAGGCATAGATATATGCGAATCCGATGGCGAGGCCTGGAACTGCCCACACGGGTAATTAACGACCAGGACGTATCGACCCCCACGTATGGCAAGTTTACCGCGGAACCCTTCGAGCGAGGCTTCGGGACGACGGTCGGCAATTCGCTGCGCCGCATCCTGCTGTCCAGCCTGCAAGGCGCGGCCGTGACCTCCGTACGCATCAGCGGGGCCGAGCACGAGTTCACCTCCGTGCCCGGCGTCGTCGAGGACGTCACTGACATCATCCTCAACGTCAAGGCCCTGATCGTCAAGGCCCACACCGAAGAGCCCAAGACCATCCGCGTCAGCAGCAACGTCAAGGGGCCCGTCACCGCCGACATGATCGAAGCCGACCCGGCCATCGAGATCATCAACGGCGACCTGACGCTCCTGACCCTGGCCGACAATATCCCCTTCGAGATGGAAATGACCGTCGAGACCGGCCGCGGATACGTCCCGGCCGAGGATATGGTCGACCCGGACGAAGATCAGGAACTCGGGCGGATTTACGTCGACGCGTTCTTCAGCCCTGTCACGCGAGTCCGCTACGCCACCGAGGACACCCGCGTCGGCCAGAAGACCAACTACGACCGCCTGCTGATGGAAGTCTGGACCAATGGCACGGTCACGCCGGAGATGGCGATGGTCGAAGCGGCTAAGATCATGCGCAAGCACCTCAACCCCTTCGTGCAGTACTTCGAAATGGGCGAGCAGATCATCGAGTCCGGCCAGCAGCCGGTCGCACAGGAGATCGACACCGAGCAGCAGCGTAAGCTCGAACTGCCGATCCAGGAAATGGAACTCTCCGTCCGGGCAAACAACTGCCTCGAGTCGGCGAAGATTGATACCGTTGGCCAGCTGGCCAATCTCACCGAATCCGAGCTGCTGAAAATTCGCAGCTTCGGCAAGACGTCGCTGCGGGAAGTGAAGCGAAAGCTCGCCGACATGGGTCTTGGGCTGGGCATGAACGTGCCGGTCCCCGCCCCGGTCGAAGCCGATGGCGACGAAGGCGAAGAAGAATAGGACCACTCTCATGCGTCACCGAGTCGTAGGAAAACAACTGAGTCGCACCACCAGTCACCGCAAGGCGCTGCGTCGCAACATGGCCGCGTCGCTCTTCGAGCATGGTGCGATCCGTACTACCGTCGTCAAGGCCAAGGAACTCCGGCCGTTCGTCGAGAAGCTCATCACGCTGGCTCGCAAGGGCACGCTGCACGCCCGCCGGCGGGTCATCCAGCTTCTCCAGGACCGCGACATCTTCAGCTGGGACGAGGTCGAGGGCGATTACATGCCCGAGGACAAGACCGTCGTCCAGAAGCTCTTCGAAGAGATCGCGCCGCGGTATGCGGATCGGCCGGGCGGCTATACGCGGATCATCCGCATTTCCGAGCGTCGCATTGGCGATTCCGGCGAGCAGGTCATTCTCCAGCTCGTGGAAGAGTCGGCCGAGACCAGCGGCGGCGGTGCGGGCAAGCGGAAACAGCGTGCCCAGAAGCGTCACGAAGCCGCCAAGGCCATGATCGCCGCGGCCGGTGGCGATGCACCAGCCGAAGTGGAAGCAGCCGAAGAAGAATCGGCCCCCGCCGAAGCCGCTGACGAGCAGCCCGCCGCCGAAGCAACCGACGAAGCTCCCCAAGAGGAAGCTCCCGCTGAGGAAGCCCCGGCCGAGGATGCCCCCGAAGTCGACGAGGAAGAATCCAAGGAATAACACCTCGCTGCAATTCACGATCTACCAACCCACAGCCTCGGTTGTGGGTTTTTTTATGGGAGGGCTGTTGGTGAGAACCGCGGGACGTGAGGCGGGTTTTCCGCTATGATGGCAGGCCATGCGTATCGTACTGATCGGAATGAAACATTGCGGCAAGAGCACGGTCGGCCGGGGTTTGGCTGCGCGGCGGGACGGGCGGTTTGTCGATACCGATAGGCGGGTGGAAGAGGCGTATGCAGCCCGGACTGGCCGATCGCTTACGGTGCGTGAAATCTTCCGCCAGGAGGGCGAGGCGATGTTCGTCGAGCTGGAGCGGAGTGTCGTGCAGGATCTAGCAGCCGGGCGAGGCGATGCGGGCGGCGAGTTGGTGTTGGCCGTCGGCGGGCCGACTCCGCTGCGGGCCGACCTCCAGCCGATCTTGAAATCGCTGGGGACCATCGTGTACTTGCAGGTCGATGAGGCGGAGCTGCTGCGGCGGGTGATGGCAGGGGGCGTGCCGGCCTTTCTGGACGGTGCAGCCGACCCCGAGGCAGCGTTCCTTCAGCTCTGTCACGAACGGCAGCCGGTCTACGAATCTCTGGCCGACGTGACGGTGAATCTCAACGGGCTCGACCCGGATCAGGCCGTCCAGCGGGTGGAGGAAACGCTGGCGGCCGGGACGCAGTGATTTGAGCTGATTGCAGATCAACGGTTCATTTCGATTGGCTGGCGGGGTTCCCATCCCGCCAGCATGATCGAGATTATCTGCTGGGGTTCCGAACCGGATTGCCCGGCCCCATTGGATTACAGAAAGACCTTCTTCCTGACTTCAACATTGGGACACCCAATCAATGGAGCAGGTCGTAGAGGGC